>CAIMGI010000045.1 GCA_903840505.1 uncultured Bacteroidota bacterium
CTACTTTTGGTATCGGTACTTGGATGACATTGGCCGGACCGGGAACACTTAACTTTGCTAATCCTAACGACCCTAATACTACTGTTACTGCTTCTAATTATGGAGACTATTGGTTGGTTTGGAATACTTCTAACGGAGCTTGTTCTTTGAACGACAGCATACGTATCAGATTCTACCAAATGCCTGCTGTAGCTAATGCAGGAGTGGATTTAAATTACTGCGGGTTCTCAGGATTAGTTACAGGAAATTTAGCAAACGTTGGAGTTGGAACTTGGACAGCTACAGGACCGGGTACGATTATTTTCTTACCACAAAATGCAAACTCGGCTACAATGACTGTTGATACTTATGGAGCATACAATGTTGTTTGGTCTATACAAAACGGAGCTTGTACTACAATGGATACCGTTGTGGTTACTTTTGATGAAATGCCACAACCTGCTAATGCAGGTGCTAACCAAGCTGTGTGTGGATTGAATGTGAACTTAACGGGTAGTACCCCTTCTATTGGAACAGGTGCTTGGTCGATGGTAAACGGAGCAGGGAATCCTATTTTTGGAAACACAAACACACCTAACACTACTTTCACTTCACAGTCGTACGGGGTGTACGTATTGCGTTGGACTATTACAAACGGAGCTTGTGTGTCATTTGACGATGTGGTAATTACATTTGATCAATTGCCTGCACCTGCTGATGCTGGACCGGATGATTCTATTTGTGTAAATGATTATTTAATGCAAGGAATTCCGAACAATGCAGGAAAAGGACATTGGGAAATTGTTACCGGTGGTGGTAATTTTGCTGATATTACAAATGCAAACTCATATGTTGGTGGCATTCCATTTGGAAGCAACACTTACAGATGGATTGTTACTAGTGGTGTTTGTCCGGTTACCGCAGATGAGGTTACAATTACGTACATAGACCCTTCAACTATTACAGCGGCATTTGACTACAATCCTACGACTGCAGTATACGCTGGTGATGAAATTACTTTCACCGACAAAAGTACAGGTGCAACAGGTTGGTATTGGAATTTTGCAGATAATGGAGAAAGTGGTATAAAAAACCCAACACATACCTATACTGCAGAAGGCACTTACAAAGTTATGCTTACTGTTAGAAATGGTGCAGGATGTGAGGATACTATCTCTAAATTTATTAAAGTAGAAGACAAAGTACTTATGCCAAACGTATTCACGCCTGATGGTGATGGAGTAAACGATGTGTTGCAACTTAAAGCAGGTGGTATGAAGGAATACAGCTTGGTAATATTTAACCGCTTCGGTAACGAAGTGTTTAACTCAACCGATCCTACCCAAGGATGGGATGGTGGCAAATCTCCTTCCGGTACTTATTATTATATTCTTACTGCTATCTCTAATTCTGATAAGGACTTTTCAAATAAAGGTTGGATTACATTGATTAGATAAAAAGCTAAGAAAAATTAAAAATTAAGGGGGCAATAGCAATATTGCCCCCTTAATTTTTTAGTATATTTATAAAAACAAAAAATATGATTGATAACATTAACAAAGTAAAAATATTTCACGAAGTTTTTAAAATTGGAAATCGCGAAAACCCAACAGCCGATGTAGGAGAGAATGAATACACCCTGCGTTACAATTTAATTAAAGAAGAAAACGAAGAGTACCTAGAGGCTTGCAAGAATGGTGATTTAGTTGAAATTGCAGATGCCTTGGGCGACCAACTGTATATATTATTCGGGACCATATTACGTCACGGACTTCAATATAAAATAGATGAAGTGTTTGCTGAAATACAACGCAGCAATATGAGTAAACTGAATGAAAATGGAGAACCCATTTTTCGTGAAGACGGAAAGATTTTGAAGAGCAGTCTTTATTTTAAGCCCGATATAAAATCGATATTGGAAAAATAAAATTCTATTTCTGAAGCATTATTTTCTCCACTTCTTCACTATCCCATTTAGTATCTATATCTGCAATTTCCATTACCTTTTGCATAACTGCCTCTTGGCGTTTTCCTTCCGTTAATGCTGTAGAGTAACGAATGTGCGGACTAAATGTAACCATAGAATATGCAGGTATCCACTTATCAGGATATTTTTGACTAAAGCGTGCTTCAATTTTTTTCTGTAATAAAAATTTTGGGTCGGCAGTTTTATCACGCATTTCAATAAAGTTAGCAATTGCCAAATCAGCTATTGCATCCCCATCCGGCTTTCGCAATGCTTGGTACTCAGGGAATATTTTCTCCCAATTTTCATTGTACTTTTCAATCAGGTCATTTAACACAACGCAATCTTCGAAACCACAATTCATCCCTTGTCCGAAGAAAGGAACAATAGCGTGTGCGGCATCACCAATCAAACCTATCTTATTATCAAAGGTCCAAGGATAACACTTTACAGTAACCAATGACGAGGTAGGATTATGCATAAAATCATCGATCAATGTGGGCATTAACGGCACAGCATCGGGAAATTCAGTTTCAAAAAAGGTCTTTACTTGTTCCTTTGTTTTTAAATTGGCAAATGATTTTTCACCTTCAAAAGGTAAAAACAAGGTACAAGTGAAGTTCCCGTCCGGATTAGGTAAGGCTATCATCATAAAACTTCCACGCGGCCATATATGCAATGCATTTTTTTCCATTAAAAACTCTCCGTTTTTTCCGGGAGGAATAATGAGTTCTTTGTATCCTGCTTCGATATAATGTTGATTATACTCAAATCTATCTGTGGAAAGCTGCATACTTAAACGCGATGCAGCAAATGCACCATCCGAACCAAAAAGCAAATCATTGCAAATTGAACTTGTTTCCTTTGTGGTATTGTTTTCAAAATGCGCTTCTAATAAACTTCTGTCAATGTGGGTACAACGCTCATCAAATTTAATTTTCACGTTTGCTTGTTGCTCTGCCAAATCCATCAACTTCATATTTATTTCGGCACGCGAAACAGAATAAATTGCCTGTTTGTCCTTTCCATAAGGCTGAAAAGCGGTGGTCCCATTTTTATGGTGAATAAAGCGGCCATACATCGGTATGGCTATTTTACGAATTTCTTCTGCAATACCAACACCCTCCAGGCCCTTCCAACCTCTATCACTCAATGCCAAATTAATCGATTTTCCGGCAGACATAGTTGACTTACGCATATCGGGTCTGCGTTCAAACACATTCACTTTATATCCTCGCTTTGCAAGATAAATACTGAGTAATGACCCAACTAAACCCGCTCCAATTACAGTAACATTCTTTTGCTGCATACTATCTTCTGTTTTTAACAAATGTACATATCCATTTAATACTATTTACTGATACTTATCAGTAGCATTTTATTTTATCATTACCCCTCTTTTATTAATAACAGGAATCAAGGTAAAATTTTCCTCGCGAATACTTTCGGCTAAAAAAACATATTTCTTATCGTACATTTTATTGTTCAGGTAAAAACTCAGCCAATACTCATTGTTAATGACAAATACGCTTTCCATAATGGGTTCCACTTTACCGAAGGAATTGGCAGGAATATCTTCTAAGCTATGGCGCAAAGTACTAGTTTTAATTTCCTCTTCACCAATAATTCCATAACCGGTGGAAGTAACCAATACACTTTCTAAGCTTACCGCTTTTAAGTTAATAACATACACATTCCACTCCATCTCCCCTTCCTTGTTTTTTTCATTCACAACAGCAATAGCAACGTCTTCAACAGCGTATTCAGGAATATCTTTAAGCATATTTTAATTCTAAAGGAATTTTACAAATAGGGATTGTTGTCATTTTATGTTTATTGGAAGTATTAAAACGAGCATAAATATTCAATACTGTTTTTTGCCTTTCACTAAGCTCATTTTGCTTTCCCAATTCAATGTATTTCATTGCCCATTCTAACTCATCATAACTCGCACCAATTTGATCTTCATCGGTTCCTTCCTTATCCCATAATCCATCTGTTGGGGCTGCTTTTAAAATGGAGTCGCAAACACCCAATTGTTTTGCACAGGCATACACTTCACTTTTTAAAAGGTCGGCAATCGGACTAATATCAACACCTCCGTCACCGTATTTGGTAAAAAAACCAATTCCAAAATCTTCCACTTTATTTCCGGTACCGGTAACCAACATCTTTTTATTCCCCGCATAGGCATACAAGGTAAGCATTCGCAAACGTGCTCGTGTATTTGCCATACTTAATGGGTCTTGAATAGTATTTGGCAAGGTTTCTTGAATTTGTTTAAAAACAGGTGTTAAATCTGTTTCCACAAAGGCTACATTTTCATGCTTACTCGTTAACCATTCAATGTGTTCATTGGCCCTATCATATTCTGCTTTATGCTGTAAAATTGGCATATTTAAACACAAAACGGGTTTGTTGGTGAGTGCACACAATGTTGAAGTTAGAGCAGAATCAATTCCTCCCGAAATTCCAACAACAAAGCCATTCATTCTGTTTTGTTCACAATATGAATTCAACCAATTAACAATATACGCTGTAGTTTTTTCCATTTTTAAGCCTAAACTCTTTGCGTGCTAAAGTAAGCACTATTTAAAAAATAAAAGAAGGAAACTTTGTAAATTAAAAATGTTTCCATAGTTTTGTCTCGATTTAAAAATTGTATGAAATTATTTATTAGCACACTGCTACTTTTCCTTATCATAAGCTTTGGTTGGGCACAACAAAAATATACTATTAGCGGTGTGGTTAAAGATGCTAAAACAGGTGAAGAAATTATAGGTGCTGCCATCGTTATAAAAGGAAGCTCAACTGGTGTAGCAAGCAATTCTTATGGATTTTATTCCCTTACTCTAGATAAGGGGAATTATATTTTATTGTGCCGCTCGATTGGATACCAAACCAAGGAATTGAGTATAGATTTGACCAAAAACATAAACCTTAATTTTGAGATATCTGACAACAGCGTTGAACTAAAAGAGGTAGAAATTGCTGCGAAATCAAAAGACGAAACCGTTCAGGAGAAACGCATTAGTGTTGTTTCGATGGATATTGGGACGGTAAAATCCTTGCCTGCCATGTTCGGGGAAGTGGATATTTTAAAATCGATACAGTTAATGCCCGGCATACAATCGGCCGGTGAAGGTGGCTCCGGCTTTAACGTAAGGGGTGGTGCTACCGATCAAAATTTAATTTTACTTGACGAAGCCCCCGTTTATAATGCTTCGCATCTAATGGGCTTCTTTTCGGTATTTAATTCCGATGCCATTAAAGATATTGATGTGTACAAAGGAGGAATTCCGGCTAAATATGGCGGTCGTTTATCATCCTTGCTGGATATCAGAATGCGCGATGGTAACTCTAAAAAATTCTCAGGAAGTGGAGGAATTGGCACTATTTCGAGCAGATTAACATTGGAAGGACCAATTGTAAAAGATAAGGGCTCCTATTTGGTATCGGGCAGAAGAACATACGCAGATCAGTTTTTACGATTTGCCAAAAACAAAGACCTTAGAAAAAACAAACTCTATTTTTACGATGTTAACCTGAAAGCAAATTACAGAATTAGCGAAAAAGACAAGGTGTTTTTATCGGGATACTTTGGCAGAGATGTGTTGGAATTTAATAAACTTTTCGGCTTCGATTGGGGAAATGCAACAGGAACATTTCGCTGGAACCATTTGTATGGACCCAAACTGTTTTCAAACATAACGGCCATTTTCAGCGACTTCAGCTATGGAATAAGTTTGGATTTTTCCGAAACTCAAAACTTTAAAGTAACATCGGGAATTCGTGATTACGGACTAAAAGCAGATTATACCTATTATGCCAATCCTAAAAATAAAATAAACTTCGGAGCACAATCAACCTATCACTTTTTTCAACCCGGAAAAGTGGAGCCATTGCAAGAAACATCTATTTTCACAAAAAGTGTAATGCCCACAAAAAGTGCCTTGGAAACATCAGGATACATTGATCACGAATGGGACATTTCAGGTAAATTTACTTTGCGCTATGGTTTACGCTATACCAATTTTGATAATGTTGGCACATCTACCGAATACCTTTATAAAAGCGACAACATAACGGTGACTGATACATTGAAATACAAAGAATGGGAACACATTAAAACACACGAGGGCTTTGAACCAAGGGCTGCACTATCCTTTGCTGTTAGTGAAAATATTTCCATAAAAGCATCTTACGATAGAACCTACCAATTTTTACACCAAGCATCTAACTCGGCTACTACATTACCAACAGATATTTGGATACCAAGTGGATTGTATGTAAAGCCACAATACAGCGACCAAGGAGCCATCGGCTATTTTCACGAATTCAAAAAAGGCTGGGAAGCTTCTGTTGAAAGCTATTATAAATTGATGCACAACCAAATTGATTTCAAAGACAATGCTTCTCTGTTTTTTAATGAACGTATTGACCGCGAATTATTGGTTGGAAAAGGATGGAGTTATGGTGCAGAATTTTTAGTTCGAAAAAATGCAGGTAAAACTACAGGTTGGTTGGCTTATACCTGGGCTAAGACATTCCGACAAATTGAAGGCATCAATTCTGGTGACCCCTACCCTGTTAAAAATGACAGAAGACATAATATTTCAATTGTATTGATGCAAAAAATAAAAGAGCGCTATTCCCTTTCTGCAACCTGGGTATATGCAAGCGGAAATGCGGTTACTTTCCCTAGTGGTAGCTACGAATACGAGGGTTCTATTATTCCCTATTATGCTGAAAGAAATGGATATCGAATGCCCAACTATCACCGAGGGGATGTTTCATTTACCATTGACCCTAAGAAAAAAGCGGATCGTAAATTTGAAAGTTCGTGGAATTTCTCAATCTACAATGTTTACAATAGAGAGAATGCTTATGCCATTGTTTTCAGAGAAAAGAAGGACAAGAATGGTGATATTATTCCGAATGGAGGAACAGAAGCCGTTCAGATATCATTGTTTAAAATAATACCTTCTGTTACTTGGAATTTTAAATTTTAATGCTGCGATGAAAAAAACAACTATAGCCAATCTTCTCTTTACAATACTATTCATCAGTATCCTCTTTTCAAGCTGTGAAAAAGTAATTGATATTCCCTTGCAACAATCGGATTTAAAAATTGTGGTAGAAGGTACAATCATTGACAAATTACAACCTTTTTCGATTAGGATTACCGCTACACAAGACTTCTTTTCGAAAGAAAAAGCTCCCGTTGTTACCGATGCAACAGTTTATATTATTGACAATACAGGAATAACCGACACCCTATTTTATACTACTGACGGAGTATATAAAACACATACCAATAGGATTGCAGTAGTTGGGCGAACCTATAATTTGTTAATCTTACGAGGTGGTAATACCTATACTGCACAAACCGAAATGCAGCCAAAATTTAAAATGGATTCGTTAAATTATTATTATGCTGAAGCAAATGCCTTTATTCCCGCAGGGTTTAAAATCATTATGAGTGGGCAAGAGCCTCCTGAACCAGGCAATTTTCTTCGCATTATTGCACTTAAAAATGATTCGATAATTGTTGATCCATTCAAGTATATTGTATATGATGATGTATTTGTAAATGGCAGTTATATTGTATCTGAACTGCCTTATAATTTTCAGTATAACGACAGTGTTCAAATAGTAACACTGGGAATCACAAAAGGATATAATAATTATTTAGTAGCACTGAGCACACAGCAATCCAACTCAGGAAGTCCTTTCGACTCACCACCCGCAAATCCTCCAAGCAATTTAAGCAAGGGTGCAATAGGCTACTTTACTGCTGCTTCGGTAGATACGCTTGCTCTTAGGATACAGTAAGTAATTTTATTTTTGAATCACAAACTTGTTCAAAAACACTTGTTCGCTTGTTTGTAATTGTATGGTATAAACTCCTACAGACCAATCAGCAATAGAGATATTTTTTCGCAACATTCCATTATTGCTATCAACAGTATATTGCTCATTTACCAATATATTTCCAAGTATGTCCATTATCTTCATAATAATAACTGTACCATTTGTTGCATTGTAACTTACAGTTATATTATTGCTTGCAGGATTTGGAAAAACAGTAAAGTCTGTTGTTTTATTAAGTGCAATTTCTTCCCCTGTTATTATATTCATTTCGGTAAATGGTCTGCGCCAAACACCATTGGCATCAATGCCAACAAACAAATCTGTGCTATCGCACCCTATTGACCAAACAGGGTAAGGAATATTAATATCAAATGACAATCCCTGGCTTATATCCGACCAATTATTTCCTTTATCTGATGTCAGGAAAACTTTTCCTTCAAATGTTCCTACAACTAAATAAGTTGTATCAATTGTAAGTAAAGAAATAAAATGATAGCCCGAAAGTAATGGTGCGTTGGAACTGATAGAAATCCAGTTTAATCCATCGTCTTTGCTCATCATCACATCATTGTAATTGGCAGAAAAAATATGCATCCCATTTGTAATGGTTTGATAATAATTATTCAATGGAGAATTGGGCAATACTACCCAATTAGCACCATTATCGGGAGATACGTATGTTTTGTCAGAAGTAGCAAACACCTTGCTATTTTTTGTAAATAAGGATACACAACCACTAGGAGCTCCATTGTATAAAAGATTCCAATTGACACCGTTGTTTGACGTTTTATATATACCAACATTCTTAGATCCTGCAAAAAGATCGGGACCACTTTTTGTTATGGCATTTATAGGAGTATAATTCGGCAGTGGACCTCCAATATCTTGCCAGTTAAAACCATTGTTGAGGGATTCATAAATTCCATAATCGGTTCCTACATAAAGACTACTATTGAATTTTTGCATAGCGAAAATTGAAGCAAAATATCCAAAAGGGTTATCACAACCATAATTTGCAGAATAATAATTATTTCCATTGTCGTTTGTGAGGAATAAACCTTCGTTTGTGCCTACAAATAAATCATTGGCATCATTCATCATCACATTGCTGCGAGAAGCACTCAAGCCGTTTGTTTGCTTACTGAAAGCAGCTCCTAAATTTAGTGAGCGGTATATTCCCTCTGCCCTTATTCCCGAAAAAACTACCGAATCGAAAACGGCCAATGAAAATGAACCACCATTGATATTGAGTGCAATACTTGACCAATTTACGCCATCATTTTGGGATTCAAACAAACCGGCAAGTGTTGATGCATATAGTTTATTATTGTATGCATATAAATCGGTAACATAAATATCTGTTATATCGCTTATGGTATTCCAAGTAGCTCCATCATCCAAACTAATAAAGGAACCCAAACCTACTGTACGTAATACCAAATTGTTTCCAATACTTTTAATTCCAATGTTATACATTTGCATTCCTGCAGGAAGTCCTGAATTGGATGAGCTCCAAGTGGCTCCAAAATCGCTTGAAACATAAACACTATCAAATACCGCAGCAAACCATTTACTGCCTTTCACAGTAAGGGAGGCTACTGTTCTACTGTTTGAAATTCCGTTTCCTGCAAAGGTCCAATTTGCACCATTGTTATTTGAAATATATACTTGCTTTTCTCCACCGTATAAGATAGTATCGCCATTAAAAGCAATACTGTAAACTTCTCCTCCGTTATTGGGAATATTAGCACTAATTAAAGTCCAAGTAAGTGCGTTATCCGTTGAAAGGTATATTCCATTGTTGGTACCTGCATACAAGCTATTATTTTTCTTTGCTAAGCAATTGACGGAAAAGTTACCCAGTCCCAAAATCCCGAGTTGCCAAGTGTTTCCTTTATCAACCGTTTTAAAAACTCCTTGGTAGGATGATACATAAGCAGTGTCCTTTGAAGCAAATAGTATATCTGTAATTTGACCTGTTTGCGGACCATTAGTCAGAACAAACTGTGCTAACAATGTGTTTGTAACAGCACTAGACAAGAGAAATAAAAATACGTACTTTTTCACAATTCTGTTTTATATAAAATAAAAAATGCTCTATGAAAACATAGAGCATTAAAATTAAAAATATGTTTTTTACTTTTTGAAACCTACCAATACTGCAACACAACCGCTTTGAACTAAATTATTATATACTTTTTGCTCGGGAACAATTACTTCTACAATAAGTTGCTGGGTCGCTTTTACACTAAAATCCCAATACTTTAAGTTATCGTGTTCTTTGTTATCGTACAATACTTTGTGGTCGCTATCCATTACTTTAAACTGAATGTTACCAAGCACTTCCTGACCTGCAATTAATAATCTGTACTCCTGACCTGAATAAAAACTCATTAACAACTCAGCATTTTCTCCAGGCATAAGTGAAGTACTGTTCAATTGACCATTGTGAATAAATGGAGCAAGCAAGGGAATACATTTCTTTTTAGTAAATCCATTACATTGTGCTAAAGCTGCTGTTGATGCTCCTAATACTAATGTTAAAAACAAAAAAGGTACTATTATCTTTCTAACTGATGCGTTCATATACTTTTCTTTTATTTTGTATTAAATTTACTTTGTCCACTTAGTTCTAATCTCATCCACCTTGGCAATAATAGCAGTAATTTGCTCTGCACTTGCTTTTATCTCACCGCCTTTACCAACAGTTGGAGTTCCTTCTTTCGAAACAGTTTCGCCTTCAGAAGGAGTAGATGTTTGACTAACACCTTCGTAAATTGAATTTATCGCTTTTAAATCATTCAAAACTTCCGTTACTCCATCATCGGCAGGGTAACTTTCAATTAAACCAATTAAATTGGTAAGCGATAATTTTTGCTCGGCAATGGATGTAAGAATAACCTCATTTTTCGGATTTGCTTTTGCAATACGTGTAGAGATATATAAACCTTCCATCCAACCACCTGCAATAACCAATCCTGAAACGTTCGCTCTGTCATTTTCCTTTAAGTAAGCATCTGTTGCCAAGTATGAATCAGAAATAATAACCAACAATGAATCTTTGTTATTGCTGCTTGCTTCAATTCTACTAATCATTTCAGGGGTAAAAGCACCTGTAACACCCAATCCATCAGCCAATTTTTTACAGTTACCCATATAAAACATCGACTCTTGTGTTTGGTCAAATATTGATGTATAAGCCAAATCTGCACCATATACACCTAGGTTAAACGCCTTTTTGGTATTGCTGGAATACTTGGATACATTCTCAATCGGATTAAGAATATCCTTATTGTAGTTAGCACCGCAATTTTTAATAATATTCGACATCTCTATTGGAGACGGAATAGCATAAAATACTTTTTGTGCTTTTGCCTTTGTAACATTAGATGCTGCAGAGTCAGCTGCGTTCATTTCGCTACCATCTTTACCATCACCACCGCAAGAATAAAGTATTACTGACGATACTGAAATAATAGTACCCAATGCAATTTTTGAAAATGAATATTTCATAGTTATTAATTTAACATTTTTACGAAAACAAATATATAAAATATATTCAATCGGATTACAATTATATAAAAAAACTCCTCAGTCGAGATTTATGCTGTAATGATGAAGATAATAATATTACTTTTAGAAGATAAATTTCACATACATTATGTTTATTCACTTCCTTACAAAAGAAAACCTTGCCATTGCGGCATTAACAATCGGGCTTAGTGCTTGCGATACATCAACTAATCAATCATCATTGGTGGAAAATGACCCATTGGTTGAGCATATCGATTCCAACATTCTTCCAAAAGATGACTTTTTTCTTTTTGCAAATAATGGGTGGTTTAAACAACATCCCATACCATCTTCCGAAAAAAGTAACGGAATTTTTCAAACCATACAAGACAGTATCAACGCAGATGTTAGAAAAATATGTGAGCAATCGGCTAACAATACCACCTCAAAAAAGGGTAGTAATGAGCAAAAAATAGGCGACTTCTTTTTTAGCGGAATGGATACCTTGTCGATTGAAAAAAAAGGACTTAGTCCACTAAGCGAACAGCTCAAAAAAATTGATGGTATAAAAAGCACGAATGATGTAATATCGGTTACTGCTCAATTACAGGAAATAGGAGTTAGCCCCCTGTTTTCCTTTTATATCGGACAGGATCAAAAAAACAGTTCTATATACAGTATATACTTATCACAGGCATCGCTTGGCTTACCCGAGAAAGATTATTATTTTAATCCAAGCGAACGAACTACTACCATTCGAAATGAGTATGTAAAACACATTGCAACATTGTTTAAAGTAATGGGAAAAGATGCATCCTATTGTGACAATAAAAGTGCTGCTATTCTTCGTTTAGAAACTGACCTTGCAAACTGCAGCAGAAAAATGGAAGATTTGCGCGACCCCTATAAAAACTACAACAAAATGAGTGTTGCAGATGCCGAAAAAAACAGCCCTACCTTGCAATGGAGTTCCATTTTTAAAAACTATAAATTAACAAACATTGATACTGTTATTGTTGGTCAGCCTGAATACTATAAAGGACTTGAAAGTATACTTAAGAAACACGATATAGAAACCTGGAAAGCTTATTTGACCTTCAATTTGATTGATGAATTTGCTTCTGATTTAAGCAGTGGTTTTGTAAAAGAAAATTTCCATTTTCATTCTACCATTATGCAAGGAGTAAAAGAAGAAAAACCTCGTTGGAAAAAAATAGTGGAAAGCACCAACGGCTATTTAGGTGAGTTAATTGGTGAAATTTATGTAAGAGATTATTTGCCAAAAGGAGCTAAAGAAAAGATGTTGGAAATTGCCAACAATGTTCGTTCAGTTTATGCGGAACACATAAAAAAACTGGATTGGATGTCGGAGCCTACAAAAGAAAAAGCACTTGTTAAACTCAATAAAATTGGAATGAAAATAGGTTACCCCGACAAATGGAAAGATTTATCTGCTCTTGAAATATCACGCGAATCGTATGTTTCAAACATTATTCGTACCTCCAATTGGCACTTTAATTATATGCTACAAAAATGGGGGAAACCGGTTGACAGGAGTGAATGGAATATGACACCTCAAACCTACAATGCGTATTACGACCCTACTAACAATGAAATTGTTATTCCTGCTTGCAACATTATTGTTCCCGGATACGAAAACAAAATGCCCGATGATGCATTGTTATACGCAATAATAGGAGGCTCCACGATTGGTCACGAAATAACACACGGCTTTGACGACCAAGGTTCACAATACGATGAAAATGGCAATCTAAAAAATTGGTGGACAGCCGAAGACAGAAAAAAATTTATGGAAAAAACCACTTTGATTGTGGAGCAATTTAACAACTATGTTGTGTTAGATAGCCTCCATATAAAAGGTGAAAATACGCAAGGTGAAAATATTGCCGATTTAGGTGGTGCTATTATGGGCTATGAAGCATTTAAAAAAACACCACAAGGTAAATCATCAGAAAAAATTGGAGGCTATACGCCCGACCAACGCTATTTTTTAGGTTTTGGCTTTTCATGGATGATTCAGCAAACAGATGCAGCTTTAGCAAATCAGGTAATGAGCAACGAACATTCACCGGCATCTTTTAGAGTTATTGGTCCACTTTCTAACATTCCTGAGTTTTATGCTGCATTTGGTATAAAAGAAGGAGATAAAATGTACAGAAATGACAAAATAAGGGTGAAAATATGGTAGAATCGCTCAAAATATTTCCATTTCCCAAAGCATTTAATTAATTTAGCACTCCAAATTTTTAAAAACTAAACTATGTCTTATTTATTTACATCAGAATCTGTGTCGGAAGGGCACCCAGATAAAGTAGCAGATCAGATATCTGACGCCATTATTGATGCATTTTTAACCTACGATAGCAACGCCAAAGTTGCTTGTGAAACATTTGTTACTACAGGAATGGTTGTGGTTGGTGGTGAAATAAAATGCAACGATACCGCTAAAGCGAAGGTTGATGTACAGAAAATTACACGTGGTGTAATTAACCGTATCGGATATAACAAGTCGGAATATCAATTTGATGCCGTTTCTTGTGGAATATTAAATGCATTGCATGAACAATCTTCGGATATTAACCAAGGAGTTGAACGTGCTAAAGAAGAAGAGCAAGGTGCCGGTGACCAAGGAATGATGTTTGGTTATGCTTGTCGCGAAACCGATAATTTTATGCCACTTCCTTTAGAGTTATCGCATTTATTATTAAAAGAACTTGCTGCGATTCGTAGAGAAGGTAAAAAAATGAAATATTTACGTCCCGATGCAAAATCGCAAGTAACCATTCAATATTCAGATAAAGGAAAACCTGAAAAAATTGAGACCATCGTACTTTCTACACAACATGATGATTTTGACAAAGACGATGCAATGCTTGCGAAAATTCGCGAAGATGTTGTGAATATATTAATCCCCCGCGTTAAAAAATTATTGCCTGCACGTATCAAAAAACTTTTTGGAAACGATATTAAATACCATGTTAACCCAACAGGTAAATTTGTTATCGGTGGACCGCACGGTGATACCGGCTTAACAGGCAGAAAAATTATTGTTGATACTTATGGTGGACGTGGTGCTCACGGTGGTGGTGCATTCTCAGGAAAAGATTCTTCAAAAGTGGATCGTTCGGCAGCCTATGCTACACGCCACATTGCAAAAAATTTAGTGGCTGCAGGTGTTGCCGATGAGGTGTTGGTACAAGTTGCTTATGCAATTGGTGTAGCACAACCTGTTGGTTTATATGTTTATACTTATGGAACCGGAAAAGCACGCAACGCAGAAGGTAAAAAACTAAGCGATGGCGAAATTGCATCTCGCGTTGCAAAATTAGTTGATATGCGCCCGAGTGCTATCGTAAACCGATTTGGTTTAAAAAACCCTATTTATGCTGAAACTGCCGCATACGGACATATGGGAAGAACTCCAGGCACAGTTGAAGTAAACGGAAAAAAATACGAAACCTTTGGTTGGGAAAAGTTGGATATGGTAAACAGCTTTATAAAAGAGTTTGCCATTACAGCCAAAGAAACTGCAGAAGCATAATTTTCATTTTCTATTATACAAAAAGGGGGCTGAAATTCAGCCCTCTTTTTATTTTATAATATATCCAATTAACATTAATTCTCTTTGAAAATCCTATCCTTGCCATCAAACATTGGCGTTTGTACTGACTGCACTTTAATGGGAATAGAGCTTTTCGACTTCACAGAATGAAAGGTGTTTTTAGGAATAAAAATAACATCGCCCTTTTTTATGGTAAATGTTTTATCACCTAAAGTCATTTCGCCAACACCTTGCAATATGGTTACCTGCTCGGTATGGAATTTATGTTTGTGCTCTTTTACTTCCATCGGAATTAAAATTACATAGCTACTCATCAGTGAATCACTGTAAATTTGCCGCACATAATTTTCCATCAAAGGCCCGGGGCATTTAATAGTGTCGAGATTTTGTGAGTATTGGGCTTTTGCAAAAAAAGAAGTAGAAAGCAAAAGTATAAGTAATAGCTTTTTCATTTTGTTCTTGTTTGGTTTTACAAAAGTAAGGTTAAATAATGAATGGGATTAAAAGCGATTGGTGAAAATACCAATCTCAGGCAAAATGCTAATTTTTAGCAATACTTATTACTCAAACGACATCGGCTCTATCTTTTTAATAAATGGCAGAGGCGTATGTGTGTATCCATCATATTCACCATGATAATATCCGGTATATTCTCCTTTAATATTATAAGTATTAACGTTTGCTTCAAATGAATTCTTCTTGGGTATATATTCAAAAATGGAAACTAATTGTCCTGTATATTTCTTTCTTAATCCGAGCCTTGTATAATCCTGTATTCGCAAATAAAATCCATCTTTAAAAATATACTTAAACATTCTGCGACTTTTTGTATCGTAAAAATCCACCATCCCGTTCAACAATTTTGATTGTTCTGAAGGATTCGCTTTTTTATATGTAACTGTAATATTTTTTTCAGGAAAAGGGAATTGCCAAAACCCTTTATTGTCTGCAAAAACATAGCACTCATAAACAGAAGGAGCATCCTTGGCAACTTCTTTAAAATTAGAATCGACTCTTAATTTCAACCACCCCACCTTTTTCTTCAGGTCTTCCTTATGAATTAATTCGGCTTCACTGAGAACGGGAGTTTCCTGCGCAGATAAATTAACAGAGAATAGAATCGCAATAAAAAGAATAAGTTTTTTCAATTTTTGTAATTGTTTTGCTAAACGAAAGTAAGGTTAATAATGAATAGTTTAATCTCGAGTGGGTGGCCACTGACCATTATCAAATTTTCGAAATGCCCATTCAGACTTTAGTTTTCCTTTTTTATCATAAGAATAGCCCATATACGAATTGGTTTGTCCTTCATACTGTTTTGTGTAGTCAAAATGATTACTCAACACCCCTGAGGCATAATACTCCTTATAAGAAACATATTCACCGTTCTTTAAAATATGCTCAAAAGTTAATTGCCCTTTTGCATTGTACCATTTATACTCTCCATCTAGTAGTTTTATTTTACCTTCTTGTGGGCTTCCACCTATCCTTTCCAATTTATGTCCCTTTCCTCCACAAGGACCCATAGGCCGAAGATTTGCACCGTGGTCAAAAATATTATATCTGTAATAAACAGCATTGCTGCTATCTTTAAGTTTGTTCCAATCTTTATCAAGATACACAATCCATTTGCCATCCTTTTTACCCTCCTTGTCAACCTGGTTTAATGCTTCTTGTTGCGCAAATGAAGATATGGCTATACTTAGAAAAAAAAGTACTGAAGTGATTTTTGCTTTCATTGTTTAAAATTATTAAAAACTAGTGTGATAGTAAAGTTACACATCATTTTCAAATTATCCAATTGACTAATTTCCAAATTAACCTACTTCTCCACCTTCACCCTCACCCCTTCCGAATGACTCGTAAATTCAGGTGCATACATACATTGAATAGTAGTTATACCGTTTGAAAAATTTCCTTTGTGCGTTACACGCAATGGATATTCAAAAACGTATGTTCCTTTATGTAAGTAGGAGAAAAAGAAATTGGTTGCTGCATCCTTTGTGCTTTCATAATAACCCAAACCATCTTGCCATTTATAGCTTGAAATTACATTGATAGGCTCAAAACCCGATGCACGCATATCTTTCATCTGCACGTATTCCATATCCCTGTCGACACGCAACTCAATACGCACTTTTATTTTATCGCCTACTTTTAACATTGTATTATCCGATATAGGTTCAATAACTGGACCGGAAGAAGTATTCTTTTCAATAAATAATTTCTTCTTCAATGACAAAGGTGTTTTATGTGGTGTAATTTTATCGAGCTGCTCAAAATACTGCCAATACAGTGCTCCCCAGCTTACACCTTCGTCCTTTTTAACTACCGTTACATTTCCCATTTCGGGTTTTATATCGCTGCCGCTCCACGATGTTTTAAAATATCCTGTACCCGCTTCTTGTTTTACTTCGGGCATTTTTTTAGGATCTATTTTCATTGTGCCTAGGGATATTTCCACATTGCTTTCTGTCACCAGCCAATCTGTTCCGCGCAACAACAATGCATAACAGGCTTCGGTAGTTGCCTTGGTGGTTTTCCAATCCTGTGTTTGTTTTGATTTTAGCAACCATACTTTTAAATCGTCAACCGCTTTTTTATCGTTGCCTACCTCATCAAATGCTTCAATTAACAATGCCTGCGACTCAATAGGAGCTTCGTACCAATAAAAGCCTTCGTAGTTTTCTTTCCAATACATTCCCATTTCATCGCTGTTCAATGAATTTTCCTTTAAAGATTTTAAAATATCCTTAGGTGTTATTTTATCATCGTATCGGTTCAAAGCAAGTGCTATCATTCCCTGCATATAACGGCCTTTTTGCAGCCAGTATTTTTTAGCCTGACCTTTATAATAATCGAATGCTTTTTGATTGCGTTTACTGATTGGAATGTCTTTGAAATAACTGCGCGCATATAAGTATTGTATTTGTGAATAGCCGATATGGTCCTCGTTTAAATGTGCCATATCGTATTTTAATATCCATTCATAATCCTCTCTAATTCTCTCATCCAAATACTTAGCACCGTCACGAACCATATCCCATACCTTAGCATCCTGACGGACATTTTTTATTCCCAATTTATCCAAATGACCCATTCCGGTAACAATGTGTTGCGTTATGTAACGGTCATCGGGCATCCCTTCAAACCAAGGCCATCCACCATTTGAAGCTTGCATCTTTTGTAATTTCTTCATCGCTCGCTCCAATTCATTGCTCATTTTGTTTAAATCGAAAAGCAAAGCAACACGCTTTTTTCTTTGCGATTCATCCTGGGCATCCAATACCCAAGGTGTTTCTTCCAACATCAACGATTTTAATTCTTGATTTTTTTCCAAATTCGAAAGCAAAGCATCCGGACTTTGTGTTCGCCACGAATCAAATACTGCTTTTATTTTAGGAGATGAATTCGCAATGTGTGATGCAATGCTATTCGCATAAAAACGACTGAAGGTTTGCTCGGCACATTCATAAGGATACTCCATTAAATATGGTAAGGACTGCACCGCATACCAAGCAGGGTTTGCTGTAAACTCCAAAGTAAGCTTGTGGTTACGTAAGGTAGTTGAATGATTGTTTTGATTGATGAATTTTTCGAATGCGAAGGTTTTTGTTTGCCCTCCCCTTATTGGTAAAGGCATACTTTCTGTAACCAACATACTGTTTGTTAAAACAGGTATTGCATTTTCTTCCCCGTCTGTATATTTACCTGCACCCGCCACTATCTTACAAGTAATTGCGCCCAAACCTTCCGGTATACTAAGCTCCCAACTTAAGGCTGCACTTTTTGATTTTACTGCATTGAAGGTAGTAACTGCAGGATTTTTACCCAACAATGTTGAACTTATTTCTTTCATTGTAGTGGCATCGTATAAAAACAATTGTGCCGTACCACTCATATCTGCTTCCGAAAGATTATCCACTTTTGCAGTAAGAATAATTTTATCGTTTTCTCTGAAGAAACGAGGTAAATTAGGCGTTACCATCAATTGCTTTTGTGTAACAAGCTCGTTGGTTGTTATACCGTATTTCAAATCTTTGGTATGAGCAAGACCCAACATTTTCCATTTGGTGAGTGCCTCAGGAACAGTAAACTTTATAATAACTTCACCATCTTCGTTGGTTTGAAGCGTAGGATAAAAGAATGCAGTTTCTTGGAGGTTTTTACGTGCGGCAACAGCGGAAAGGTCAGCCCCACTTTCTTTGCCTTTTTTACCCGGGCTGTTTTTAGCAACACCACCTACTGCGGTACTTTCCGGGGCAGGCGCTTGTTCATTCATCGATTCTTCTTTTGCTTCCGACTCCCCTCCTTTATCATTTGATTTCTTACTTCGCTCTGCTACTGACTCATCAGCCATTGCAGATTTCATTACACCCGATCTTGAACTTCTAACACTTAATCCGTCTCCTTCGTAATCATCGTAATACCCATAATAATTTCCGTAGAAATAATATCCAAACCAATTCAGTGCATCAAAACTGCGGTATGGTCCGGATGAATAAGAGTTCCAATAATGGTTATACAACTGTGAATTTACAAGGCCAAAACCCATTGAAGTAGTCCACGATAATTGTGCATAATAACTGTTGTAAATATTCAAATACCAACTGTTTACTTTAAATGCATCCAAAGAAGCATCGTATAAAGTAGCCATCATTTCGGCTGCAATTTTTTCACCTTTTTTATCTTTAATTTTAAGTTTCCACTCTTCCGTTTCACCCGGCAATAATTTATTTCGGAATGTAGCAAATTCAATATCCAATTGCTTATTGGTGTATGGTACAGTTACTACTTGTTGACGAGAAAAAGTTCTGTTGTTTTTTATAAATACTAAGTGATACACAAAATTGCCCCTATACTTTTCTTCTACCGGAATTTCAAACAATTTTTGGTTTGCGGAAAGGTTTATGAATTCCTTTTTAAGTATAACACCTTTGTGTTCTATTTCATACAATACACGCACATCTGTTGAAGCAGAACCAATTAAAAAGGCAGCTTTTTCGCCCGGCTCACAAGTAGTTTTCAATGGCACATACCAGTCGGTTTCTGCTACAGGAACAGTATTTCCTTTTTCAGAAAATACCGTAATGTATTTTACATCTTTCACATCCTCACCGTATTTATCTTTGCAATGAGCCTCCATTACATAAACTCCTTCTTGCAGTTTATTCAAACCATCCCACATAAATTCCTTTTGCTTCTCAGTATCAAAATTGCTCTCTTTTACTTTTTCGCCACGCGCCCATTTAAACTGACTATTTTCATCACTGTATAAATCGAGTGGAAATAATTTACTCCATTCTTCTTGGGTGAAAATATGCTTATCGGGTTGTTCCCACAATCTTTCACGGTATACTTTTTCAGGTTGCTTTAGTTTGAATATTTCTATTTTTCCTTTTGCCGGTTCAAATTCACCCATCAAATTTGTGGTGGAAATTTTATACTTGGCATCGTCATTTTTATTCAATTGTTCAGGCAACGCAATATCCAATGATAGAGCTGTATATCCTACCGATACCGAACTTTTAGTACTGTGAGTTTCTCCATTAATATCTGTCACATCAACGTAAACGGAATAATTGTAGGTAGGAGAATACTTTTTATGGATACTTAAATCGGGAATTGCTTTAAACTTAACAGCAAATCCACCTGTATCGTTACTGGCAATAACACCGTTTGTTATTTCCATTTCGGGCGAAGTTGGATTATAACCCCACCACCAATAACACCAATAAGGAAAAGAAGCATTGCGCACCACACGGTATTTTACAGATGCCCCATCAATAGCAGCTCCGGCATACGATTTGGCAAAACCGGTTACCGTAAGTTCATCGTTTAATTTAAACGAACCTTTTACAGGATTCATTTTTACTTCAAACTTTGGTCGCTTGTATTCCTCAACCGAAATGTACTGCGAACCGTGGCCATCTGTGATATACATTTGACCCGTAAGCACACCGTTTGGTGCAGTAAATGTTCCATTAAAAGTTCCATACTCATTTGTAACCAAATCCAAGGAAGCTATTTTCTGACTGTTTACATCATAAAAAGTAACGGTACTGGATGTATTGGGAAGTATTTGATTTGTTTCGCCATCGGTATCAATCATTATACCTTTGAAATAGACTGTTTGCCCGGGACGGTATATTGCTCTATCTGTATAAAAAAATGTGTGCGTATATTTTTGCTTTGTCTCTTTATAGTAACGGTATTGATACAAATTATTATCGGTCACCAATTCATCATTGCCAATTGTAAACTCTACGTTAAAATTTCTATAATCGTCCGATGTGGTTGCAGGCACATTGAAATATCCTTCCTCGTTTGAAGTGTATTTTTGACTGCGAATATAATCGTACCTACGGGTAGTGTAATTGTACTTTTCATACAACAGTTGTGCACTCACACCTTTCAATGCTTGTCCGGTAGAGCGATGTGTGGTATAAAAATCGTAACTTCCATTGGGCTGCTTTCTGTTTATATAACTAATATTACTCACCCAACAAGAACTATAAGCAATTGCTTCGTTGAGGTAGGTAAAATTTTTATCAGAGCCTACCAATATTACATAATATCCTACAGGTAAACCGGGAATACTGATTTCTGTAGTGTGTGTTTGAAAATCTTTATCATCCGGTAAATCCAAGGTAAATTCTTTTACAGGAGTAAGCTTTACATAACGCTTCATTAACTCTTCACTGGAATACCTATTCTCGTAACGGTTATAATTATCGTAATCCATTTTGGCTACACGCACATATAACTTATTTACATTTTTATAGGTAAGCAAAGAACGGAAGGGAGCATCGGAAACATTTACCTTTTCAGTGGTAAAGCTCATATTTTTCACATTAATTAATCCCTTCAATGAAACGCATTGTTGCGCACCGTAAGAGTTAGGATAATCCAATATGGCTTTGTCGCAGATTTCTATTGCCTTCTGTTTGTCCCACTTGTATTGATCGGATTGTAATGGTTTATACTTGTCACCTTTGGCATTGAAATAATCGGCTATATAATATGCAATTTCAGTAGAAGCAGCATTCTCGGAATACTTCTTTTGTGCCGCTTCCAAGGCGCTTAAATACAAACTATCCTTTATAGGCAGTACACTGTTTTTTCGAACAAATAACAATCGCTTTAAGTCAACGTTTACGAGTGCTTCCGGATTCTTATCCTCTGAATGAAAGCGTATCAGATTTTGTAAAATTTGAGCCGCATATAATTTCAAAGACATAGTATCTGGTGACAATAAACTTAATTTTACAAAGTCCGATGAGGGCTTGAAATGTTCTTCCGAATTGAGCTCAAAAGCAAAAGCAGGCTTTGTGATACCCGGCTCAGTATTCATATAAAAATCGACAGCTCGGTGTGCTAAAAAGTCGTATAATGTTGGCCTGAAAATTCTTGCATCCGCAGTCCCAGTAACCAATATATCATCGTACATATTGATGCGGGTTCTTTTCAAGCTATCCTCGCTTTGAAGAGAAAGATTATAATTTTTGATGCACTGGTCTACAATGGCTTTTAAATCCCAGGTAGCAATGTCTTCTTTTGCAAAATTCACCGTTTGCGTACGGTTATTAAACTTCCATCTATTATTTTGATAATACAGCCAATAACTTTCGGCAATGATGGAATGCAAGACAGGCTTAATAGGATATTTTGCAGTTTTTAACTCATCCGTTAATTCATTAATTGATTTCTCCAATGAAAACTCTTCCATTTGAGATTGCATTTTCATTCTGTGGATAATGGCCTTCACGTACTGAGGGGCATTTTTATCGGCTTTAGCCCTTGCATAAATAGCTTCAACAACTGCCAATGCCGATTTATTCAAGCCTTTATTAATAAGGGAATCTACCTTACTCCACTCCTTGGCATAATTACTTCCTTTTGGAAATTCATATAGTTCTACTATATTTTCTTGATTACTATATAATTTTAGAAAACCTGTAATAACTATTACTAAGGCTATAAAGGCGGCTGTTTTTTTGTATTTCATAACAATGCTTTAATGATATCGGAACTTAGATGCAAGTTAAACCAAAATTCCATAAACTAAAAATTAGTTTTTAACTATGACACGTTAAATAAAAAAACATTCCTCTCCACAGTTAGCCAACACAAAGCCTATTTTTGTTTAAAATAATGAGCAGAATACTTCTTCTTTTCTTTCTAATTTCCTATCAGCTTTCGCATTCACAAATGCTAAGCGGAATAATACCCGGACAAGAAATTGTATTTTCAAATTCCTTCATCAGCAAGGCAAAGATAAAAACCGTTAAAATTGACAAGGCTGTAAAAAGAGATAATGGCAGAATAGAAAATACGGGAAACAGCAGCAGTTATTACTTTAATGGAGTGGGGATGGTAACAAAAAAAATAATCGTTTCAGTAAATAATATTGCTTCCCTTGACACCATTTTTGAATTTAATTATTATAATAAGCGAATGCAATTAATCAATAAAAGAACCTTTAGTGCAAATTTAATTCGAGCAGTTTATTACACCTATGATTCCTTAGGAAATCAAACCAAAATAGTACACTGCAAGGAAACAAATACGCAAAGCAGTATGGAGTTTTTTCAATTGGGAACCCAAGAAATAATTTCGGTTGAGAATTTTGATTTCGAAAAATTAAATGCCAGTCAAACAAAAAAAATGTTTTTAAATGACGAGGGAATCATTTACAAAGAGGGGATTATGTATTACGATACCGCAAAAAATTTAATTGAAGAAAACTATAAATACGTAGCTACCAACGTTAGAGTAAACTATAAATATACCATTGGCAAAAACAATCAGCTTGCTGAGTATAGCTATTATACAGATGCTGCAGGTGAATACACTGAAAAAATAGTATATACTTATGAAGATAGTGGGAATTTGTTTAAGTTAAATTATTCGGGCACACATAAACCCACCGGAGAAATTTTTTATTTTCACAATAAGGAAAACAAGCATTTAGAGGCATCTTTAACAAAAGACCCAATTACAGGTGCCTTATTAATAGAAAAATATAGTATTGAAACTTATTAGAAGATAACAAACCTTAAATTGTGTTAAATAAAAACTAATTGTGGATTTAGAGCGTTATTTTTGTGAAAACAAATTGAAATGAAAGACGAGAAAATAAAAATATTGTTGGCAGAGGATGATGCTAATTTGGGAATTCTACTGAAGGAGTATTTAGAGAGTAAGAATTTCATCGTTGAATTGGCTGTAGATGGAAAAGAAGGCTTGGATAAATTTAGCAAAGGGAAGTTTGAAGTGTGCATATTGGATGTGATGATGCCCTTTATGGATGGCTTTGCTTTGGCAAAGGAGATAAAAGTTAAAAATTCAAACATCCCGATAATCTTTTTAACGGCAAAATCCTTGAAGGAAGATGCCATAGAAGGATTTAAAATAGGAGCCGATGACTATGTAACAAAACCCTTTAATTCCGAGGAGTTGTTGCTTAGAATAAAAGCAATTTTAAGACGAAGCAACGAGAATCATTCCATCATCGACTCTCCTCAAAACAATTTTAGTTTGGGGAATTATACCTTCGATTTTCAGCATCAAGTATTGGAAATAAATGGGAAGCCGCAAAAATTAACCACACGTGAAGCACAGTTACTTAAACTATTGTGTATTAACTCCAACGAAGTACTCGACCGTAATTTTGCACTGAAAACAATCTGGAACGATGACAATTATTTTAACGGACGCAGTATGGATGTATACATTACTAAATTGCGTAAATTTTTAAAAGAAGACCCGCGTATTGAAATTGTAAATGTTCATGGTAAAGGATTTAAGCTACTTTCACCTGCCAAAAATTAATTCTTCAACATTGTATTCTATACTTAAAAGGTTTATCAAGGTATTTATTCCAAAAGAACTTCTTCGCCAAACTGAACCTTTTTTAAGAAATATATATTCTATTTTTTACTTCGGTAACAAGGTTGAATGTGCTGTTTGCGGCAACCATCATTCCAAATTTATAGTTTTAAAAAATGGTGTTGACACCCTTTGTGCTAACTGCGGCAGTTTGCCTCGTAACCGTTTACTATGGATGTATTTGAGTAATGAATTAAACATCAAAACCACACACTATTCACTACTACATTTTTCTCCAGCAAAAAGCATAAAAAGAAAATTAAAAGAACTAAAAAATATAGAATACACTACAACAGATTATGAAAAAGGCGAAGACAAACAATTCGATATTACTTCCATAAATGATGATGATAATCGCTATGATTTAATAATTTGTTATCACGTTTTCGAACACATTGTAGAGGATGCAAAAGCAATGAAAGAATTGTTTAGAGTGTTGAAATCGGGAGGCAAAGCATTGTTGCAAGTCCCTTTGAAAGAGGGTGATACCTATGAAGATTTCTCCATCACGTCCCCAACAGAACGACTAAAACATTTCGGACAAGATGATCATGTTCGCATATACGGTAACAATAATTTTGAGGAACGATTAAAAAATGCAGGTTTTATGGTGAAAGCTGTTCCTTATGCAACAAATTTTAGTGATGAAACGATTGTTAGAAACGGATTGAACAAACAGGAATTAATTTTTGTTTGTACGAAAAAATAATTACACTCTTATCCCAATCACAAGTACATCATCTACTTGTTCAAGTTTGCCTTTCCAACTTTCAAATGCGTAGTACAATATTCCCTTTTGTTCTTCCATTGTATTATCCTGCATATCTAATAGTGTATCCTTAAATCGTTTATACAAGAATTTTTTTCCTTTTGGTCCGCCAAACTGATCAGCATATCCATCGGTAAAAAGATACACGCTGTCACCTTTTTGTAAATCAAACGTTTGATTTGTAAAAGGATACGATACACTATCGGATGACGCTGTAATAGGCTGTTTATAGGCCTTTAATTCAATGATTGCTTTGCCGCGAATAATGTACAAAGGATTATTTGCACCTGCAAAACTCAATTTCATATCCTTCAAATTAATTGCACAAAGTGAAATATCCATTCCATCGCGAATTGGGACGGTATCAGTTTTTTGATTCAATGTCTTTTTTATTTCAACATTTAAATAATTCAATGCATCGGCTGGAGAATTTACATCCGGATTTTTAGCCGCTTGGTTCAGCAAAGTATTACCAATAATACTCATAAATGCACCTGGCACACCATGTCCTGTACAATCTACAGCTGCTATCAATAAATATTCTGAGCCCGCTTTAACAATACTTCCATCAGGATAACTTGCATCATTACCTGTTTTCATTTTGGTGAACCAATAAAAATCACCGCTCACAATATCCCTTGGTTTAAAAAATAGAAAGGAATCGGGAGCCAATTGTTTCAGTTCCTCTTTTTCAATAAAAACGGAACGCTGAATACGTTTGGAATATTCTATACTATCCGTAATGTCCTTGTTTTTCACTTCAATAATTTGCTTCTGATTTTGAATTTCCTTTTCCAATTTAAGTCGCTCAGTTATATCCCTCGCATAAATAACAATTGCAGGGCGACCTGCAAAAGGAGCCACCTTTGCACTACATTCAACAGGTATTAATTCTCCAGTTTTAGAAACAAAGGGAATATCCTTGTATATAAGTCCCTTTTTTTCCCACACATCAGCAACGAGACTCGAACTCTTTTGAAGTAACTCAGTAGGTTGAATCTGAAAAAGTGTTTTCTTCTCTAATTCGGGTCTTGTATATCCAAGCATAGCTGCTGCACTAGGGTTGCATTGATGAACTCTGCCATCAACAATATCAATCACAAACATTGCATCGTTCGCCTGTTCAATGATACTTTCATAATTTGTTTTTTCCGATTCAATTATTGTTAACCGCTGTTGAAAAAACTGTTGCTTTAAATATACCGAAAGCGTAATGACAGCTACAACCAGCAAAGAACTAATAAGTATAACCCAAATTACGTATTGCATTTTCAGTCTTTTTCCTATTAATAATTTAATTTTTCTAATATCGGGAAAATCGTTCTTGGATCAAGAAATTCACCAACTTTATCCGGTCGTGATACATACTGCACTACTCCCTTTTTATCAATCAAAAAAGAAGCGGGCAAGGGAATTCCCTCTTCGTACTTTTCAGCAAAATCATTGTCGTATTTATCCAATTGCACTCCGTACTTCATTGCAATACGCTGCCCTTCATCGGATAGAACTTTAAAATCTAAATTTAGTTTCAATACCATTTCTCGGTTTACACCAACAGGATCGGGACCAATGGCCATTACCAAAATATTCTTCTCTTGAAATTTTTTGCGTTCTCGCTCATAGGTACGCAACATCATATGGCATCCGGGACACCAATCGCCACGAACGAAAATAAGCAGCAAATTTCTTTTATCAATAAAATCTAAGATGCCTACCATATTGCCATCTTGATCGGGCAATGAAAAATCGGGTGCTTCTTTTCCAATGGATACTTTATAACCACCTTTTGTAAAACCCAATAATTGCTTTTTGTCGCTCAAAATTCCCTTTGCTAAAATTCCTTGAAAGAAAATAATGATGGGAGGGAAAGCCCATCCTTGCCAGTTTGTTGGGTCAAGGATATTTCCCACTAAATACAGCAATACAGCAACAACAAACATAAGCGGTTCAAACCAAGCGTGCTGGGTATAACCAAATGTTCTGAAAAACACAATTCTAAAAATAGATCCTGCACCTGCTATAAAAACCGATGCTGCCAGTATTGGCATTGTATTCCAATTACTGTCAACAGCTATTCCCAACAGTAAAGCCGAAGCTAGAACGACTACAAACTGATACCAAGAAGTATATTTTGAAAGTTCCTTCATGGATGAAAAGTAGGCTAATAAAGCATAAATGGATGCCAAAAAAGGAAAAGATGAAGGTATTAAGGCAATACCGGTAAAAACAAAAATCAACCCAATGGTGGTAAAAAGATGCAGTTTATTCACGCCTATAAATGTATATAATTTATGTTAATAAGTAATTATGTACGAAAAATGAATATAAGCAGTTTTGGTGCAAAAGTCCTTTAAACTATCAAAAGTCAATAATTTTGGGCTAATAAGCTGCACTATACGCCAATAATTGAGCAATTTTTGCTTTTTTTATTATCGGCAAAAATACGCTACTTTTGTATGCTTTTTTATAAAGCAATTTTAAACTAAGAAACACATACAGAATGTTAGATTTTATAAATAAATCCATTGGAAAGCTTTTTGGCAATAAATCGCAAAAAGACATCAAAGAAATACAACCCATTGTTGAAAAAATATTGGCTGCTGGTGAGCAATTAAAAAATATAAGCAACGATGAACTTAGAGCTAAAACAGTAGACTTTAAAAAACGTATAGCCGACTACATTGCAAAAGAAGAGAAAGAGATTGTAGATTTGCGAGCACTCACGGAAGCAAATCCGGATATGGATGTGCAAGAAAAAGAAAAACACTACAATGCCATAGACCAGAACAAGAAAACCATAAAAACAAAAATTGAGGAGATATTAAACGAAATACTTCCCGAAGCTTTTGCTGTTGTGAAAGAAACTGCAAAACGTTTTAAAGAAAATACCAGCTTAGAAGTAACTGCCACTCAAATGGACCGCGATATGGCAGCTGCTCGCGAAAGTGTAAAAATTCAAGGTGACAAAGCCCACTTTAGCAATACCTGGATGGCAGCAGGAAATAAAGTTACCTGGGATATGGTACATTACGA
Organism: uncultured Bacteroidota bacterium; assembly: GCA_903840505.1. Classification (GTDB taxonomy): domain Bacteria; phylum Bacteroidota; class Bacteroidia; order UBA4408; family UBA4408; genus CAIMGI01. The sequence goes on from CAIMGI010000045.1 coordinate 28,609, forward strand.
TGTGCAGCTGATTGGTGGTATTGTATTGCACCAAGGAAAAATATCGGAGATGGCTACAGGGGAAGGAAAAACACTTGTTGGTACACTTCCCATTTATTTGAATGCACTTGCAGGAAAAGGAGTGCACATTGTTACCGTAAACACCTACTTATCGAAACGAGATTCGGAATGGAACGGACCTATTTTTGAATTTCACGGATTAAAAGTGGATTGTATTGACAAGCACGACCCGAATTCTGACGAAAGAAAAAAAGCATATTTAGCTGATATCACTTACGGTACAAATAATGAATACGGATTTGATTACTTGCGAGACAATATGGCCCGCTCACCGGAAGACTTGGTTCAACGTGAACACAACTATGCCATAGTGGATGAGGTGGACAGTGTATTGATTGACGATGCTCGTACTCCCCTTATTATATCGGGACCAACTGCGAAAGGTGATACACACGAATTTTTTCAATTAAAACCGCGTGTAGAAAAATTGGTAAATGCACAACGTAATTATGTAAATACAGTGCTTGCCGATGCTAAAAAAATATTGGCACTAAACGACTCTAAAAAGAATGAAGAAGGTGGATTTGCTTTGCTACGGGCTTTTAGAGGATTGCCAAAGAACAAAGCATTGATAAAATTTTTGAGTGAGCCGGGTATAAAAGCACAATTGCAAAAGGTTGAAAATCACTATATGCAAGACCACGGCAGAGAGATGCACAAAGTGGATGCTGAATTGTATTTTGTGATTGATGAAAAAAACAACTCCATTGAATTAACTGAAAAAGGAATTGAGTTAATGTCATCGGGTTCACCTGAGGATGCTAAGTTCTTTGTATTGCCCGATGTAGGAGGCGAAATGGTTGAGATTGATAAATCAACTTTACCCGCAGATCAAAAATTACAACGCAAAGAGGAGTTGATGAGAAATTTCTCGATTGCCTCGGAAAGAGTTCATACCGTAAATCAATTGTTGAAATCATATACCTTGTTTGAGATTGATGTGGATTATGTGGTGATGGAAAACAAGATTAAAATTGTGGATGAGCAAACTGGTCGTATACTGGAAGGAAGAAGGTATTCCGATGGTTTACACCAAGCCATTGAAGCAAAAGAAAATGTAAAAGTAGAAGCCAGCACACAAACATTTGCTACCGTTACTTTGCAAAATTATTTTAGAATGTACAACAAGTTGGCGGGTATGACGGGTACTGCCGAAACGGAAGCGGGTGAATTTTGGGATATATACAAATTGGATTGCGTTGTAATACCAACAAACAGAGACATTTCAAGAACCGACAGAGAGGATTTAGTATACAAAACAAAACGCGAAAAATACAATGCGGTTATAGAAAACATCATTGAAGAAGTTGGAAAAGGCCGACCGATACTGGTAGGTACAACATCCGTTGAAATATCAGAATTACTAAGTAGAATGCTTAAGTTGAAAGGCATTAAGCACAATGTTTTGAATGCTAAATTACACCAACGTGAAGCTGAAATTGTTGCAGAA
>CAIMGI010000046.1 GCA_903840505.1 uncultured Bacteroidota bacterium
GAAATTTATCGATGCTGATTGCATTTTCATTAAGATAAGATTTTATCGGACCCATTAACCAATTTGCTGCCGATTTATAATTAGCAGTAAAGTGTAACATTTCTTCAAAATACAATGCAATTTCTTTGGTGTCGGTAATCACTCCTGCATCGTATTCACTCAAACTCAAGGTATCGGTATACTTTTTAAACAACTCGTTCGGTAAAGGCGGTAGTTGCTTCCTAATAGTATCAATATACTCTTGTGTAACAATAATGGGTTGCAAATCCGGTTCAGGAAAATAACGGTAATCATTCGCCATTTCCTTGCTTCGCAACAAAGAAGTCGTTCCTGTATTGGCATCAAAGCTTCTTGTATCTTGCGAAATTTCTCTTCCTGCTTCAATTTCGTCTATTTGCCTTTTTATCTCAAAATCAATGGCGCGTTGAACATTCCGAATGGAGTTCATATTCTTCACTTCACAACGCCTTCCAAATTTACTGTCACCTTTTAATCTTACAGAAACGTTTGCATCGCATCGTAAACTACCTTCCTCCATATTTCCATCGCATACATCTAAATAACGAACCAACTTTCTTACTTCGGTTAAATAAGCGTAAGCTTCATCCGAGCTTCTCATTTCGGGCTCACTCACAATTTCCAATAAAGCAACACCCGCACGATTTAAATCTATCAAGGTATCAAAAGGATCTTGGTCGTGTATGCTTTTTCCTGCATCCTCTTCCATATGTATACGCGTAATACCAATCTCCTTTTCCGTTCCATCCGCTTTTTTAATGGTAATGAAACCACCGGTACAAATGGGAGTTTTATCCTGTGTTATTTGATAACCTTTCGGTAAATCGGCATAGAAATAATTTTTTCGGGCATACTCATTTACTTCTCTTATGGTACATTTACAAGCCAAACCAAGTTTAACGGCAAACTCAATCACCTTCTTATTCGATTTAGGTAAAGTGCCGGGATGTCCCAACGAAATAACACTCACATTGGTATTCGGCAACGAACCATATTCTGTGCTGTCGTTTGAATAGGCCTTGCTGGCAGTTAGCAACTGTGCGTGGACTTCCAACCCAATAACCGCCTCGTATTTATCGTAAATGCTCATAGTTTTTCAACAATCAAAGGTTAAAATTACAAAAAAAATAGAAGTAAATACTATGAAAAGCGGAGTACTTTTATAGCGTTTTGTTAAATTACTCTAATATAGCTAAGTAATATGTCGGCAAATTTTATTTTAATAGCGGTAATACTCTACTCTGTACTATTATTTGCCATAACCTGGTATACGGGCAGAAACGCCAACAACGAAAGTTACTATGTTGGAAACCGTTCCTCCAAATGGTACCTCGTAGCATACGGAATGATTGGCGCATCACTTTCTGGAGTTACATTTATTTCCGTCCCTGGTGCTGTAGGCATTGCCCAGTTTGGCTATTTACAAGTGGTGTTAGGTTATTTGATTGGTTACATCGTCATAGCCTATATATTACTGCCGCTATACTATCGTTTAAACCTTACCTCCATATACAGTTACTTAAAACAACGTTTTGGAAACTCCTCCTATAAAACGGGTGCTTTCTTTTTCATTCTATCACGAACAGTAGGTGCTGCTTTCAGAATGTACATTGTAGTAAATGTGCTGCAAGAATTTGTATTCAATGATATGCACGTTCCTTTTTATGCTACCGTTGCTGTGTTTATTGCACTCATATTACTTTACACTTATCAAGGAGGAGTTAAAACAATTATTTATACCGATACGCTGCAAACCACCTTTATGCTGCTTTCGGTAGTACTCTCCATTATTTTTATAATGAAGGAAATGAATTTAAATGTAAGTGAAGTTTTCACTAAAATATCTGACTCTGAATACTCACAAATATTTTTTGATGAATGGAAATTAAAATCATTTTTTCCAAAACAATTTTTTGGCGGTATGTTCATTGCCATTGCTATGACAGGATTAGACCAAGAGATGATGCAGAAAAACATCAGTTGCAAAACATTGGGAGATGCACAAAAAAACGTGTTAACTTTTAGTTCGGTAATGCTAATCGTTAATATTTTATTTCTTGCATTGGGCGCATTGCTATACATATATGCTAACGAAACCAACATTCATTTATTGACAGATGCTAACGGTAAAATAATTTCCGATAATGTGTTCCCTAACATTGCCTTGCATAATTTTGGGACGGTATCGGCAATATTCTTTATTATAGGTTTAATATCTGCCGCATACCCAAGTGCCGATGGTGCATTAACTGCCCTTACAAGTGTGTTTTGTTTAGATTTTTTGGGATTAAAAGACGATACCACAAAAACAGAAAAGGAAAAAACTACTATTCGTCAGCGTGTTCACATAAGTTTTGCGCTTGTATTATTTTTTGTAATCATCATTTTCAAGCTTGTAAACAACGATGCAGTTATTAATAATTTATTTACCTGGGCAACCTACACCTACGGACCGCTGTTGGGCTTGTATTCATTTGGACTATTTACCAAAAATCAAGTAAAGGACAAATTCGTTCCCCTTGTATGTATCCTGTCGCCCATTGTGTGTATTCTATTAAATGAATTTTCGACACAACTGTTTAATGGATATAAATTTGGTTTTGAAATGCTTATTTTAAATGGCTCAATAACCTATTTGGGCTTGTTACTGATAGCAAAAAAAGAATCGATATAGTCCGATATTGATTTGAATACTACACAATAATTGGAGTTAAGGGTCGTTTATCGATTGTAACCCTAAAACTTCATTATGAAATATACAACATCCCTTTTAGCAGTATTGCTTTCCGGAAATATTTTTGCACAAATTCAACAAGAACCAGCAACTGTTCTCCCGCTTGAAAAAATACGCAAAAATGAAATAGGACTTAACTTAACGGGACCAATTCACCACAACCAATACGATTTAATATATAAACGTGCTTTACAGAAAAATCAATACCTACGAATAGGCATTACTGCAAGCAATTCTGTTAATAGTCAGCCCGGATATTATAAAGCAGGTAACTACATTAACGGAATCGGCTATGCTGTTGATTCTGTTACCTATTGTGTAAATGATGTTCAAAGGGAGGAAAATAAAATTGCATTGGCAATTGGGATGGAGGACAGAATAAACATTAAAAATTTTCAAGTATTTTACGGAGCTGACTTAATAGGTGGGAAAAACTATTTTAACACATACACTTATCAAGACAAGGTGAGTATCAATAATACAAATGGAGGACAAGCTGAGTTACAGGATAAAAATTTAGTTGAAGTGCAAAATCAAAATATTACCATTTTTGGTTTAAAACCCTTTGCCGGAATAATGGTTCCACTTGGTAAACGATTTTTAGTATCTACACAAATTACAATGAGTACTACCGTAGGTTTTGGGGAAACAACATCTACAGATAAAGTGGCAAATACTTCAACCAACTATGGCAAATTCACAACATTTGATTTTAATCAATATGGTTTTATGAATAACGTTAGTTTGCACTATCGATTTTAAAAGAGGAAATTATTTTAAGGAATATAAGCGTGGAATTATTCTACGCTTATTTTTTTTGTCTCTATTTGTCCTTCCTTTAGTATTCTAAGTAGGTAGATTCCTTTATTAACAGGATACAGATTTACTTCTATCACATTGCTGCCATTGCTAAGAAAGCATTGCTTCTCATCTATTACTTTTCCACAAACATCCACAACTTCAATACGGCATTGTTGTGCAGAGGATGAAAAAACATTCACTTTGAATGAACCATTTGTTGGATTAGGGTAAACGCTAGTTCCGGGGTAAGATTGCTTTTCACCTTTTACCGAAACATAATCAAAACAAGGTTGAGGATTATTCACTTTTGTCATCGTGCTAAAATCAATATAGCAAACCCAATTCACACTGTCTACAAAAGGATTTCGATTGCCTTGCAATGAATCTAAAAAATCATTGCGGGCAATTTCCCAACCATCGGGAGGGTCTAGCCAATGCCATTGTTTCAATACTTCTTGATCCTGAATAATTGGAAAAGACCAATTGTTCCCGCTTATTCCATTGTAGCATACTGCCATATAAAACAAGGCACGAGCAGCATCCCCCTTGTGTTGATCGCGGGGTTCAAAAACCAAATTGCCCAAAGCATCCGTTCCAAATTTACATCCCATATATGTATAACTCGGATTTACAACTACCCCCAATGGAAAATTACTTCTTACCTGATTGGCATTTATTTGATTGGTAGGAAATAAATGATGCTGATCGTTGTACTCGGGTAACTCCGGATTGTTAGCAGGATTAGTTGGCATCCAACTATGGCAATACGTGTGCTCACGACTATAAGTCCCCCATTGCAAGGGAGCAGTATATAAAAATTGTTCGCCACTGTAGGCGCAGGTAATTACTTTTTGGCCGGCAGTAGTATCGCGTGAAGAAAATAAAGCCACATTTGTTTCATCGTATGAATTATATGGAATTGAAATATGTGGATTAATTTTGTTGTGTACATCCTGCACAAAAGAGGCGTTTGCTGTAGAAACTCCACTGTACTCATTTACTCCCTGCATCGAAGCAGAGCTGGTAATATTTCCTTTTAAAGGATTTAATTGCTTATAATCTGTAAGCTGACCCATTCCATTGTAAGAGAAGATTGCAAAATAATAAGTTGTTGAGGCAATAATATTATTTATTGCAGCAGATGTTGCAAAACCGCTGTATACTACTTTACAGGTCCCCACAGAATCTCCGGTGCTATATACTTTTCCATCCGTAGGAACATCGTTAATGGCAGCAGCTGTTTTTCGAATCACCAAATAACCACCATCAGGCAAGGGATTGGGAGCTGCAAAAGCAATTGTTAATCTATATGATTTTACATTTGCAAAAATTAAATTGGTGGGATTAGCGATTGGCTCTGAAGCATACAATGCAGCCTCAATAAATAAGAACCGGCAGAGAATACAAACAAAAATTACAATTTTATACTTCATACTGTACATTCTTGAAAAACTTACCTCATTATCCATTTTCAATTATACATTATCAATTACCTTACAAGTGTTACATCCCCCTTCTGCTTAAACTCTTTCCCATCAGAATACTTTCCCGTACAGTAATAAACAAACACAGCACCACTAACAGTACTGCCTTTATAAGTACCATCCCATCCATTATTTTTATCAGTTGTTTCAAATACTTTTTCTCCCCATCTATCATACACCGCAAAATAGATTTCCTGTATATTATTGCCACGAACAAATAATTTATCATTGTTGCCATCACTATTAGGGCTGAAAGCATCGGGGATAAAGAAGTTGTTTAGTATTTCCTTTTCACAGGTATCACAAGCTATTAGGGAAACATCGTCAACAAAGTAGCAAGAACCTGCTGCACCAATTAAATTTGTATCCAATTGGGAATTAGCATCTGTAAAAAAATTACCAATGGTTAAAAATTTTTCCCCTCCTATTGCCCTGTAATTACCACTAATTTTAACCCAATTGAGTGTGTCGTTAATTTTTACAGATGATATAATTTGTGGCGTTATTTCCAATGCCCAATAATTAAATTGTTCTATTTTATTCTCAGACAAATAAGCCCCAATGGCATTTGTATAATATTTATACTTATTACACAGGGAGACAAAAAAGTTGACTTTGTAAATTTTATCCTTTTCAAGAATTAGCTTTAACTCGCATTCTAAATATATTCTTTGACCCGGATTAGCTTGTTCGTATGCTAAAATATCTGAATAAGCTACGCCTGTTCTTGGCAATTGGAATCCTCTACCATTATTAAATCCACTGTTTGAAGAGCAGGTGTGAAAATAGTCAGGTACGGAAATGGAATTTGTCCATTGAGTACCATTAGCGGGATACACGCTAAACCAATCTTTACAAGCCATAATAGAAAATCCACCTGCGGGACACTCCAATGTATCTTCAAAACTAGGATTTGGAACAAGATTTTGCGCATTTACAATATTGCTCAGCAAAGCAATACTGATTAATAAAATCAATATTGCTTTACAATTTGTAAATTGAAACACTCTAAAATTAAGATACATTATACTTAATATTTGCTTTTCGCAAAAGCATATAAATTAAAACCCTCACCATTCATTTGCTTCTCTACTTCATCGCGTAATTGCTGGCGACTAACAGTAGCCATTCTATGTTGTTGAATCAGCTTATATGCCTTTTCAGCCAATAAATAAGGACGCTTGGTGTTTACTGTTTTCTCCTGATGCTCTTTTATTGTATCCAACAATTCATCGGTTCCTTCATCGCGAATAGCAACCGCTTTCACTACTTTAGGATTCCAATTTTTAAGCGTTTGTGAGTGTATTAATTGCAAAATATTTTTCAAAAAAGATGCCGCTCCTGCCCTATCCGATTTGTTCACAACAAATATATCCGCTATTTCCATTATCCCCGATTTCATACTCTGTACTTCATCTCCTCCTTCGGGCACAAGCACCAACACCGTTGTATCTGCCAAGCCTACTATTTCAATTTCCGATTGTCCAACACCCACCGTTTCAACAAGGATATAATCAAAGTTAGAAGCTTTCATCACATCTGTTACTTCAATTATTTTTGCCGACAAACCGCCCAAAGAGCCTCTTGTAGCGAGCGAACGTATATATACATTGGGATTATTAAAATGCTCTGCCATCCGAATTCTATCGCCCAATATAGAACCGAAATTAAAAGGGGAAGTGGGGTCAATGGCTACCACACCTACAAACAAACCGGCATCCGTCATTTTTTTTATGAGTGAATTCACCAAGGTGCTTTTTCCTGCACCGGGAGGTCCTGTTATTCCAATAATGGGAACCCTTCTTTTGCTATTCAAGGAAAGCAATATATCTTCCGCTCCATCCATTCCATTCTCGACAATAGTAATACAGCGAGCCAATGCTTTTTTATCGCCCTGCTCTAATTCCTGTATCAATTTTTTTATATCGCTCATTGCTAAGCAAAGATAATTATTTATTGCTGCACTATTTTGATTCGCATCGTCTTCTTTTTGTTTTACTTTTGTTGTATGCAAATTCGCCTTTCGGTTGTAATTATTACTTTTAATGAGGAAAAAAATATCGGAAGGTGTTTGGACTCATTAGCAGGAATTGCAGACGAAGTGATTGTGCTGGATTCCTTTTCAACCGATAAAACAGAAGAAATTTGCACCCAAAAAGGAGCTCGCTTTTTTCAGCACGCATTTGATGGACACATTGAGCAAAAAAACAGGGCAATTACTTATGCATCTTCACCATATGTGCTTTCGCTGGATGCAGATGAAGCACTTGATGAAAAGTTAAAACAATCCATACTATCGGTAAAAAACAATTGGAAGGCAGATGGTTATTCAATGAACAGGCTTACCAATTATTGTGGACAATGGATTAAACATTGCGGTTGGTATCCTGATGCAAAACTTCGTTTATGGGATAGCCGTAAAGGTGCTTGGGGAGGAGTAAACCCACACGACCGTTATGAAATGAAGGACGCAAACGCAAATGTAAAGCACTTGGAAGGTGATATTTTACATTTCAGTTATTATTCAATAGAAGGTCACATTAAACAATCGAATTACTTTGCCGAAATTGGAGCGAAGGCATTATTTAAAAAAGGAAAAAAAGCCACTTTGATTAAACGTTTTATAAATCCATTATTTCGCTTCTTCCGCGATTACATTATAAAACTTGGGTTTATGGATGGCTATTATGGTTTTGTTATTTGTAAAATAACGATGCAGGGTACTTATCACAAGTATGCTAAGTTAAAAGAATTAGAACAAAAGGTTCATTAAAAGTAATATTCGTAATAAATTTCAATTTATATTAATCTAACTATTTTACTGTGCGGCTTTGCCTCACACTCCAATTACTTTTTTCCTTGACGAAAAAAGTAATCAAAAAAGTCAAGAGCAAACGCCATTTTCAGGTATTCGTTTTGTCGCACAATCCCACGCCATCAATTTCCACGAAACCTGAAATTCGCACCGTTTGCTCATTTTCTCCCCGCCTTTCTAACAATATCACAATAAACTTCAATTAGCTCTTCTTATTCAATCCCATAAACAGAAAAAAGGAATTGAAAAAAGAAAAAAAGGTAACACCTGCCTGGGTTTCCAATGTATCTTCATTCAGCATTGAAAAACTTGCTGTAACTAAAAATAAAACAAATAGAGAATAGTATTCATTTTTCATAAAACGCAATGGGTAAAACATACTAAACAAAAACCATATCATTCCAAAAACACCAAAACTAATAGCAAAAGTAAGGTACTGGTTGTGAGCCCTCAGACGATACTTTTTTTCCAAAGGTGTTTTTATCTCTTCGTACTTTTTTAAGGTCACATCGTTTACATCACCAGTGCCAACACCAAACAGCCAATTTTCTTTTAATACAGCTTTTGAAGCCTTCAAAAACTCAAGTCGCATTGTTATAGAATGCCCACTTGGATTTTCACCGTCCTGATAACTTTTAAACTCCCACAAGGTTTGGTAAATATGTGCTTCCAAACCGTTAAAATCGGCATACTTATAATTGGTTACTCCACGCTCAATTTTTCTGATATCATCGTCAATCAATGATGCAATGCTGGCAGAATCCTTTTTCAAACCTTTTGAGGTAAGGTAACGAAACAAGGTAGTTTCAATAAATTGTCCTTTTTTATCACGCAAAGTATAATCCACTTCGCTCCTTTTATTCCAGGCCTTTTCCACCTCAAGCCAGCAAATATTCCAGCCGATATAATACCCATTTTCCGTTATTTTTTGCTCCGGAAAGTGACTGTACACATTATTATTGGAACTTATTTTTTCCATTTGTTGATCCTTTTTCGGTTCGAGTTTATTGTAAATACTATAAACGTAAATACTCCCGATTAGTGGAATCAAAAACAATACTGACAAATAAATCCACCTAAGTGCACGCCTCTTCTCTTTCCAAACTATGTTTAATACATATAAGGCAAAAGCAAAGGCAACAATAATTATCCCTGTAAACGATTGAAGGATAAACAAGAAAACCGTTAACCAAACAGTTATTGCAGCTAGTAAATATTTTTCATTTTTATTAGCAGCATTTCGTATCAAGTATATATTCGAAAAAACAGCTATACATATAAGCAAGGCAAAACGTATATGGGAAATAAACATCGACATACGTCTAAAGTCCTCCACTTTTACTTTATAAATACCCAGCACTACCGACATACTAATAAAGGAAGCCAGCAGCACCGAAGCAACAAACACTTTTAATAAAACGCTAATTTTCTTAGCACTTAAAACAGGTGAAGTGGATAATAACAATGGAAAAACCAACAGCGGCAACTTAATGCGTATGTCATTTAAAGCATAATTAAAATTGCTTGTGTACAAAAGCCCCAATAGATGCAAAATGAAAATGGAACTTAAAATTAGCGCCAATCTGTTTTTGAAAAAAGAACGAAACTTTTCGGCCAAACGTCCCTCAATAATCCAGTTTAGAAGCAGAATTATTTGTGAAATGCTCATTAAAAACTTAGATAGGGGCAATCCTATCAATAATATCATTAATGAATAAAAATAAATTTGTTCGTGTAAAACCTCTCTTTTTATAACCATAGGTTATAAGTAACGGAAAATTATATACTTTATTGTTCTATTTGTAATTGTTGCTTTTTCCACCTGCTTTTAAGTATTGCATTGCCAATAATAACAGCCAACAACAAGGCTGTCCCTATATAAAATCCCGGAGTCATTCGCTCGGTATCGGCAAAAATAAAATAGGCTAATATTATCCCATAAACAGCCTCTAAATTAACGGTAATAACTAAGGTATAAGGACTTATCTCCTTCATTATCTCAACACTCACAATAAAAGTAAAAGCCGTACAAAGTAAGCCCAAAAGGAAAATATAGAAAAAGTCCATTCCCGAAACAACAAGTAAGGAAAAACTCAATTCACCTTTTACCGAAAAGTAGACAAGCATTGCTATAAATCCACCCAAAAGTTCGTAAAAGGAAAGTGTATTCGAATCATTATCACGAACAAGAATTCCGTTTATAGTAGAGAATAAAGCCGATAAAAAAGCGGCTGATACACCGAGCACAACTCCCCAACGATAACTTGTATCCAGATTAAAAATAAAGTAAATCCCTATAATGACTATGAGTCCAAGTACAATTTCATACCAAACTATTTTTCGTTTAAAAAGTATGGGTTCGATAAAGGAAACAAAAAGAGTACCCGTTGAAAAACAAGCCAATGTAACCGATACGTTGGAGACTTTAATAGCCTGATAAAAACATATCCAATGCACAGCTATTACAACACCCGTGAGGAGAAATTTTATCAATGTTTTTCTATCGATTATCAATGGCTTTTTACGCAACTTCATATAAACGTATATGACAATGAGAGCAATGATAATTCTATAGAGTACAATAACAGGTGCTGAAGCAGTAATCAACTTGCCCAATATGGGAGAAAAGCCCCAAATAAAAACAATGAGGTGCAGCAAAAAATAATTTTTATAGCGAGCGAGCAAAAGCGTAATTTTGTTTGTCGCAAAAGTATAGAATTTTATAACATCAAATTTTATGAGCATTTCCAATATATATTTAGACCATAATGCAACTACACCTGTTGATGATAGAGTGTTGGAAGCAATGCTCCCCTATTTTTCAGTACAATTCGGCAATGCTTCCAGCAAAACACATTCCTTTGGTTGGACAGCCAACGATGCTGTAGAAAAAAGCAGACAAGAAGTGGCAGACTTATTAAATTGTATCCCACAGGAAATTATATTTACGGCAGGCGCTACCGAATCGATAAACATTGCTATTAAGTCTGTGGCAGAAATTTATGCCAACAAGGGAAAACACATTGTTACTGTTGCAACTGAGCACAAAGCCGTATTGGATACTTGTGAGTATCTAGAAAAAAAAGGATATAGTATTACAGTTCTGCCGGTTAATCGCGAGGGTAACATTGACTTAAAAGAACTTGAAAGTAGCATTACACCGCAAACAATTATGGTATGTATTATGTTCGCAAATAACGAAACCGGTGTGATACATCCGATTGAAGAAATCGCTAACATCGTCCACGAAAAAGGAAGCATTTTTATGTGCGATGCCACACAAGCAGTAGGCAAAATAAAAGTAGATGTGCAACAATACAACATTGATTTATTGGCCATGAGTGCGCACAAAATGTATGGACCAAAGGGTGTTGGGGCACTTTTTATCAGAAGAAAAAACCCACGTGTTACAATAGCAGCACAAACACACGGAGGAGGACACGAAAATGGATTGCGGTCGGGAACATTAAATGTTCCGGGTATTGTTGGACTGGGAATGGCTTGTAAAATAGCAGAGGAAGAAATGTGGGAAAACAGTATAAAACTTTCAAGATTACGAACTACCTTGGAACAAGGATTTGTTGAATTGGGTAACATCTTTGTAAACGGAGATATTCGCAACAGATTGGCAAATGTGAGCAACCTTTGCTTTACAGGCTTAAAAGCAGATAGGCTTATTTCAAAAACACCTAGCATTGCAGTAGCTACCGGCTCAGCTTGTTCATCGGCTATTGCATCTCCTTCACACGTATTAAAAGCAATGGGCTTAAGCGATGAAATGGCCTATGCCTCCGTACGTTTTAGTTTAGGAAAAAATAATACGCAAGAAGAAATTATTGCCACACTCAATTCGTATAAAAAAGTACTTTCCATTGGTGAATGAATCACCCTTACCCTTCTCCCCCATTAGGGGGGATTTTAAAAAAGTACTATTCTAAGCCACAGTAAATAACTACATTTGAAAAAACATTAAGCTATGAAAAAGAAAATAATTTTCGCCACATCCATCTTCCTTTGCTCCATTTTTACAAGCATCACTGCCGAAACAGTAGAAGAAATTGTAAGTAAACATATTGAAGCAATAGGTGGAAAAGAAAATTGGGCAAAAATAAAAAGTATACGTACTGAAGGTACAATGAAGGCCCAAGGTGCTGAAGTAAAAATTGTAAATACCCAAATTGATAAAAAAGCATCGCGTACTGATATTGCTTTAATGGGAATGACTGGTTACACTATATTAACAGATAAAGAAGGATGGAATTATTTAATATTAAACGCCCTTGTTAATAAATCTATAATTTCGGATACCCTGAAATAGATAATAACAAGAAAACGAGAATGTTAATTGCTTATGGCAGACTCCACAATTTTCACAAAATCGTTTGCAATAAGCGATACTCCACCTACTAAACCACCATCAACATCTTTGCACGCAAACAGTTCGGAAGCATTCGCAGCATTACAAGAGCCGCCATATAATATAGAAATAGTGTTGGCAATTGTTGGATTGTATTTTTTTGAAATAACACTTCGGATAAACTGATGCATTTCCTGCGCTTGAGCTGCAGTGGCAGTAACGCCCGTTCCAATAGCCCAAACAGGTTCGTAAGCTATTACCAATTTACTAATTGCATCCATCGGCAAATGAAATAATCCTTCGTTCAACTGGTTTTCAACAACAGAATAATGTGTTTCTGCATTTCTTTCTTCCAGTCTTTCACCACAACAATATATAGGGATGAGATTATTTGACAATGCAACATCTACTTTTTGTTTAAGAAGTGAATTGCTTTCTTTTTGATAGGTTCTTCTTTCGGAATGACCTACGATTAAATATTTTACACCGATTGAAGACAACATCTGCGAAGATACTTCACCGGTATATGCTCCCTTTAAATGTTCGCTACAATTTTGAGCTGCAACCGATATGTGTTCATCATTTTTTGTTAGCTCAACAATTTCTTTCAAATAAACATAAGAGGGAGAAATTACTACCTCTACATTATTTATTGTTAAACCATTTATTTGCGAAACAATAGATGAAACTAAACGAGTAGCCTCATCTTGTGTGTTGTTCATTTTCCAGTTGGCTACAACTAACTTTTTACGCATACATAAAATTTATTGTACCCTTACCCTTGGATCGAGTAAACCATATAGAATATCCACAATAATGTTTACCAAAACAAAAATAATGGCAACAACTAAAACAGAGCCCATTACTACCGGAAAATCATATTTCTCAAGGGCATCTACAATTTCCTTTCCGATACCTTTCCAACCAAAAATATATTCAACAAATACGGCACCTGCCATTAATCCCGCAAACCAGCCCGAAACAGCCGTTACAACAGGACTCAATGCATTTTTTAATGCGTGCTTAAAAATAACACGGTAATAACTTAAACCTTTTGCTGACGCTGTCCGAATATAATCTTGTGTAAGCACATCCAACAAGGAGCTGCGCGTTAACTGCACAATTACAGCCAAGGGACGAATTCCAAGAGTTAGTGATGGTAAAATTAAATTCTTCAAATCCAAAAATTCACCGTTGCCATAATCATCTTGGGTAAACAAACTGCCGGTCATATTTAAACCTGTATAATCACTTAATACGTAGCCAAAAAACCAGGCAATAATAATTCCTATAAAAAAGGAAGGTCCCGACATTCCCAATACGGTTAGTATCAATGAAAAATTATCCAAGAATCGCCCCTTTTTGATAGCCGAAACAATACCGATTAACACACCAAATATAGTCGCAAAAATCATTGAGACAAGCGCTAAAACAAATGTTTCGGGTAATGCTTCCAAAATAATTTCCGACACTTTTCTTTTGGTTTGATAAGACCTTCGTAAATAAGGATATTTCAATACCACCTGCCTTTTTTCACTCAAAGAAAACAACTTAACTGCCGATGGATATTTCTCAGATGTTAAATATAAAATACTTTTACTGTTAATTGGATCGTGAATAGAAATTGGTGATAAATCATTTAAATACATAAAAAACTGAATGGTTAACGGCTTATCGCGCCCTAAATCTCTATTAATCGTTTCAATAGACGATACATCGGCACGCTGTCCCAACATCATACGTGCAGGATCACCGGGCAAAACGTTGAATAACAAAAACACCACTACTACTACCCCAAACAGAACCAAAAATCCGTAAAACAAACGCTTTGAAACAAACTTTAACACTGTGCTATTGATTATTTTTTAAAATATTTTTCTTTAAACTCTTCGTATGTTGGCAAATCATTGCTGTGCCACATATCAATCACCACTCCATTTTTCAATAACATTAAACCCGGGTTTGAACGAATCATAGTTCGAAGTGTTGTTTCATCAGTTGTACAATAATCGTACATCGCCCCAACATCGTGTCTGAAATTATCTACATCTTGAGTTGCCGAACCTGTTAGTCCATAAAAACCAAGACTGTCCTTTCTGCTTGCAGCAACAAATTCATTTATTGCAGGCTGAACATCTCTATCGGTTTTATTTATATTGTAACATACCAATAAGAATGTATAACCGGGACGTGTTAGTATTTGCTGTGTAATGTCCTCTCCATCCGGATTGGTTATGGAAAAATCGTGGATGGGTGCTTTATCTCCTTGGCGAATTATTTTATCCTTTCTGTCGACAAATGTATAAGTACTATCAACAGTCATAACTTCCTTTTCAGTAAACTCTACTTGCTTGCCATCCTTGCTATAGATAAAAACCATTTGAACACTATCGCGCTTAGCATTGGGCGGTAACATCATTCCTTCGGGAATACTTTTTCCTTTTGCATAGGGACGAAAATCAATCCAAGGTAAATGACGGTAGCAATTCACAGTAAACCAAGTGCTCAATAAGGTTGCTATAACAATGGTTATAATATCACCGGTTGGAGAAAAAATAGAATGAATGCGGTTACGGCTTATAAATATTGGAATTATGAGGATTAGCAATACAATGTCCTTTGTAAAAGATTCCCAAGGTGTTAGCGACCTACCGAAAATACCTTTAAGTGCATCTCCAAAACAACCGCAGTCTGTTACCTTATTAAAGTAGGCCGAATAAAATGTAAGGAAAGTAAAAAACAAAATCATCAGTAAAATGAGCCAAGAAAAAAGCTTCATTTTTGTTCCTGTAAGCATTAAAACACCGCAAACAACTTCAAAAATACAAATAGACATTGCCAACAACAATGCGGCACCTTTAAGCCAAGGCATTCCGAATACTTCAAAATACTCAGTTAGCTTATATGAAAAGCCCAATGGGTCGTTGGCTTTTATTAAACCCGATACAATAAAAAGGGCGCCAACTAAAATACGACAAATGGTGGTTAGTATTCTCATATCACAAAACTTGTTAAAGTTATAAAAAAATAAGGTATTGGTAGAAAATTTCTATCAATACCTTTATTTTTTCCACTAACCATTTGTAGTGAATGACTAATTTACTCTCTTAGGTCGATTACTTCGTATTTTGGATAACTTTTAGTATTGCAGGTAAAAGTAGCATCGGGAATGTCGACATCTACAACAAGTTTCTTTATTGTATAGGTAACATCGTTTCCATCTTTGCCCAACACCTTAATGGAAATAAGTTGCTTTTTCACTTTGTCGATTGTTAACAATACGGTATGGTAATTTTTTTTGGTATCAAGCGGAAACATTTTTATAATGTGTGCCATTACACCGCTCTTTTGCTTTTCCTCCTTTATGTATTGATACTTAAATCCTTTTTCATAAATAGTAAAAATAGAAGTAGGAGTAATATTTTCATCCTTTTGTGCTGAAGTATTGTTCACTTGAATTTCACTTGCATCTTTAAGAATTGTCCATATCACTTTACTGTCGCAAATAATAATTTGATTGGCAACTTCCAGTTTATACTTCTGTCCCTTTACCAATAATTTACCACTATTGGTTTCGGTGGTTTTTTTGGCTTTATTTTCAAGGGTATAAGCAAATTCCGTATTGGTGGTTTTGTACGTTTTGGTTTTAGCACTCATCTCATCCAATATTTTTTTCGCTTTGGCATCCACCACTTCCTGCGCACAAGCAACAGTTCCAAAGGCAATAAAAACAAAAAATAGCTTTTTCATAACGATGTTTTTAAATTGAAGCAAATATCAAAAAAAAGTTTAATTGTACTTGCATTATTATTCCTTATTCAAAATCTGTTCCAAACTTGCAGGATCCTTTATTAATACCTCTCTTGCTTTACTTCCTTCAAATGGACCGATGATTCCTGCCGCCTCTAATTGATCCACTATACGTCCTGCTCTGTTATATCCCAATTTCAATTTGCGTTGCAACATTGATGCAGAGCCCTGCTGTGACATTACCACAATTTTTGCCGCCTCACCAAACAACTTATCTCTTTCGGATGGATCCATATCCTCTCCTGCACCACCTTCACTACTTTCATCTATATACTCAGGCAATAAGAATGCACTCGGATAGCCTCTTTGTCCGCCAATAAATTCTGTAATTTTTTCCACTTCGGGTGTATCCACAAAAGCACATTGTATACGAATAAGCTCATTTCCAGTTGAAAGGAGCATATCACCTCTTCCTATCAATTGATCGGCACCACCTGAATCTAGAATTGTACGTGAATCTATTTTAGACGTTACCCTGAAAGCAATTCGAGCTGGAAAATTAGCTTTTATGGTTCCTGTTATAATGTTTACCGAAGGTCGTTGTGTCGCTATAATTAAGTGTATACCAATGGCTCTTGCCAATTGTGCAAGTCGAGCAATGGGCGTTTCTACCTCACGACCTGCAGTCATAATTAAATCGGCAAATTCATCCACCACCAATACAATGTAGGGCAAAAACTTATGTCCGTTATTCGGATTTAATTTTCTAGAAACAAATTTGGTATTGTACTCCTTGATATTTCTTACACCAGCTTCCTTTAACAATTCATAGCGTTGATCCATTTCAATACACAATGAATTTAAAGTATGCACTACCTTTTTTGTATCCGTAATAATAGGTTCTGCGGCATCGGGCAATTTGGCTAAAAAATGCCTTTCAATAATATTAAAAAGAGTAAGCTCTACTTTTTTAGGATCTACCAACACAAACTTAACCTGCGAAGGATGCTTTTTATATAACAAAGAAACCAGTATGGCATTTAAGCCGACCGATTTACCTTGTCCCGTTGCTCCTGCCATCAACAAATGCGGCATTTTGCTTAAATCAGTAATATAAATTTCATTTGATACAGTTTTTCCCAGAGCAATCGGAAGGTCCATAGTACAGTTCTGAAACTTTTCGGAAGATAAAATGGCTTTCATTGGAACCATTTCGGGCGTTTGATTTGGGACTTCAATACCGATGGTTCCCTTTCCAGGGATAGGCGCTATGATACGAATGCCCAATGCAGAAAGACTCAAGGCAATATCGTCTTCTAAGTTTTTAATTTTGGAAATACGAACACCGGCAGCCGGAATAATTTCGTACAAGGTAACTGTAGGACCAATTGTTGCTTTTATTTTTTCAATCTCAATGCCATAATCCCCTAATGTTTTTAAAATTCTATCCTTGTTGGCATTTAATTCTTCGCTGTTTACTCCAGCTGTCTTATTACCATAATCCATTAATAAATCCAAGGGAGGATATTGGTAAGAGGATAAATCGAGTGTGGAATCATATTCACCAAAAGGAAGCTGTTCTTTTTCAATTTCAGAAACTTCTACCGTAGGTTCTTCAATTTTTTCAACTATAAATTCAACGTTATCTGCACTCTCTGTCTTTTTTATCTCAGGCTCCAGTTCTATTTCATTTTTTTTTTCTTCTATTATTTCGGTAGTGAACTCTACTGTATGATTTATGGGTTCTTCTTGTTTGTATGAATTTATGGGCAAGTCATCTATTACTTTTTCATCTTCGATCGGTTTTACAACTTCCGATACTGGAGATACATCATCGTATTCAATCGGAGAATTCGATTTAAATTTAAAGGAGAAATTATATACCACGATTAAGTAGATAAGCAACGAAAATGTAATTAGAAACAATGTTCCAATGCCACCAAGAGCAACACCTAACAAGGTGTTTAATTGGTAACCGAATGTGCCACCTAAAAAGCGCAATCCCGGGCCACTAAAATAGCCCAATGCCAAAGATACCCACAATAAAAAAAACAGGGAGGTGCTGAATGTTTTACCAAAGGGTAAAATATCTTGGCGGAAAAATAACTTTATACCAGCAACTAAAAAAACAACTACAAATAAATAAGCCGAAATGCCGAAACCATTGTGAATAAATTGATGTGATATTACAGCACCTAATTTGCCTAACCAATTCTCAACTCGAACATCGGTATTTGCTAGGAGCGAAAACAAACCCTCTTTTACTTTATCACTATCATTTTGCCAAGTAAAAAGAAAGGATGTAAAAGCAATAGCAAAATAAGCAGACAACAATAAAAAAACCGCACCTGAAATACGTTGCGTTTTTTCATCGTTAACAAAATCTTTAAGCTTTTGAAAAGCACCCGAAGGTGTGGGCTCAACTTTAGGAGGATTCTTTTTTTTAGGCTTTTTTATTTCAATCCTCTCCTCCACACTTTCGTCAACCTCGTCCTTAAAAGAATTTTTTAGCGTATTGCCCTTTTTATCGGTCATTATAAATAAGTCTACAGATGGTGTAAAACAAAGTTACGCAGTTTTGTTCCCCATTAAGAATTAAAAGGAAATAGTTGTTAAGAATAAGTTGTTTAGAACTTGAATAACTAAACGTTAGTATTGAATGTGTTTCTCAACTTACAAAATTATGCAAGGAATACCTATAGATTAATGCGCACCGCCACCACCCATTGCCTTCATCATTTGCTCTTGATTCATTTCAGTATAACCGGTTGGAATTGCAAATTTTGAATCGTCAACATTCTCCTTTGAAACACTCTTTACAGACATTCTCATTTTTACACCTTGCTTCGCAATTTCATACTCCATTAAAAAACCATCGATTCCTTTGTATTGCGGATTACTCCAATTGTTTGAACCATTGGTTATTTCATTGGAATAATAAACATACATCTTCACATTTTCTTTATTGTCTTCCATTTCAATCTCTGCTTTTTTGCATTTATACCCTGCAATTTCTTTGGTTTCATTTAGCAGTGTAACTTTAGGTTCGCTTGCTCCTTTTGCTTTCATTTTCTCAACATCCGCAGCAGTAGCTTTAAAGGCTATTTTTTGTCCCATCATATCCATTAAGGTAGTAGATGTTTTTGTTTTATTGTCGACAATAGATACTGATGACCCCATACCTCCCATTGATATTTCGCTACGTACTTTTTCGTTTTTAATATAAATGATTGTTTCCTTTGGCATCATTGCCATTGTATTGGCATCTAATTCTGTACCGGGATATGACATTTCATATACCACTTTTCCCTGGAAGGTATTTTGAGCAAAAATGCTAGTACTAGCTGCAAACGCAAGCATTACACAAATCTTTTTCATTTTAGAAAGTTTAAAATTTTTAATTGAAGTTCTCGAACATCTCATCCATTTCTTTTCTGGATATTTTTTTGAAATCATCTCCCAATTCGAATATTTCATCGTCCACCTTCACCTCACTTACCGACTTTGCAGTAAAATGCATTTCGATATTGTACCGTTTTAAGTTATACTCCATCAATACACCATCCAATACTTTAAATGGATTACACCAATTAGATGACTTAATACCAATATCGGTTGTATAATATACCTCAAAAGGAGACATTGTTTTATCCTCAAATTTCACCATTGCTTTTTTGCATTTATATCCAGCTATCATTTTCTCACCCGGAACTTTTTCAATAATCATCTTAGGTTCTTCCGCCAATATTTTTTTAATCTCATTTGTATCTGCTAAATAGGCAAATTTTTTGCCCATTAATTTTAAGGTTTGCAAAAGTGTTTTGTCTTCCGAATTTGCAATCACAGAAGTAACAAAAATACCCATCCCTGCTGAAATTTCACCGCAGGTTTTATCATCCTTAAACTTAAAGCTCATACTGGTGGGCATCATCCCGTCCATTGCACTTTTAACAGGATAAGTAATGGTATATTCAATAACACCTTCCGATATTTTTCCGGTTGTAAAATTACTGCAACCGTTAAAAATAAAAACACAGCCAATAACAAGTATCGCAACAGTACGATGTAGGAAAAACTTCATTTAATGTATCTGTGTTTTAAAATGTAAGGGTGCAAATATATCATTTTTTAAGATAAACAGCATTTTTTGACCCACAAACCTAATAGCCCAATATTTTTAACATCGATTTATAGCTTTGCTCTTTGGCAAATAGCTTTGTGCTTATCTCCCCGTTCTCATCCCTATCAATTATTACGTGTTTGGGAGCGGGAATTAAGCAATGCTGTATCCCACCATAACCTCCAATTGATTCCTGATAAGCACCTGTATGAAAAAAACCAATGTATTGGGGCTTTCCCTTTTCAATTTTCGGTAAAAAAACCTGATTTTTATGTGATTCTGCATTGTAATAATCATCACTGTCGCAAGTAAGTCCACCTAAATTTACCCGCTCGTATTCTTTATCCCAATGATTGATAGCCAATAAAATAAAGCGTTGTTTTATTCCCCAGGTATCGGGCAAGGTTGTAATGAATGAACTGTCTATCATATTCCACACCTCATTGTCATTTTGCTGTTTTTGCTCCAGTGCCGAAAACAATACGGCCCCGCTCTCACCTACAGTAAAACTACCAAACTCGGTAAAAATATTGGGCTCCTTTACTTTATTTTGCTTGCATATTTTTTTAATGTGTACAATAATTTGTTCAGCCATATATTCATAATCGTACTCAAAACTCAAGGATGTTTTTATGGGAAAGCCTCCTCCAATATCAATTGAATCCAATTCAGGGCAAACCTTTTTAAGCTCACAATATACATCCACACTTTTTGTTAATTCACTCCAATAATAAGCCGTATCCTTAATTCCGGTATTGATGAAAAAATGAAGCATTTTTAATTCAAACTTTTTATTGCCTTTTATCCTTTCGTGATAAAAACTTAGTATATCCTTATATCGTACACCCAAACGAGAGGTGTAAAACTCAAATTTAGGTTCCTCCTCTGCCGCTACACGAATACCGATTTTACATTTGGGCACTTTAACCATTTTTTCAAAGTGCTTTAACTCATTCTTATTGTCCAAAATAGGAATAACATTGTGAAAGCCATCGTTGATTAATTCCGAAATATATTGGGCGTAAATGGCTCGTTTATAACCGTTACAGATAATATATGTATCTTTGTTTACCTTTCCACTTTGGTACAAACTTTTTATAATGGGTATGTCGAATGCCGAAGAAGTTTCAAGGTGGATATCGTTCTTTAAAGCTTCGTCTAATACAAATGAAAAATGGGAACTCTTTGTGCAATAGCAATAGGTATATTTGCCTTTGTAATCGGCTTTTGCCATTGCTACATTAAACATACGTTTCGCTTTTTGTATTTGGGCACTTATTTTTGGCAAATAGGAAATTTTCAAAGGGGTTCCATATTGCTTAATAATGTCCATTAATGGGATATCATAAAAAAAGAGTTCGTTTTCTTCAACTTTAAACCCTTCCTGAGGAAATTCGAATGTTTGATGAATAAGATTGGAATACTTGTTCTCCATTTTTGTAAAGTAAGTTAGTTGGTTTAACAATAATGGGCGAATTTAAGTAAGTTAAATAAAAACTATGTTGAATAGTTATTAAAAATAAATAACAATGAAAAAGTTAAAATTTATTGAGGTAAAATCGGAAATAGGTGCCGGAACTAGAGGAGCTAGTTTGGGTATAGATGCCATAAAAATTGCTGCATTGGACTATGGAAGTAGCCTTTTTAAAAAGGTAGAATCGGTAGAAATACCCACACAAAATCATTTGTTGTTTGAAAATCCGGGAAGCCCTTATGCTAAAAGAATTAAAGGATTAATTACCCTATATGAGAAAATTGCCGCTGAAGTATCAGGCACCATTAAGAAAAACGGGTTCCCCATTGTGTTGGCAGGCGATCATAGCAGTGCGGGTGGTACAATTGCCGGTATACGTATGGCATACCCGAAACAAAAACTGGGTGTTATATGGATTGATGCCCACGCTGACCTTCATTCACCTTATACTTCACCTTCGGGTAATATGCACGGTATGCCTGTAGCAGCTTCGCTAGGCGAAGACAATGCAGCTAACAAAATGAACAAGCCCGATAAGGAAACATTGGATTTGTGGAATAAGTTAAAAAGAGTGGGAAATATTTACCCTAAAATAAACTACAGAGACCTTGTGTACATTGGTGTACGTGATGTGGAACCCGAAGAAACCTATTTACTTAAAAAGAACAAAGTGAAAACATTTACAACCGACATACGTGAGACATCGATCATTTCAATTCCCGACAGCGTTCTTTCATCAAGTTCTTCGTTCGTGCTTTCAATC
>CAIMGI010000047.1 GCA_903840505.1 uncultured Bacteroidota bacterium
AGTTCAGACGTGTCTCTTCCGATCTATGAATATTATAACTCAATTGATACAGTAAAAGGACGAATAAATCAACTGCAAAATGAAATTCAATGTATAGTTTCATCAAAATCGGTACTGAACAATGCTGTACCTTTTGGGAGTTCTCAGTGTCCTACTTTATCCGATTATTCAGACGGGGTGGATGTTATGGATTTTATTATTTCTTTGAATAAAAAATAATTATTTAATTTGTCGGATGTATAAAATTAACGAAACGCTTGAGTCCAAAACAGCATTTTTAACATTAAAGGAAGACGGAATTATTAGAATTCTGTTCAAAGCCGACTCAACCATCGAAGCGAAAGATACAGAGATACATACCGATATGTTGTTTGAGATTACAAACAAAATAAACCACCCTTGTATTTTTCAAGCTCAAGAGCACGTTATTTTTAGTAAAGAGGCAAGGGAGAGAAGCAGTGAGTTAGAATTAATAACACCGCTGACTTGTATGGCAATGGTTACTAAGTCGCTTTCTTATAAATTAGTTGGTAATTTTTATATCAAATTTCATAAACCAAAAATACCTTTTAAGTTGTTTTCAACGGAAGAATTGGCTATTGAATGGATAAAGAAGAATGATTTGATGAGCAAAAAGTAAATGCTTAAACCCTGTGATAATCGCCCTTCCAGTTTTTAATTGCTTGTTTTATTTCATTGGGTTTCATATCACTACTTGCTGCTTTTCCGGCCAATTCAACAAATTCTTCATCCGATGCAAATCGCAAAGCAATCACTTGTCGGATGCTTAATTTTTTATCCAACAATTTACCGGTTAAAACAAAATGTCTCAAATTTTCTTCGGCACGAATGGCCCTGTCTTGAGCTTTCAATGCAAAGCCCCTAAAAAAGAAGAAGAAGAAAATGAGTATGATGGAAATAATTAAAATTAGTGAAGCGGAGTATAATCTATCGTGATTACCAAAAGACATACAAAGATTTACAACTGCTCCAACTATTAACAGAACTATTGTAAAGAATGTTACAACGTGAAACAAAGGTATAATTCTTCTGTGGTTTGCGTAATTTTGATTTTCCATAATTATTTTTTTATTTATTTAAAATTTACATATTCCTTCTATATTGCCCGCCAACCTCAAACAAGGCATTCGTTATTTGTCCCAATGAACAATATTTCGACACTTCCATTAGTCCCTCAAAAATGTTTTTATTCTGAATGGCCAAAGTCTGCAAGTCGCGTAATAGTTGTGCTGATTTATCGGCATTGCCTTTTTGCAACTCAGCTACCATCGTAATTTGGTATTGTTTTTCCTCTTCCGTTGCACGAATTACTTCTTTCGGAACAATCGTTGGAGATCCTTTTGAAGATAAGAATGTATTTACACCTATAATAGGGTATTCTCCTGTATGCTTCAATGTTTCGTAATACAAACTCTCTTCTTGTATTTTTCCTCTTTGGTACATTGTTTCCATTGCACCCAATACACCGCCACGTTCTGTAATGCGTTCAAACTCTAATAAAACAGCTTCTTCAACCAAATCAGTTAATTCTTCAATAATAAAAGAACCTTGCAAAGGATTTTCATTTTTAGCCAATCCCAATTCTCTATTTATAATTAACTGAATAGCCATTGCCCTTCTAACAGATTCTTCTGTTGGGGTTGTAATGGCTTCATCGTAAGCATTTGTATGCAATGAATTACAGTTGTCATAAATAGCATACAAGGCTTGCAGAGTAGTGCGTATATCATTAAAATCAATCTCTTGAGCATGTAATGAACGTCCGGATGTTTGAATGTGGTACTTTAACATTTGTGAACGCTCGTTCGCATTGTATTTCAACTTCATTGCCTTCGCCCATATTTTCCTGGCAACACGACCAATCACCGAATATTCAGGATCGATACCATTGCTAAAAAAGAAGGATAAATTGGGGGCAAATTTATTGATATCCATTCCACGGCTTACATAATACTCAACATATGTAAAACCATTCGATAAGGTTAACGCGAGCTGAGTAATAGGATTTGCACCAGCTTCGGCAATGTGATAACCTGAAATAGAAACAGAATAAAAGTTGCGGATATTTTTTTGAATGAAATAATCCTGCATATCTCCCATCAAACGCAAAGCAAATTCGGTGGAGAATATACAGGTGTTTTGCGCCTGATCTTCCTTTAAAATGTCAGCCTGAACTGTTCCACGAACTGCCGCAATTGTTTCGGTTTTAATTTTTTCGTAAACATCTTTCGGTAATACTTGGTCGCCTGTAGTGCCCAATAACATTAAGCCTAAACCATCGTTTCCTTCAGGTAATGGGCCTTGATACATTGGTCGAGCAACACCTTTCTTTTTATAGATGTCCTCAATTTTTTTAGTGATTTCTTTTTCAAGCCCTTTTGCTTTTATATAAATCTCGCATTGTTGATCAATGGCGGCATTCATAAAAAAGCCTGTTAGCATTGCAGCAGGACCATTGATGGTCATAGAAACAGATGTTTTAGCTTCGGCTAAATTAAAACCGCTATATAGTTTTTTCGCATCATCTAAGCAACAAATAGAAACTCCCGAATTACCAATCTTTCCATAAATATCCGGACGAATCGCAGGGTCTTGTCCGTACAAAGTAACACTGTCAAATGCTGTACTCAAACGGTGAGCGGGCATTCCCAAACTCACATAATGAAATCGTCTGTTGGTGCGCTCTGGTCCACCTTCACCTGCAAACATACGGGTAGGGTCTTCACCTTCGCGCTTAAATGGAAATACTCCGGCTGTGTAAGGGAATTCTCCTGGTACATTTTCCTGCAAGTTCCATTTCAAAATATCGCCCCAGGCTTCATAGCGGGGAGTTGATATTTTAGGAATCTGACTGTGTGAAAGTGATTCGTAATGGGTTTTAATTTTTAATTCCTTATCACGTACTTTGAATACAAAGAATTCGTTTTTGTATTGCTGAACCTTATTTGCCCAACCTTCTAATATTTTTTTGTTATGACCGTCAAAGCCTAATTCAATTTGTGCATAGGTTTCTTCGAGGCCTTTTATAATTCTGTCTTTATCTTCCACCTTCGATTGCTTCAATGCAGCAATTGAATTTTTAATGGAGTAAAGTGTTTGTGCAATATCTTTCTGTTCATTCACCCACTTGTCATAACCACGATTATTTTCAGCTATTTCAGCTAAATAGCGTGTACGGTGAGGTGGAATAATGTATATCTTTTCACTCATCTCGTCCGTTACAGCAAAATCTGATTTTAAGTCGGCACCCGTTTTTTCTGCCAATTTATTTACGACTGCTTTGTACAGTTTATTCATTCCGGGGTCGTTGAACTGGGAAGCAATCGTTCCATAAACAGGAAGGCTTTCATCGTCTGCATCCCACAATTGGTGGTTGCGTTTATATTGCTTTTTTACATCGCGAATGGCATCCAATGCACCGCGTTTATCAAATTTATTGAGTGCAATAACATCTGCAAAATCGAGCATGTCTATCTTTTCCAATTGTGTGGCAGCACCATACTCGGGAGTCATTACATACAAACTCATATCACTGTGTTCGGTAATTTCGGTATCACTTTGACCGATACCCGATGTTTCCAAAATAATCAAATCGTAACCTGCTGCTTTTACAATTTCAACCGCCTCTTTCACATATTTTGATAATGCTAAATTACTTTGTCTGGTTGCCAAGGAACGCATATAAACACGATCGCTTTTAATGGCATTCATTCTAATTCTATCGCCTAGTAAAGCACCACCTGTTTTTCTTTTTGATGGATCGACTGAAATAATAGCAATGGTTTTATCTTTAAAGTCGATTAAAAATCTGCGCACCAATTCATCCACTAAACTTGATTTTCCTGAGCCTCCTGTACCTGTAATTCCCAATACGGGAACTTTTTTTGTTTTTACAATGCCGGCTATTTCAGTACCGAATTTTACAAATTCTTCGGGAAAGTTTTCGGCAGCAGAAATTAATCGGGCAATTGATTTAACATCCTTTCCCTTTAATTGCTTTACCTCACCGTTTAAGTTTGCGCCTGCAGGGAAATCACATTTCTCCAACATATCGTTTATCATTCCTTGCAAACCCATTGCTCGTCCATCGTCCGGAGCGTATATTCTTGTAATGCCGTATTTATGTAATTCTTCAATTTCAGTAGGAAGTATGGTTCCACCGCCACCACCAAATATTTTAATGTGTCCGCAACCCTTTTCTTTCAGCAAATCAAACATATACTTAAAGAATTCATTGTGCCCGCCTTGATAGGAGGTAAGGGCTATTGCATTTGCATCTTCTTGTATGGCACAATTTACTATTTCTTCAACGCTTCTATCGTGTCCTAAGTGAATCACTTCCACACCGCTGCTTTGAATAATTCTGCGCATAATGTTAATGGCAGCATCGTGCCCATCAAATAGAGAAGCGGCAGTAACGATTCGTATCTTGTTTTTTGCTTTGTAAGGTTCCGTCTGTGTCATTTATTGTAATATCATTTCAAGGGCAAATTTAAGGTTAAAGCAGCATTTAAACAAGACTTATAAATAAGGGTGTTTGGCCTTATAAAATTGCATAAACAAGTATAGATTGTTGTTGAATTTTTGGCTTAACTCTAATTCAAAAATATCTTGCTGTGATTCGTATCGTTCAAAAGACATAAAAAATGCATTACCCGAATAAATTGCCTTATTCAATACCTTTTTGTAACGCTTTTGGTTTTGTATGGTTGTGTTTTTCAAGCCTTCAATTGAAACCAAAATCAGTTTTAGTTTCTCTTTTCGCAAGCTTACTGTATCTAACTTGGACTGTTTATAAAGCTTTTCCAATTTGTTTTTTGTTTGCAAAACATAATCATTGAACTTTTTCTCGTCTTCCAGTCCGCTAACATATTCATTTACTTCTTTGGAATTTAGTCCATATTTGCTTTGTAAAAATCGCAATGCGCCCTTGTTTCCAATAAAGTTAGCCAGGTTTTCATTGAAGTCAGTCTTGTCTTTTACGTAAATACTGGAATGGGTTAATTCGTGAATGATAATATTGGAAAGGTTTCCCACAGGGTTTTGTAACATATTGGAAAGTACAGGGTCCTTAAAAAAACCCAAGGTAGACCATCCGCTTACTTTGCCCAAGTCAACATCGTAGCCTTCTTTGCGCAAGTTTACAGCTTCCAACACAGCTGCATTTTTATTAAAAAAACCTTTGTATGGTACATTTCCCAACACCGGGAAATTCCATTCTTTTGCTTTAAATTCAAAAGGTTTAGAGCCCGTTACAACCAATAACAAGGATTTACCTTCTTGATCGTAAAAGGTATTGTAATTTTTAGTTGGGTTTAAACCCAGGCTATCGGTGGCAAATTGCTTTATCTCTGCTATTAATTTGAGTTTTCCTTTTAAGGAATCAGTAACGGACGCATCATTCAACACTTCCTGTATTGGTCGACTTTTATAAATGATGGTTAATTGCCCCTTGGCTTGTGACAAGCCATAGCTAACAAGCTTATATTGAAGCATTTCTGCTATGATTAGCAGTAACAAAAGAACATTTAATAAGAGGGATATTTTTTTCAATCTGTTATTTTAATCTAAACTTATTCGGGCATCAATTATAAAAAATTACTTTTGTTGGTGAAACAATAATTTGTTATTAAATGAAAACAAAAATTACACACTTATTTCTTTGCAGCCTATTTGTTATGGTAGCCAATGCTCAGAACAATGATTCTATAATGTTACGAAAAATATACGATGAAGCGCTTACAAACGGACAATCGTATAAAAACTTGGAATATTTATGTAAAAATATTGGTGGCAGACTTGCAGGATCACCGGAGGCAGCAAAGTCGGTAGAGTTTGTAAAAGCCACAATGGATAAAATGGGATTGGATTCTGTTTATTTACAGCCTTGTATGGTGCCGCATTGGGTAAGAGGAGCAAAAGAAGTAGGAGAAGTTGTAGATGCAAATACTTCGAAGCGAACAAGTGTTGCAATTTGTGCATTGGGAGGGTCAATATCAACCCCTCCTGAAGGTATAACAGCAAGGGTGGTGGAAGTACGCTCCTTTGATGAGTTAGCAAAATTGGGAAGGAAGTTAATTGAAGGAAGAATTGTTTTTTACAATCGCCCTATGGATCCTAAACACATTGAAACATTTAAAGCTTATGGTGGAGCTGTTGATCAACGTTATACCGGAGCAATGCAAGCTGCTAAATATGGTGCAGTGGGCGTTATTGTTCGTTCAATGACATTGGTAAAGGACGATTACCCGCACACAGGCTCAATGGGCTATGTTGACAGTTTAACAAAAATACCTGCTTGTGCAATAAGTACCATTGGTGCGGATTATTTAAGTTTAGCAATGCAGATGAGTAGCGGTACCAAGTTCTTTATGAAAATTAATTCTAAAACCTTAGCAGATGAGCCTTCTTTTAATGTGGTTGGCGAAATAAAGGGAAGTGAAAAGCCCGAAAAAATTATTGTTGTGGGTGGTCATCTTGATTCTTGGGACAATGGAGAAGGAGCACACGATGATGGAGCAGGAGTAGTGCAATCAATAGAAGTGTTGCGCATATTAAAGGCACTTAACTATAAACCCAAATACACCATTCGTGCCGTTGCCTTTATGAATGAGGAGAATGGTTTACGCGGTGGTAAAAAATACGCTGAATTGGCAAAGGCAAATAATGAAAAGCACATTGCAGCTATTGAAACCGATGCGGGAGGATTTTCACCGCGCGGAATGAGTATGGATTGTACACCCGAACAGAAACTAAAGGTTAAACAATGGCAAAAACTATTTTTACCTTATGGTGTATACGACTTTGAAAAAAATGGAGGGGGAGCAGATATTGGTCCTTTGAAAGACCAAGGTGTTGCTTTGTTTGAGCTATTGCCAGACTCTCAACGTTATTTTGACCTGCACCATACAGCCAATGACACTTTTGATAAAGTAAACAAACGTGAATTGGAATTGGGTGGAGCTACCTTGGCTTCCTTTATTTATTTGATATGTGTGAATGGTTTGTAGAGTAGGGGATTGTTGCTGTAATAAAAGTGTTCAGAAGTAGTATGTGATTAAATCGAGTTTAGGATAGACTACTTTTTAAACACACTATTAAACAGGCGAATCAATCCTACTTGCCCTAATTTTATAAGTGAACCTGATATTTTGTTTTTACCTTCAAGATCCATTCGCAAAAACTTTCCAAATACAAACTCATTGGTCCAATCGAGTACATTGCTTATTTTTTGATTTTGCTCATCCCCATAGGGTAAAAATTCTTCCCCAATCAATTGCTTGTAATTGTGTTTCGCATACTGAATCTTATCCTTAAAACTTTGCTCTTGGTAGGAACAAAACATTTTCAAACGCTGTTTTTCGCGTTGAAGCGTTTCCAGATTGGTTATTTTTATTGGCTCATCAATCATTTTCTTCCTTTTCGAATAATTTCTCTATCATTTTATCTGTAATGTATTTCTCAAATAGTTTTTTGCGGAATAGTATTACAATCAAAAAAACAATAAAGTAAATACCGCCTACAATTAAAAAACCCAATGCATTGCTTTGTAACAGTTCACTTAAATAAAAGCCCAGACTTATGCTAAAAAATAAAAACATAAAAAATCCAATAAAAGCAACTAGGATGGATGAGAATAAAACGGCTGTAACTTTCGCAATTTTCTCATAGACACTGATTTTAAACAGCAGTACCTTTGATTCTAAATAGCTAACTACAATAATTTTAAACTCTTCAAAAAATGATGGTCTTTCCGACATTATGCAGAGGCTTTTTTAATAAGTTCATCCAAAATAATTTTCCCTTTCTCAAGCTCCTCCGTTAGTTCATCCTTTATTTTGGATGCCCCACTTTTAATGTCCCCAATTATTTCCTCTTTCTTATCGGAATTCAAAAAATAACCAATGGCAACACCTACCGCTGCACCTGCTAAAAGTGCCAATAAAATTTCGTTTCCTTTATTTTCTTTCACGAATAAATTTTTGTTTACTAAGTAAAGATACAAATTATAGCATTTCAAGAAAAAAATCGGCTTATTTAGAATGATACAAAGTAAGGGCTGTACCTTTTTACAATTAATACAAATCAGTATCCTGAATCAGATCTTGTACATCACGGTATTGCAAATTTTTAATTGTTTGGTTGGGATTTGGTATGCCATTATTACTGCCTGGCCCCATATTGTTATCACCAGGGTCGTAGCTGTTATTCATATCCAATGCATCGTACATTTGATAGTTGTTGTTAATACTTTTCGATTTACCAAAATACAGGCTTATTCCAATATTTACAAAAAGGGTAGGGGCTGTACGGTATGTTTTAAAAGGTGATTCAGGTCGTAGGTTATTTCTCGAACCTGTGTTTCCTATAAAACTAATTTTTCCGGCACTGCTAATACCTGAACTTGCGAACATCGAGAAATTACGCCCGGCTCTATAATTCAACTGAAATCCACTTAAAATATCATAACGTCCAAATTGAATAACTTTTCCTTGGTTACTAAAGCTACTGTTGGTATTTTTAAACATATAAATGCCACCAATTGGCTTTGAGAAAACACTGCCGCTGCATTTGTTTCCGATAGGGAAATTGACAGAAATATTACGCAACAATTGTATGTTTACATAAGTAGCATCTAGTCTTCCAAAGCGGAAACCAATAATAGGAAGGTGGTAGTTATTCCCAAAAATGAAGGATTTGCTGTATCCAATTCTGTAACTAAATTTTGGACTTACCGTTCTGTTAAATACAACAACGGTGGCCAATCTGGTTCTTGCTGAAGTTCCCAAAGCATTTTCCTGTGCTACAAAGGGCGAAACATTTACAAACCAGGTATTCCTTTGTCCATTTGCATAAATCCCTCTCAAACCAACACTGCCTTTCTTAATTCGGTGATTAGAATTGTCAATAGGAGAAGTGAATTTTACAGCGCCTCCCAATACATTAAGAGTTCCCAATAATTGGAACGATGGTAAAATGGTATCGTTTTTATGCCAGGTTTTGGTGAGCATTGGGAAATAAAAACCAATGTTACTCTGGTGAAATTTAACGTTATCAAGATTGCTCGCAACTACTTTTCTTTCAGCCAATGCAATAGAATTGAAATACAAACATGGTCGTATGTAATGCTTTGGCTCCTTTACTTTCAATGAATCCTGTGATGCAGCATTTGAAAATTGAGTGCTTAAAACAAGCAGAAAAAGCAGGAATGTAGTTTTTCCTGCCTTTGATACCTTTTTTGCAATTGGATTTATATTCGGCATAATACCCATTCTTATTTTTTAATTTGTTTTAACAATTCACGTTTGAAGTCGTCTTCGGCCCGATAAAGCTTTGCCACTTTTTTAACCGGCAATACCGATTTAAATTTAAAATGGTAATTCTTAATAAGTTCGGTTTCTTTTAAACGTAAGGTAATGTCATTGTCAATCATCGTTTCAACCTCCTTGTCTGTCATTGCATCGGTATTTCTTTTATTCTCTCCACCCATTTCTTTTCTTCTTGCTTCGCGTATTGCATCTAGTTTATCTTGGTATTCGTTGTAAATGGGCCAAAAGGTTTGTGCTTCTTTGCTGCTTAGGTCAAGCTGATTGGTAATAAAAGCCACGCGCATAGCTTGTATTTTATCCTTTTTATCGGCAGCTGACTGTGCAAAGGAAAAACTCCCCAAGCAAAGCAGCAGGAACATAAAAAACAGTAGTAAATATTTTTTCATAATAATAATTATAATTCGTTAGCTATTGCATTTACGTCAATGTTGTTATCAATCAAATAATTCTCAATGGCACCTTTATCATCCTTGCTTTCAACGTTTGTTTCTTCAACCTCAATATCATCCATATTTACTTGTTCAATTAATACCGATTCATCAATTGTATTCACTTGCGTGTTGAGTGTTTGCTTTATATCGTTAGCACTCAATTGTTCGGTTTGGCCTATGTTTTTGTTAAAGAAAGTTGTTCCAATGTAGATGCATAAACAGGCAGTAACCATTGCCAATGACCATTTTGCAGAAGGTTTCCAGTTCCAAACAGGTTCATACGCTTCTTGTTTTTGATTTACGCGGTCTTGTATTTTATGTGCTAGTCCATCAAAATAACCTTCTGGGATTTCAAATGTTTCTTTCTTATCAATCAACAATAACTGCTCAATTTTATCGGGTAATTGCTCGAAGTAATTTTCAGGAACAACAAAGCTTTCCTGCTTTTTACCCAACGTAAGTTCTTGTATTTTTTCGGGTAAAGCAGAGAAGTAATTTTTAGGGACAACAAACAGGTCTTCCTTTTTTTGAATAGCGAAAAGGCTAGGGGCAATCTTTTTCAATTGCTCCATTTCGTTATCACTATTGGAAGTGTTGTTATTTGCTTTCATTTGTTGCTATGACTATTTCTAATGCTTAAGGTTTAACGGTTCAATAAAAAATGTTCTATTTTCTTTACTGCGTGGTGGTAGGATGCTTTTAAAGCACCAACGGATGTACCCAGTATTTCCGACATATCTTCGTATTTCATCTCTTCATAGTATTTCATATTGAACACAATGCGTTGCTTTTCGGGCAATTTCAATATGGCTTTTTGAAGTTTCAGTTGTATTTCATCTCCACTAAAATAACTGTCGTCCTCCAAGGAACCGGCCAACTGATGTTCAACATCCACAATGGGTATAAAGAACTTCTTCCTTTTTTTATTCAGAAAAGTGATGGATTCATTGGTTGCAATGCGGTATAGCCAAGTGTAAAGTTGGCTTTCGCGGTTAAAATTGATTAAGCTGCCCCAGACTTTTATAAACGTGTTTTGAATCACATCGTTTGTATCATCGTGGTCAATCACAATTCTACGAATGTGGCTATAAAGTCTGCGCTGGTATTTTTTTACGAGTAAATTAAAGGCAAAATTACGAGAATCCTCTTGCTGAAATTGATCTAATAATTGGTCGTCCGAGTACTCTTCTTGCATTAAAGTATTGCCTTAAGTAAAAAATAATAAAATATTATTAATCAACTTATTACGAAAATGAAATCACTTTCCTTTTCGGGCTATGGAACGAAGTGCGGCATCCACAATATTGATAGCATCTAAGCCATATTTTGTCATCAACTCATCAGGGGTTCCGCTTTCTCCAAAACTATCGTTTACTGCAACCATTTCTAAAGGCATAGGTAATTTAAGCGCCAATAATTGGGCAATACTATCACCTAAGCCTCCGTTCATTTGATGTTCTTCTGCAGTAACAACACATTTTGTTTTCATAACCGACTCTAAGACTGCTTTACTGTCCAAAGGTTTAATGGTATGAATATTTATTATTTCGGCATTGATTCCCTTTGCAGCCAACATTTCTCCTGCTTCGATGGCTTTCCATACTAAATGTCCTGTAGCAAAAATAGATACATCGGTGCCCTCATTTAACATAACTGCTTTTCCTATTTCAAATTTCTGGTCGGCTGGGGTGAATACAGGAACAGTAGGTCGTCCAAAACGCAAATAAACAGGCCCTTGATGAGCAGCAATAGCAATTGTGGCAGCTTTTGTTTGGTTATAATCACAAGGGTTTATAACTGTCATACCAGGAAGCATTTTCATTAAGCCTAAATCTTCCAATATTTGATGGGTTGCACCGTCTTCACCTAAGGTTAAACCTGCGTGAGAAGCACATATTTTTACATTTTTGCCTGAGTAGGCAATTGACTGTCTTATTTGGTCGTATACACGTCCGGTTGAAAAATTGGCAAAAGTACCAGTAAATGGAATTTTTCCGCCAATGGTCATACCTGCTGCAATGCCCATCATATTTGCTTCGGCAATACCAATCTGAAAAAAACGTTCAGGAAATTCTTTTTCAAAAGCATCCATTTTTAGGGATCCGGTAAGGTCGGCACACAATGCTACCACATTGGGATTTGTTTTACCCAACTCTAATAGTCCGGCACCAAAGCCTGAGCGGGTATCCTTTTTTTCAGTAAAGGTGTATTTTTTCATAAAATTAGTTGGCAAGCATTTTTAGCAATGATGATAATTTGCTTTTAAGTTCGGTACGCGCAACGATAAAATCTAAAAATCCGTGCTCCAAAACAAATTCAGCTGTTTGGAAGCCTTTAGGAAGGTCTTTACCGATGGTTTCTTTTACCACACGCGGACCGGCAAATGCTATTAAAGATTCTGGTTCGGATATGTTAAAGTCGCCCAACATAGCAAAGGATGCAGTTACACCACCCGTTGTTGGGTCGGTAAGCAATGAAATATAAGGAATTTTTGCTTTTGAAAGCAAGGCTAATTTTACAGATGTTTTTGCCATTTGCATCAATGAATACGAGGCTTCCATCATACGAGCACCGCCCGATTTTGATATAATCAATAGGGGGGTGCGTGTTTCTATGGAATAATCAATGGCACGTGATATTTTCTCACCTACCACAGAACCCATTGAACCACCGATAAAGCCAAAATCCATACAAGCAATCATAAGTTTTTGTCCGTCAATGGTACCGTGTGCAGTTCTTATGGCGTCTTTTAATCCCGATTTTTTTTGAGTATCGACCAAGCGATCACTGTATTTCTTTGTATCAACAAATACAAGCGGGTCACCAGAAGTAATATTTTCGTTTATTTCAGTATATTCATTGTTGTCGAAAATGATTTCGAAATAATCCAAAGAAGCTATCTTTTCGTGATAACCGCAACTTGTACAAACAAACAAATTGGCTGCGTGATCTTGTGTAGTAGATATGTGCTTGCAAGAAGGACATTTGTACCATAAACCCTCGGGAGTTTCCTTTTTTTCGTTCGTTGATGTGGTAATTCCTTCTTTTATTCTTTTAAACCAGCTCATTTGTTCAATTTGAAAATTTGAAAATTAAATACATTTGAAAATGGGCACATTGCTATGCAATAGTAATCTCTTTGGTTAAGTAAACATCCTGTATGGTGTTCAACAATTCAATACCGTCTTTCATTGGTTTTTGAAATGCTTTTCTACCTGAAATCAAACCTGTACCACCAGCACGTTTGTTAATTACTGCTGTGTGAATAGCTTCAGCCAAATCGGAAGCACCTTTTGATTCGCCACCCGAGTTAATAAGACCCATACGACCCATATAGCAGTTGGCTACCTGGTAACGACAAAGGTCAATTGGATGATTGGTAGTTAGTTCGGAGTATACTTTTGGGCTCGTTTTCCCAAAATTAATGGCCGTATAACCACCGTTAAGGGTTGGCAATTTTTGTTTTATAATATCTGCCTGAATGGTAACGCCCAAGTGATTTGCTTGAGCTGTAATATCGGTTGCAGTGTGATAATCTATACCGTCTTTTTTGAAACCGTTATTGCGTAAATAACACCAAAGAATGGTCGCCATTCCTAGTTCGTGTGCACGTTCAAAAGCTTGAGCAACTTCCACAATTTGTCTGCCTGATTCCTCTGAACCGAAATAGATAGTTGCTCCAACAGCGGTAGCACCTAAATTCCATGCTTCTTCAACCGAACCGAACATAATTTGATCGTATTTATTTGGGTAAGTAAGGAATTCATTGTGATTAAGCTTAACAATAAAAGGGATTTTGTGAGCATATTTACGTGAAACCGAACCCAATACTCCAAATGTGGTAGCAACAGCATTGCAACCACCTTCAATAGCTAGTTTTACAATATTTTCTCCATCAAAATAGATTGGATTTGGTGCAAATGAAGCACCTGCCGAATGTTCAATACCTTGATCGACAGGTAAAATGGACATATATCCGGTACCGCTTAAACGGCCGTGATTGTATAAAGTGGATAAACTTCGTAAAACCTGTGGATTACGATTGCTTTGCGCAAAAATGCGGTCAACGAAATCGCCACCGGGTAAGTGTAAAAGATCCTTTGAAATGGTTTTGCTTTGGTGGTTCAATAAGCTGTCGGCATCTTTGCCCAACAACTCTACAATTTTTGAATGTGACATATTCTTTTATTAATTTTTAAGAAGCACAAATCTAGTAAAATTTACCTCACGAAAAAAGGGAAGGATTTAGATAGAAACTATTCGGTTGATTGTTAAGTTAAATTGGAATTATCCTTATTTATATGGTGTTTTAGACCATATAACATGTCTTATAATTAATATTATGTTAAATAACTTAACGAAGTTATACAAAATAAAAATAAGAATCAAGCAAGTCCCTTATGCTTTTTTGAGAAACTATTAACAAGCACATCTCCTATTGTTCCTTAAAAGACTTCAGAAATAGTATAATTCTTTCCATTGAATAGAAAAGTACCATTTGCTTCAACCAATGCTACTCCAATTGGCGACTCAACTGAAACAGCAAAATAATCTTTGTTATCAATGCTAATTTTACCTGCACTAATTGAAATATAATAATTCCCATTGTTGGTTAAAACTAAACTTCCAGTTTTAATTTTAGGTGTAATTAACTCGGGATTGATTGAATTAAATACTCTTTGTTGCTTTTCAACATCCATTAATTGATAGGCTAATTTTTCCTGCTCCAACTGAGCCATTGCTCTCCCGGTTTCGTGTTTATCACCGGCACTGCTTTTGGTTTCATCGTTTGCCGATTCGCGTGACGAAGCCATTGCCGTTTGTATGTTTTGCAAGCGATTATTTACATAGTCGGCACAGCATTTATGCAGCTTTTTCTTTAGCCCAATAAAATCATTCACCTAGCTCCCGTTTTTTGTTTTGTATCAAAAACACACCCAATACAACTGTTATAAGTGCTACCGTAATCGGATAATAAAGTCCTGCAAAGATATTCCCCGATTTAATAACTACTGTTTCGGCAATTAAGGGTGTTAAACCACCAAATACGCCATTTCCAATATGGTAAGGAAGTGACAAGGATGTGTACCTTATTTTTGCCGGAAATAATTCCACTAAAAAGGCAGCTATTGGTCCGTAAGCCATTGCCACAAATACCAATTGGATAAAAATAAGGATGGCAATAATCCACAGATTATGGCTTGGAAGTGTTAGCGTATTTGTACTTTTTTGTTTTTCTATTTTTTCAATTCTAATAGCACCGTTTGCGTATTGGTATGTATTCACAGTGAGCGAATCGCCATTCTTGTTTATTTTTGTTTCGGAACTTGGAATTTTATTCTCAACTTGTTGCCAGGTTTTCCAGTCGGCTTGCTTTGCCATATTTTTATACAAGCTCATATAACTCAATGCAGCAAGGAGTATTCCGCTTAACATAATCCATTTTCGGCCTACCCTATCCGAAATACTTGCAAAAAGAATAAAGAGAGGAGTGCCAATGATTAATACCGGAATAAGCAGCCATTGTATTTGAGCGGCTTCAATTCCAAGGGTTTTAATACAAAAGTTCATTGCATAAAACTGTCCGGTGTACCACACTACTCCCTGCCCTGCTGTTACACCAAACAAGGCAATTAACACCCATTTTAAATTCTTCCAATTACCAAAACTCTCACGAATGGGGTTTTTCGATGATTTACCTTGTTCTTTTAATTCTTTAAAAACAGGCGACTCATCCATTTTAAGACGTATGTAATACGACACTGCTACTAGTAAAATTGAACCCAGGAATGGTATTCTCCAGCCCCAAGCATTGAAATCATCGGCACTCATCAAAGCCTTACAAGACAAGATAACTACAAGCGATATTAATAAGCCTATGGTAGCTGTTGTTTGGATAAAACTAGTGTAAAAGCCTTTTTTATTTGCAGGAGCGTGTTCGGCAACATAAATTGCTGCACCTCCATATTCACCTCCTAAAGCAAGTCCTTGCAAAGCGCGAAGCAGAAATACAATAATGGGTGCGAATATGCCTATGGTATCGTAAGATGGTATAAGTCCAATTGCAAAAGTAGAGCCGCCCATTATAAGGAGTGTTACCAAAAAGGTATATTTTCTTCCAATCATATCTCCTAACCTACCAAAAACAACCGCTCCGAAAGGTCTGACAACAAAGCCCACTCCGAAGGCTGCTAGTGTTGCTAAAAAAGCAGCAGTTGGATTTTCTTTCGGAAAAA
Source organism: uncultured Bacteroidota bacterium (assembly GCA_903840505.1). Lineage (GTDB taxonomy): Bacteria > Bacteroidota > Bacteroidia > UBA4408 > UBA4408 > CAIMGI01. Next base: position 16,018 of record CAIMGI010000047.1, read on the forward strand.
ATTGAGTGGAAATAATGGTTGCTAAACTGCCGAAAATATAGAAGTCGTACCACTCTATCATTGTGCCTACAGATGAGGCACCAATAACCTTCCAGATACTTTTCATAGTTTAGCTAAGGTGTTTTTTGAAGAATAAAACGACTAATCAAAATCCTTGTAAAGCAAATACTTTTTTCGGATTTTTTTATACTCTGTTAATTTGGCTTGCCACGAATCGCGGATATTCTCTTCGCTCATTCCTGCCTCGATTTGCAACTTTAAAGCATCGTTACCTGCCAATGTATTGAAATAGTTGTTGAAGTACTCCTTTTTATTGGGATACTTTTTATACAAATCAATTAACCAAAACAAGTTTATTCTTTTCTCATAACGCATTATCATTTCTCCATAGTTGCTTAGGTCATAACCTTTGCACACTTTGTCCATATACAAAGGCGACTTGGCTCCTTGTGTACTTTTGGGTGTAAAAGAATATTTTCCTTCAGGTAAAGATGGGTGACCAACTACCTGAAAAGGTTTGTCGGTTCCGCGCCCAACACTAATTACTGTACCTTCAAAGAAACATAAACTGGGATATAGATATACCGATTTCATATCGGGTAAATTGGGTGATGGCTTAACCGGTAAAGAATAATAATCGTTGTGATTGTATCCATCACAAGTAATTACTGTTAGGTTACAAACTGCTTTATTTGTAAGCCATCCTTCACCATTCACCATTTTTGCATATTCACCAATGGTTAGTCCATATACAACCGGAACAGGATCAAGCCCAACAAAAGAAGTAAAGGCTTTATCCAATACAGGTCCATCAACAAAATAACCGTTGGGATTTGGTCTGTCGAGTATGATGAGTTGCTTTTTATTTTCAGCACAAGCTTCCATCATATAATGCATTGTTGAAACATAGGTGTAAAAACGCACTCCTACATCTTGTATATCGTAAACAACAATGTCTATGTCTGTCATATCGGCTTTTGAGGGCTTTTTTTTATCACCGTATAATGAAACAATAGGTATTCCGGTTTTAGGATCTTTTGAATTTGCTACATCCTCTCCCGCATCGTTGCTTCCTCTAAATCCGTGTTCGGGGCAGAATACTTTTTTAATACTAACACCTAATTTCAGTAAACTATCCACTAAGCTTGTTTTGTTTATTACCGAAGTTTGATTTACCAGTAGTGCTACATTTTTGCCGGTAAGTAATGGTAAATAGCTTTTCGTTTTATTGGCACCAACCGTAATTTCTGATTGCGTTTTTGTGTCGGAATTTAACTGGGTAGCTTTTTGTGCAAAGCAAAAATGCGAATAGAGTAAACTGCAGAGAATTAAAAAATGTTTAGGGTACATTATGCTTTATTTTTTGCTAGTATACACAATTATTGCAAAATTTACACCAAATTGCACTACTAAAAAATTATATTTTTTTGAATACCGAACTATTTATTGCAAAGCGGATATTATCAGGCAAAGGACAACGTTTATCGAATCCTATTGTAAACATTGCTATTATTGCCATTGTGCTTAGTATAACGGTAATGATTGTTTCGGTGGCAGTATTAAGCGGTTATAAGCAGGAGATTACAAGTAAAGTTATTGGCTTTGGCTCGCATATAATTATCAATACTTTTGGTGAAGACGATTTGATGGAAGCAAAACCCATCAATAGAAATAAGTTGTTTATTGGTGACATTAAAAAAAATAAAGAAATTAAGCACGTTCAGGTATTTGCAAATAAAGCAGGTATTATAAAAACCAAAGCGGAGATTGAAGGTGTTGTTTTAAAAGGCATTGGTGAAGATTTCGATTGGACTTTTTTCGATAAAAATATCATTGAAGGAAAATCCTTTAAAGTACTGCCAAACAAAAAATGCGATGAAATAATTGTATCAAAAAACATTGCCGATAAACTCAACTTAAAAGTGGGAAGCGATGTGGTAATGTATTTTATTCAAAAACCTCCAAGGGTTAGGAAATTCAAAATATCAGGGATTTACCAAAGCGGATTGGAAGAGTTTGATGATAAATTCATTTTAGGTGATATTTCACATATTCAAAAACTGAATGATTGGGATAGTTTGCAAGTATCGGGCTTTGAAATATTGGTGAATGATTTTAGTACGGTAAATAAAACAGCCGAAACTTTATATGATGCGGTTGACTCGGATATGAATGTAAGGACAATTAAAGAAGCAAATCCTCAGTTGTTCGACTGGTTGGAACTTCAGAACATTAGCGTATTGATACTTTTGGTAATTATGATTGTGGTTGCGGTAATAAATATGACAACGGCATTGCTCATTCTTATTCTTGAAAGAACCAATATGATTGGCATTTTAAAAGCATTGGGCTCACCCAACTGGAGTGTGCGTAAAGTGTTTTTGTACAATGCAGGGTTTATCTTGGCTAAAGGTCTTTTGTATGGAAATGTACTTGGCTTAGGTTTGTGCTTTTTACAAAAAAAGTTCTCAATTCTCTCACTTGATAAAACAGTTTATTATGTTTCGACAGTACCTATTGAGATAGGAATTGGGAATATACTTATTTTAAACTTGGCAACACTGTTAATTTGTTCCTTGATTCTGATATTACCTTCTTATATTATTACTAAAATAAGCCCTTTGAAAGCAATACGATACAATTAATTTACTTGCATCCTCTTCCCCTAACTCGGCCGCTTTTTTAAAATCGGCACATCCACCTTTTTCATCTTTCAGTTCGATTTTTAATAAGGCACGTTTGTAATAAGGTAAACCATTGGTTGGTTTTATTTTAATTGCACTTCCATAGTCGAAAATAGCAGAACTCGTATTTTGCAACATTTCGCAGCAGTATGCCCTGTATATGTAAGACTCATAGTGCCCAGTGTTAAAGGCGAGAGACTTCGCAAATTCTTCAAACGCTTTTGTTGCTTGTTCTAAAGAATACCAACACAATCCAATTTGATAGTGAATCATAAAGTTAGTTGAATCCTTTTTTAATGCCTTGTTGTAATCGGCTAATGCCTCTTTAAATTTTTGTGTAGCGTAATAACACATTCCTCTTTTGATGAATGCATTTGAGGAGTCCGGATTTAATTGCATTGCAATGGTTAAATCACTTATGGCTCCTGCATAATTACCCAAGTTAAATTTCGACAATCCATCCTTGTAAAAGCCAAGTGCCGAGTCCCAACAAAAATAATCTACAAATAAATCGCTGGATTTAGTAACACCCAAATTGGATGCTTTTTTAAGGTCCAAACAGGCATCGTTCTTTTGATTGTTATCCTTTTTAAGAATGGCTCTTTGGTAATAAGGCTCACCATAATTTTCGTCAATATCAATTGCTGTATTAAAGTCTTTTAAGGCTTGATCCTTTTTGCCTAAAGCTACATAACATTCACCTCTATATTCATACGGAATAGCATACTGTGGTTTAATGGGTTTTATTTGCGCTTCATCAACTAAGGAACGCTGATATTCATCTAATGCCAAATAATCTTTTACTTTTTTAATGTGTTCAACTACCATTGCTTCATCTAAGTGTATGGCCGATGTAAAAGAAATAACAGCCTCTTCATACATTTTTAACTTCATCTCCCCTTTTCCTTTCTCTGTTAATTCATAGGCATTTTGAGCATAATTTGCATTGTATCCAAGTAGTAAAATAGAAAATATAAGAATTGACCTTTTCATAGACGAATGAGTTATAATTTTCTACAAATGTAAGAAAGCGTGTGATAAATAACTACCTAAAACTAAAATATAAAAGGGTGCACTAAAAAGCCCTTGTTATTATTGAATTCAATACCAGGAAAGGGAATTTTTATGCAACTAAATGCTCCCAATAGTTTATTTAAGAATTCACTTTTAGTTTTCATTCTGCTTAAGTCGATGTCAGCGGAAATATAAAATTGTCGATATCGGTTGAACACTGGATATATTATTCCATTGTTGTCTAAAAGTGGATTGCTGCTCCCTCCTATCATTCCATTGGCACCATATCCAATGGCTACATTTAAAAAACTTAAAAAATTTGGTCTTGAACTTTTTATAAAACTAGCCGGATTAATCGACAGCCAATATGTTTGAGCATTATAATCTTTAAACAATTGCTGGGTAAAATTTGCACCCAACACATTAGGGCGGTAAGCTGCAAATTTTGATGGACTGTATGAAAACTTTACTTGTATACGTTGTTCTTGCCAAGCTAATTCTTGAAATGAAGCAAGTCCACAACCACCAACATTTGCCACAACATCACCTGAAGATGCACCCCAAGCGGATGAAAATCCATCCAATATTTCGATGCTAGATAAAAATAAAAGTGAAGATACAGTTCCGTAAACAAGGTTTTTCTTTACTCCCGTCCATTTATACAATGATATTCCTGTTCTTGTTAATTGATACGCACTAAATGCGTGCCCCACTTTATCCATTTGTAACCATTCGCTATTATCATTAAAAGAATGAAAGGATGTGCGAGGATAATCCTTGTACCAAAGCGAATTAAGTGCAGCTAATCCACCAACATAAAAAGCTCCTTCACCTAACAGCACAGCGCAAAATCTAGATTTGTTATACGTTTGCGAAGGCTTAAAAAAATGACAGGAATCCTTATTTGCTTTTGCGAATATCGGCAACAACAAAAGGCAAAGCAGAATAATTTTGTTTTTAAACACGTTAAAACCTATTGTTATTGAGCTACTAAGATAGGAATTTTAAAATTCAATAATGATGCCGATGGATGGCACAGTTGTTCCGGTTGGATTTGGTATTTCTTTCACAAGATAGGATGTGCTATTATTCGGATCAATCATTTTGTTTCCATTGGCATCTCGTTCAACTAATAAAATTGGTTTTTGTTGGGCTTTAAATCCATACGCATTCTGAATATCGAGGTAAAAATTAAGATTCATTTTTTTTAGGAATATTTTTTTATCCAATCGAATATCAAGATTATGAAACGATTTTAACCTTTGGGTATTAAGCAATGAATAATCAGGTATGGCTGCACCTGTAATATCCCAAACTGCAATTTGTGACGACAATACAACATTGTTGGGTGTATAAGGTGTTCCTCCTAAAAAGCGCCACTTGGCACCCAATTCCCAATTCTTTTTGAATTTTTTACCGCCTGTTAAAGTAATAATGTGTTTGTTATCCCAAGCAGAGGGTTTATAAGAGCCGGTTTTGTCAGTAAATTCACTTCTAACAAGTGTATAGGCTATTATTCCATAAAACCCTTTGTATAGTTTTTGCTGCAGCAAGAACTCTGCTCCATAACTTTTTCCTTTTGAAGTGGAGTTGGCGGGTGCATTTCCAATAACACCAAAATCGCTTCCTAAATTAGCCAGTGAAATTGAATCATTTAATAAAAAAGGATACTTCGAATAGTTTTTATAGAAGCCCTCTACAGTTATTTTTGAGTTGTTTTTACCATTGTATTCAAAACCCGAAACAATGTGATCGACAGAAATATACTGAATGTTATTATACCTGTTTACCAAATCACCATTGGTGTTTCTATAACCCATAACGGTATATGCCGGCAATTGATAATATCTTCCTGTGTTTGCATTAAAACTAAAATTGGGAGCAAAAGAATAGCTCAGTGAAAAACGAGGCGAAATTTGTTTTGCCAGATCATCCATAGCGTTTGAATAATCGTTCGCATCGCTGCGTAAACCCAATGATAGAACAAGTCGTTCGTTTGCAAATCCTTTACTTATTTGTGTAAATAAACCATACTTATTGAAATTAAGAGTTGACTTATAATCTATGGTTATGTTACCGGAAGGCAAAGCAATTTTGTTAAAAGTACTGTTGGTATAGGTAACATATTCGTAATTCACTCCGTAGTTTATTTTAAAACCCTTATTCCTAATGGTATTTTCGAAACGAACTTTGTTCTCAATTTCCTGTGAACGGTACTTTAAAATAAGGTTTGCTAAATTGCTATCATCATTATTAAAATACTTTGTACTGGTATTATTTAAGTGATTTCTGCTGACAACAAAAGTTGTGAAACCCTTCTCTCTATAATGTTTGTAGTTTATTCCAGAAGTATAACTCCACTGCTCATTTACCGGCAGGTTCTCCAACAAGTACTTCTGTTGTTCTGTTTCATTTGCTTTTAGGTTTAACTTAAAGTTATCAATGGCTCCTAAACCGATTATGGTAATTTCATCCTTCGCACCCATCCTAATTTTATATTTAAACTGGGCATCGTTGTATATTGGTAAAAAGGGGAGCTTTAATGCTGTAAATAACAATTGCAAATACGATCTGCGGACAGAGAATATGAATGAAGCATTTTTCCCTGCGGGTCCATCCAATGTTAAGCCATAATCACTTGAACCCACCGTGAGGTTTGTAATTATTCTATCGGGGTTTCCATCCTTTTGTTTAAACTCAAATAAGGAGCTCAATGTATTTCCTCTATTGGCAGGAAAGGCTCCTGAATAAAAATCAACTTCGCGAATAAAATTTACGTTTATCATTCCTACCGGTCCTCCCGAAGAGCCTTGGGTAGAGAAGTGATTGATGTTTGGCACTTCAATACCAT
>CAIMGI010000048.1 GCA_903840505.1 uncultured Bacteroidota bacterium
CCTCAACCCTTGTAATTATTTCATCCTATTCGGGAAATACAGAGGAAACTATACAATCAATGGAATTGGCGATTGAAAAGGGAGCTAAAATTGTGTGTATTTCTTCGGGTGGTAAAATAAAGGAGATTGCATTAAAACATAAATTCGATTATGTTGAAATTCCGGCAGGTATGCCACCAAGAGCGTGTTTGGGCTATTCACTTACACAATTATTTTTTATTTTAAATGCATTTGGAATAATTTCGGATGTGTATAAAGCGCAGTTAAATGAAGCTGTAAAAAGTATTGTAGCAAACGAGCAATATATTATTGACGAAGCTAAGAAGTTGGCAGAGGTGGTTCATTTAAAAACTCCTGTTATATACACAACTGTTGGTTATGAAGGAATAGCAATAAGACTTAGGCAACAGTTAAATGAAAATTCAAAAATATTGGGTTGGCATCACGTTTTTCCCGAATTGAATCACAACGAGTTGGTGGGTTGGAGAAAGCAAAATAATCATATCGCAGTTATCATACTTCGCAATCAATCAGACTATGTGCGTACACAAGAGCGCATTCGTATCAGTAAAGAAGTTTTCAGTAAATACACGGATACGGTTATAGATGTTTATTCTAAAGGGAATTCACCGATTGAAAATGCCATTTATTTTATCCATTTAGGCGATTGGACCTCTTATTTTCTTGCAGAAAAGGGGGAATATGATGCCAATGAAATTGAGGTGATCAATCACTTAAAAAATGAACTTTCCAAGTTGGATTAATTCAACTTGAATAGCCTTCTTATACATTTATACAATGCAGCAAGTAATTTTTCGTAACCTTGGTTCGGTTGATTACAAAGAAGCTTGGGACTATCAAGAAAATTTATTTCAAACCATCGTTCAACAAAAATTATCAAATCGGGTAGAGGGGACTTTACCGAAAGCAACACAGAGTTATTTGCTGTTTTGTGAACACCCGCACGTTTATACATTGGGTAAAAGCGGCTCGCAAGATAATTTACTTGTAAATGAAAATCAGTTAGAGGAGGCAGATGCTACCTTTTATAAAATTAATCGTGGTGGCGATATAACTTACCACGGTCCAGGACAATTGGTTGTTTACCCAATTTTAGATTTAGATAATTTTTTTACTGATATCCATAAATATTTGCGATTTCTGGAAGAAGCCGTTATCCTTACTCTTGCTGAGTATGGAATAATTGGAGAGCGTTACCAAGGTTTTACCGGTGTATGGTTGGACGTAACCATTCCGGAAAAAGCCCGTAAAATATGTGCAATGGGAGTAAGGTGCAGTCGTTGGGTTACTATGCACGGATTGGCATTTAATGTGAATACGAAACTCAATTATTTTAATAACATTGTTCCCTGCGGTATTGATGATAAGGCAGTAACTTCAATGGAAAAGGAACTAGGAAGAAAAATTGAAATGGAGGAAGTTCAAGAAATACTTAAAAAACATTTGGCAGCATTGTTCGAAATGGAGTTTACTAAAGAGCTAAGGGTATGAAAATAATTAAATGGATAGGTAAATTTCTGTTGGGATTATTGTTGGTACTGAATGTATTTATTTTGGTTTCCGGTAATCTGTATATTTATAAAGCAGTTTCAAACACCCTGTTGAAGGGCCGCTTAGGTCCATCTCCCGATGAATATGCCATATTCAGTAACCGTGAAATAAAGGCTTCTGTTGAACAAAAATGGTCGATTGCTAAGAACTACAACAAGTATAAAATTCCAGCTGATATAAAGACACAATTTGAAACATACAAACCAATAGCCTTTCTTGTAATAAAAAATGACAGTATACAATACGAAGAATATTGGGATACTTATTCAGAACATTCCATTACGAGTTCATTTTCTATGGCAAAAAGTTTTGTAAGCATATTGGTTGGTTGTGCTATTGATGAAGGGAAAATAAAAAGTGTGGATCAAGCTATCGGAGATTTTATTCCTCAATACAATGAAGGTGAAAATAAAAAGGTGACCATTAAGCACCTGCTCAATATGAGTTCAGGAATTAATTTTGATGAAGACTATATAAACCCCTTGGCATACCCTGCACGAGGCTTATACGGTGATGATATAACAAAATTAACCTTGTCCTATAAACCTACTTCCGAACCTGGAAAGAAATTTGAATACTTAAGTGGCAACACCGAACTATTGGCATTTGTATTGGAAAAAGCAACAGGCAAAAAACTAAGTGATTATGCTTCCGAAAAATTGTGGCAACCTATGGGCGCAAGCAGCAATGCATTATGGAGTCTCGATCACGAAAATGGAACGGAAAAAGCCTATTGCTGTATCAATTCAAATGCGCGCGACTTTGCCCGTTTTGGGAAATTGTATTTAGACTCGGGTCGTTGGAATGGCAAGCAGTTGGTGAATGAGCAGTATGTGTTGAATTCTATTGTACCTGCTGATTTAACAAACAAAGAGGGAAATAATATTGACCATTACGGTTACAGTTGGTGGTTAATAAATTATAAAGGCCATCAAATTTTTTACGCACGGGGAATATTGGGTCAGTATGTTATTTCAATACCTGATAAGAATCTGGTAATAGTACGTTTGGGTCATAAACGCTCCAAAGAAAAAATGGGTGAACATCCCAAAGACGTATACCTGTATATTGATGCAGCATTAAATATGAATTAATGTATGCTGTTTTCTGCTGATTATATTTTTACTGTATCAAGCCCACCCATTAAAAATGGTATTGTAGAAGTTGATGATGGAGGAATAATTTTAGCAATTTATTCACCTGAAAATTTTAAAGGTGATAGAACGCAAATACAATTTCACAAAGGAGTTATTTGTCCGGGTTTTGTAAATGTTCATTGCCATTTGGAACTTTCTCATTTAAAAGGAAAGTTAACGGAAGGAACAGGTCTTGATAATTTCATAAAACAAATAGAAGAGAGCAGAGGTGCAACAGAAAAGGAAATTTTTTCTGCTATTGAGGAAGCGGAGGTAGAGATGATAAAAAACGGCATTGTGGCAGTTGGCGACATTTCCAACACAGCTCATTCATTTAAACAAAAAGAGAAAAAATATATATACTACCATACCTTTATTGAATTATTGGGTTTTCATCCCGATAAAGCTGATAAAGCACTTGAAATTGGTTTGAGTTTGTACAAACAATTGCAAGGGCTAGGTTCAATTACCTTGCATGCACCGTATTCAGCATCTACAAAATTGCTTTCAAAAATCAATGACTGGTCGGCTGAACATAAAGGCATAATCTCGATGCACAACCAGGAAAGCGAGGATGAGAATTTGTTGTTTGTAGAAAAAAGGGGACGGATACTTGAACGGTTAAAGCAATTTGGAATTGACACTGATTTTTTTGAACCAAGCGGTTTTAGTTCATTGCAATCGGCATTGATGCAACTTACAAAATGCGATAAAATATTATTAGTACACAATACTTTTACAAGTCAGGACGATATTGATTGGGCTCAACAACTCAACAAGTCTATTTATTGGTGTTTTTGTCCGAATGCGAATTTATATATTGAAAAAAGACTGCCCAATATTCCACTTTTTGTAAAAAACAATTGCACAATTTGTATCGGAACAGATAGTTTAGCTTCAAATTGGGGCTTGTCTATTTTAGATGAACTTAAGAGCATACAAAAATTGTATCCTCAAATCCATTTATCGGAATTAATTACTTGGTCAACGCTCAATGGAGCTGCTTTTTTAGGCATTGAAAATGAAATAGGTTCTATTGAAGTAGGGAAAAAACCGGGCTTAAATTTAATTTCAAATTTGGATGGAATGAAGTTGGATGAAGTATCAAGTGTGTTGAAATTAATTTGATTTTGGTTAACATCCAACCAATAATTAAACACTTTTATATACCGGTTTTTGTATCGCTTTGTTTTTGTTTGCCAATTGTCCACAGGCAGCATCAATGTCTTTTCCGCGACTCCTTCTAACATTTACAATTACGTTTCTGCTTTCCAAATAGTTTGTAAATGCTTTTAAACGAGGCTCGGTGGTTTGTTGGAATTCACTTTCATCAATGGGGTTGTATTCAATCACATTCACCTTGCAAGGTACGTGCATACAAAAATCAGCCAACTCTTTGGCATCAATCAAGGTGTCGTTAAAGTCTTTAAAAATAATGTATTCGTAGGTTACACGGCATTCTGTTTTTTCATAAAAATATGTCAATGCTTCCGCCAATGCCTGTAATGAGTTTTGTTCATTGATGGGCATAATATGGCTTCTTTTTTCATCGTTGGCTGCGTGTAAAGAAACAGCGAGATTGAATTTTACTTTGTCATCGCCTAACTTTTTTATCATTTTTGCTATTCCGGCAGTGGATATCGTAATACGCTGTGGCGACATATTCAAACCTTCCGTTGAGGTAATCTTCTCAACCGATTTTATTACATTACTGTAATTGAGTAGTGGTTCACCCATACCCATATAGACAATGTTGGTGAGTGGTGTTTCGTAATTATTCTCAGCCTGTTTTTTTAGCAAAACTACTTGGTCGTATATTTCATCGGCATTTAAATTACGTAAACGTTGTAACTTACCTGTAGCGCAAAATTTACAAGTTAAGCTGCAACCCACTTGTGATGATATACAAGCTGTCATTCGGTTTGTTGTAGGAATTAAAACACCTTCTACAACATGTTGATCGTAAAGTTTAAATGCATTTTTAATGGTGCGGTCGCTGCTTATTTGTTGGTCGTTTATTGTTACCGCATTTATTACAAAATTGTTTTCCAATAAGCCGCGTGTGGTAATTGAAAGGTTTGTCATTTCATCAAAACGTATTGCCGACTTTTTCCAAAGCCATTCATATACCTGTTTTGCACGAAAAGTTTTTTCGTTATTAATGTTGAAAAAATCGGTGATTTCTTCCAATGATAAAGCCCTTATATCTCTTTTGCTCATTCATTGCAAAGGTAAGATAAAAGGGCTTTACTTTTTTGCCTACTATGTATTATTTCTGTTCCATACTTCTCATTTGGAACTTCACTTTTTCATTGTCCTGTATCCGTTGTTGAAGAACATTTGAATAGCTTCTTGCTTTTTTGTTGCCGAATTTAGCATAGGAATCTTGTGCCCACTTTACCGCTATATCTAATTTCCCTTCCACTTCCGATGCAACTGCCATATTGTAACAAGCTCTTCCCGCAATTGTTTTGTCGGTATTAAGTGCTTCTTTTTTCCACATTTCGGCTGCTCCTTTCCAATCTCTTGTCTCGGCTTTGCGTGCAGCTTGTTCCATCCAACCATTTCCTTTTTTATAATACATCCTTGAAACATTTATCCACATCGGACTAATTCTTCTTCCATAACGTTGTCCCGCGTGGTAGCCTACTTTTGATAGTGCTTCCATTCTGCTTGGCATTTTTGATACCGCTTGGGCTTGATTATCACCACTTCCTCCAAAATTTAAAAAATCATCCGAACGGTTTTCATCAATAATTTGTTTTGTTTTAGGATCGTATATTCTCCAGCCATTGGTAATATTCATGCGCATATTCGCATTTACAGTAGGTATTTCTACGTTTGTGCCTTCAGGACTTCGAGCTGTTCTAGTACCCGGTGTAAAATCCATTCTTGAGTCAGAATCAAAGGCTTCTAATAATATCAAGGCATCTGCTTGTTGTAAGTTACACAAGTTTTCAATAATCCCCCATTGTAAAGGTGTTGGAAATTGTCCGGTACCTGTTCCTTCCATATTTTTTAATGGTGGGCGTACCAATTGAAAACGGGGAGATTGTTTCATTATATCCACCAAGCCCGACAAGCAGTCTTCGGAAGCCCTTCTGTCTGTCCCAATACCTTCTCCGGTTAGTATTCCTTCCATAATGTTCCAGGCTTTACTTCCTTTTTCGGGATACGTCCGGTTCATAATTACCACTTTTTGAATGTGGTCGGGAAGGGTAATGTCGGCAGGTTGCAGCACTTGTATGGAAGTGGATGATTTTCCACATCCGGCTACAACAATACAAAGTCCGATAAATAGTTTGCTTGGTAAGTTAAATAGTGTCATAATGAGAGTTTTTCTGTTGTTGTTTTCAAACATAATGCCAAAAATAAGTTTTCCATAGATATCAACAAGTATAATCGCTAAATAATTCCTTTTTTACTTTTGATTGATGCATTTATTCTATACACCCGCCATACAGAATTCATCTTTTACCTTAGATGAGGAAGAGAGCAAACACGCAATAAGGGTATTGCGTTTGTTAGCAGGAGATATAATTTATTTGATGGATGGAAAAGGAGGATTGTATGAATGCAACATTACAGATGCCAATCCTAAAAGATGCACTGTTAGTATTGTAAAGAAAGAGCAAACGGAAAAAAGAAAAACTAGTTTGCACCTTGCGGTGGCACCTACAAAAAATATGGACAGAATGGAATGGTTGGTAGAGAAGGCTACAGAGATAGGTATGGATGAAATATCAATGTTACTGTCGGCTAACTCAGAACGGGCAATAATTAAAACCGAACGATTGGAGAAAATTGCTGTTTCCGCAATAAAACAATCATTAAAAACATATTTGCCTCTCATCAACGAAATGATTCCATTCAAGAAGTTTGTTGAAAATCACAAAGCCTTTTCAGGTAAAAAATGTATTGCTTATTGTGGCGAAGGGGATAAAAAACCACTGAAGAATGTAATTGACTCCAATAGCAATGCTCTTATTTTAATTGGTCCGGAAGGCGATTTTACAAAAGAGGAAGTTGCATTTGCAATCCAAAACGGGTTTGAAACCGTAAGTTTGGGAAATAGCCGATTAAGAACGGAAACAGCAGCTTTGGTTGCTTGTCATACTTTTAATTTAATACAAGAATAATATGTCGACACAAAATGTAAAAATACGTAAAGGCAGTTTGCTCGTATCGGAACCAATGATGGTTGATAATTATTTTAAGCGATCGGTTGTACTTATTACTGAAAAAAGCGAAACTGGTTTTGTTGGTTTTATTTTAAACAAGGTGGTAGATATAAAGATAAATGAAGCTTTAAACCAGTTTGAAAGTTTTAATCACCCACTTTATTTTGGTGGTCCAGTACAGCGCGACACTATATTTTACATACATACCAAAGGCGAAATAATTGAGGGAAGTACTATAATACAAAAGGGTTTGTATTGGGGAGGCGACTTTGAAAAGGTTGCTGAAATGGTGAAAGCAAATTTGATAAATGAAAGTGAGATAAAGTTTTTTATTGGCTATTCGGGTTGGGAGCCCGGGCAATTAGAAGGGGAGTTGGAAAGTGAATCTTGGATAGTGAGTGAGGCAAAAGTGGAAAATGTTATGTCGGGTAATTATAAAAAATTATGGGGAAATGTATTGAAAAATATGGGCAATGAGTTTGCTTTATTGTCTAATTTTCCCGAGCATCCACAACTCAATTAGTTGTTGCCATTGAATTTAAAATATCTATTAGTTTTTTAGATACATTGTTAAAATATCGCCTGTTTTTATAAAAGCCAACCCAGTTAATTCCTCTCACCGTACTGGTAATAAAAAGTTCATCGGCTCCTAGAAGGTCGCTGGGTTTTAATTCTTTTTCGTATACATTTATTCCATTTGCTTTTGCATTTTCCAACAACACTTTTCGCATTACACCATTTAAACATCCTTCCGATAAGGGCGGAGTATAAAGGGTTCCGTTTACTACAATAAACAAATTGGAGCTTGTTGCTTCAGCAATATTTCCATTGTCGTTTAGCAAAATGCAATCATCCAGTTGTTTGTTATTTTTATGCACGCTTGCCAATACATAGGTTAAACAGTTGTTCGTTTTAATATTGGAAAGCTTGTTCAATGGTTTTTTAAAATCACTGTATATATCAACCAGTAAGCCTTTTTTATTTAACTCAAATAAGTTGTTTTCTAAGGGATATGCTTCAATAATGTAGTTCGCATTATTTATTTGTGGAGCATACATTCCTTCACCTTCTCTATAAAAAGTAATGCGGGCTCTTCCTCCATCTGTTATATTATTTTTTAAAATAAGTGTGTGGAGTTGTTCTTCTATTAAAGAGAGGGAAGCATTGCCAATATTTAATTGTAGTATATTTAGTGAACTCAATAAGCGTTCGTAATGTTTATCCCAAAACAACACCTTTCCATTTAGGATTCTGATTGATTCAAAAAAACCATCCCCATACTTGAAGGAGCGGTTGTGGATGGTAAAAACAGGATTTTGAGAATTTTCGCGTAAGTCCTTATTTAAATAGAAAAAATCCATTGTCCTTAGTTAAGTGAATCTAAAATAGGTAACAGTGATTGATTGGAATGAACCAATATTCCTTTAACGCCAACCTTTTCAGCTGCCTCAATGTCTCTGTCTCTGTCTCCTATAAAATAGCTTTTTGTAACATCAATTTCAAAACGGGCTATTGCTTTTTCAAGTAACAAGGAGTCGGGTTTTCTGCTTATGCTTTTTCCTTTATCGGGATGATGCGGAGAATAATATACTTCTAATATCGAAATCTTATTTTTTGTGAATTCATTCAACATATAGGTGTGCAATGTGTCAACATCCTGATGGGCATAGATCCCCTTGTCAATACCACTTTGATTGGTAATGATGATAAAGACAAAGCCTTTGTTTTGTAAAATAGTTAAGGCTTTGAAAATATCTGTAACAAATTTAAAATCATCTTTTTTAAAAGTGTATTCCCCACGCTCCTCGTTTATCACACCATCACGATCTAAAAAAATGGCTTTTTTCATATGTTGAAATACGATCTAACTTGTTCAATAAATTCAACGGCAATGTGTCTGTCAAGCAATATGGTAAACATAATACCGAAAAGTGCACCAAAAAAATGTGCATCGTGACCTATGTTATCACTGTCCTTTTTTGCCATATAAAATGAGTACCCAAGGTAAAGTAAACCAAATATGATAGCAGGCATATGAAAAGGAATAAAAATGAATCCCATAGGTGCCATTGGGTTAAAAAGTATACAGGTAAATACAACTGCTGATGTAGCTCCTGAAGCACCAACGGCACTATACCAATGGTGTGTTTTGTTTTTTTCAAAAGCCGGAATTACCGAAGTCACAGTTCCTCCAACATATAGAAGTATAAAATAGAGCAAGGATTTTGAACCAAAATAATCGGTATAAAAATGATCTACCACTTCACCAAAAGAATAGAGTACAAACATATTGATACACAAATGAGGTATGTCTGCGTGTACCAAAGCATAGGTGAAAAATCGGTACCACTCTTTGTTACTTTGTATACTGGTTGGAATAAATTTCAGCTTGTACATTGCATCTTTGCGTTGAAAAGCAGCAAGCGAAACAGTACAAGTAATTAAAACAATAATAATGGTTATTGACACAGTGCGAAATTACGATTTAAACCAATAGGATTATACCCGCTTTCCTAAAATTAGCATAAATAGCTTCTTGTTTTTGTAAGGGTATTTGAAGTTTTTTAGTACCTTTATCTGGTAAAATTATCCCTATGAGAACAAAGTACTTTTCAATAACGGCCCTTGTTGGTTTGTTTTTAAGTTTAAATGCAAATGCGCAAGTATTCACATCTTCCAATCTTCCAATCATTGTAATAAATACCAACGGTTTGGTGATTGTAAATGAACCAAAAATTGTAGCCGATATGGGTATCATCTATAACGGTGTTGGTGTACGTAACAACTTAACAGATAGTTTTAATAATTATAATGGTAAAATTGGTATTGAGTACCGAGGCTCAAGTTCGCAAGGTATGCCGCAAAAACCTTATGGTATTCGCACACAGGATTTACAAGGTCTTGCTTTAAATGTTTCATTGTTGGGTATGCCGGCAGATAACGACTGGGCACTGTATGCTCCTTACGATGATAAAACCTGTATTAGAAATATATTGACTTTTAAAATTGGACGCGAATTAGGACAATGGGCACCTCGTACTGTTTTGGTTGAACTCGTTGTGAATGGCAGTTATGAAGGTATTTATGTGTTGATGGAAAAAGTGAAAAAGGGGAAAGAGCGTGTTGATATTTCAAAGTTAGATTTGGATGATAATGCAGGAGATTCTCTTACCGGAGGCTATATTATTAAAGTTGACAAAACAACAGGGAATTTTGGCGGAAGTTTTCCTTCAGCTTATTACAATAATTACAACTATCAATATCATTATCCCGATGGACCTGATATGACAGCACAGCAAAAAGTATACATCAAGCAGTTTGTTGACTCCTTTGAAAATGCGATGTATGGCGTTAATTTTGCTGATACATTGGTGGGCTATAAGAAATACATTAAAGTTGGTTCTTTTATTGATTTTATGATTGTAAATGAAATAAGCAGGAATGTGGACGGCTATAGAATAAGTAGTTATTTGCACAAAGATAAATACAGCAAGGGTGGTGATTTAGTGGCAGGTCCCTTGTGGGATTTTAATTTAGCTTGGTGGAATGCCGATTATTGCAGAGGTTTTATGGTGGATGGTTGGATGTATGATTTCAATGCATATTGCGGAGGAGGTTTAGATGTGCCTGCTTTTTGGCCAAAGTTGATGACCGATTCAAACTATACAAATCGTTTGCGTTGTCGTTGGGATTGGCTTAGAACAAAAACACTTGATTTAAATTATTTGGATGCATACATAGATTCATTAGGTAATTATTTGAACGAAGCGCAACAACGCCACTTTCAACGTTGGCCGATTATTGGAATTTATACTTGGCCGAATCCAAGCCCAATACCAACCAGTTACCAGGGGGAATTAGATGCACTTAAAACCTGGAATCATAACCGTTTCGCTTGGCTTGACGATAATTGGCCGGGAACCTGTTACAGTGTTGGATTAGATGGTGAAGGTAAAACATTGGAGTCAAGCTTAAGCGTATATCCTAACCCTGCAAGTAGTAATATCAGTATGAATTACTTTTTAGCTGCCAAATCAAGGGTTACAATTCAATTGGTAAATACATTGGGTGAAACCATCAGAACAATTGATTTAGGAGAACAACAGCCGGGTAGTTATCAAAAAAATATAGATGGATTGGATAAAATTTCGAACGGAGTGTATCTGTTAAAATTATCTACCAACCAATCTGTTATTACAAAATCAATCGTAAAGTCTGAATAAAAAATATGCAACCACTTCCTTACATTGAAAAAAATAAAGATCGTTTTATAAACGAGTTGTTTGAATTATTAAGAATTCCTTCTGTTAGTGCCGACAGTAAATATAAGGCAGATGTTTTAAGAACAGCCGAAGCAGTAAAAGAAAAAATAAAATCGGCAGGAGCCGATACCGTTGAAATTTGTTCTACTGCCGGATACCCTATTGTGTACGGTGAAAAAATAATCGACCCGAAATTACCAACCGTATTGGTTTATGGGCATTACGATGTTCAGCCACCTGACCCTATTGAGCTGTGGACATCACCTCCTTTTGAGCCAGTTATGAAGGATGGCAATATTTATGCACGTGGTGCTTGTGACGATAAGGGGCAAATGTATATGCATGTGAAAGCATTTGAATTGATGATGCAAACAAATTCTTTGCCTTGTAATATTAAATTTATGATTGAAGGGGAGGAAGAAATTGGCTCCGATAATCTTGGGATTTTTGTTGCCAACAACAAAGAAAAATTAAAGGCAGATATTATTTTGATTTCTGATACAGGTATTATTGCCAACGATATTCCATCACTTACAGTTGGTTTGCGTGGATTGAGTTATTTGGAAGTGGAAGTAACAGGACCTAACCGCGATTTACACTCCGGATTATATGGAGGTGCCGTTGCGAATCCTATCAATGTCTTGTGTGAAATGATTGCAGGAATGAAAGATGAAAACAATCACATTACCATTCCCGGTTTTTACGATGATGTAGAAGTATTGAGTACTGAAGAAAGAGCTGAAATGGCAAAAGCACCCTTTAGTTTAGAGGAGTATAAAAAAGCACTTGACTTAAGTGATATACACGGAGAAAAAGGTTACAGTACCAATGAGCGTATTTCTATTCGACCAACTCTGGATGTAAATGGTATTTGGGGCGGATATACAGGAGAGGGAGCTAAAACGGTGATTGCATCAAAAGCCTATGCTAAAATTTCAATGCGTTTGGTTCCAAACCAAATAAGTGATAAAATGACAAAACTATTCACTAACTATTTTGAAAAGGCTGCTCCATCCTCAGTGAAAGTAAAAGTTACTCCACATCACGGAGGTGAGGCTGTGGTTACGCCTTCCAATTCGATTGCCTACAAAGCAGCGAGTATGGCGATGGACAAAACATTCGGAAAAAAACCAATTCCTTTTCGTTCCGGTGGAAGTATTCCAATTGTTGCAATGTTTAAATCGGAGTTAGGATTAGACAGTGTGTTAATGGGCTTCGGATTAGATTCCGATGCGATACATTCACCCAATGAGCACTTTGGTGTTTTTAACTACTTAAAAGGAATTGAAACCATCCCTTATTTTTATCAGTACTTCACTGAA
Organism: uncultured Bacteroidota bacterium; assembly: GCA_903840505.1. GTDB lineage: Bacteria > Bacteroidota > Bacteroidia > UBA4408 > UBA4408 > CAIMGI01. Next base: position 12,474 of record CAIMGI010000048.1, read on the forward strand.
CTAAGTAAAAAATAATGAGGATGAAAAACAGCCGTAGAAGTTTTTTGAAGAAGAGTGGTACAGGATTGGCCGCAGCAATTGTGGCTCCTGCTATTTTACCTTCTGGAACTTTATTTGCTGCAAGTAACAATCAAAAAATAAAGCACGTAGTACTTTGTATAATGGGGGGCGGTTTGCGTAACAGTGAAACAGTAGGAAAGGGGCAAGGTAATTTAATGCCAAATGTTTTTTCAACACTCAAACAACAAGGAACTTTCTTCAAAGGCTTCACTTATGCGAATGGACCAACAGGTCATTATAACGCACATACTGCAATATTAACCGGTATATATACCAAGGAGGATTTAAACGTAAAAAAAAATCCCGACTACCCAACACTTTTTGAATACTATAAAAAGCACAGCTGCAACAAGCAAAATGCTTGGTGGCTTTCCAATATTTTGGGTCCATATCCATCACTTACACATAGCAGTGATTGGAGTTATGGTAAAACATTTGCTTCTAAGTTTCATTTACCACACGAAAAATTTCATCCTTACAGCAATGATATCAGCAATGTGTTACACGCTTGTAATATTATTGAAAAGCACCAGCCCGAATTATTGGTGGTAAATATGCAGGATGCAGACATTGCACATTCTAATTTTACAACTTATTGCCAGAGCATAAAAAATGCTGATGCTGCACTAAATACCTTGTGGAATAAAATACAAAACACACCCGGAATGGCAAACAATACGGTGCTGATAACATTGCCCGAACACGGTAGAAATGAAAAAGGAAATGGCATTGTGGATGCAAATGGTTTTGAAGGATTGGATCATACAGGAGATGCTGCCTCGCGCGAATTGTTTTGTTTGATGTTGGGTCCCGATAATGTAATACAGCAAAATCATACCGTTGAAAATCAAAGTGGCGAAAGCGTAGATATACTTCCTACCATTGCTAGTTTGTTAGGGTTTTACGAAAATATTCCTTCAGTATACCGAAAAAAAATGGGTAAGATATTGGATAGCGCATTTGTATGAAAAAAATAATTTCTTTTTTATTTCTGGTTACACTAACATTATTTGTATCGTCATGTAAAGAGTTACAGCCTGTAGAAATTGTAGGCATTGAATCGGCTAAAATTATTACTATGGATGCCAAGGGAATTGAAATTGAATTGATGATGAAATTAAAAAACCCCAACAATATGGGTTTTACAGTTACAGGGGGCGACTTAGATGTTCAATTGGGAAAAATAAATATGGGCAAGGCACACTTAAAAGGTAAAGTGAAAGTTCCTGCTAATTCCGAAAAGTCGCATACTTTTCGCATCGTATCTTCTGCAAGCGATTTATTGTCGGGCGGATTATCCTCACTCTTATCCATTGCTACCAAAGGAAATGCCGATGTTATTGTAAAGGGCTTTATTAAAGTGCGCGCCTTTGGCATCAGCAAAAAATTTCCTGTTGACGAAAAGTCAAAAGTGCCGATGATGAAGTAGGGGAGTGGAATTTCTATTTATTTTAAATCCAACCTAACTCTTTTACCGTCATTCTACTCTCAACATTACCTTTATGCAAGGTTGCCTTTGGTTCAAATAGAAGGTTAAACACTATTTCGCCATTGGTATGTGGCTTATGTTCAACGCCTTTAGGAACAATCAATATTTCACCTTCATTCACTACAACAGTTCTTCCATCTCTAAAATCCATTAAAAGTGTGCCTTTGAATACCATAAAAAGCTCGTCTTCATTTTCGTGACTATGCCATACAAAGTTGCTGTCATTAATGTGTTATTAAAAATGCCCTTATGGATTGCCTTCTCAAACCCTTAGCAATCCTCTGAACGCTCTGCCAGCATAGTATGATTCAGCACCGTTGTGATATATAAAGACCTTTCCATAGCGAAAATCAGCAAAGACGGCACCACCCAGATCTCTAATATCAGCCGGTGTTTTTATCCAGCTGGATGTTTTCGTGTCAAAATTTCCAAATTTCTGTAAGTCACGATATTGTTCTTCCGATAAAAGCTCAATACCCATTTCTTCAGCCATACCACAAGCACTATTTTTTGGTTTATGCTCTTTCCTTGATTTAAGTGCATCTTGATCATAACAAAAACTTCTGCGGTCTTTAGGGCTTTCTGGTGAGCAATCATAAAAAATGTATTCACCTTTTTTTTCGTCATAAGATACAACATCTGGTTCACCACCTGTTTCTTCCATTTTTAAAAGTGACCATAATTTTTGAGAATTAACTTTTAGTTTGGCTTCTATTTTAATCCATTCAACACCTTTATGGCGTACCATATTTTTCTCAAAACGGGCTTTTAATGTTTTTAATAGTTCTTCGCTTTGTTTTGACGATATTTCTTTTTTACTATTTTTCATTTTCTGTAAACGTTAATATTATTTCAATTGAAAGGATCAAATATACTAATCATCCAATCCTTTCTCTTTTTTTTCTGCTTGCGAACTAGCAGTTAAAATTAAGCGTAAGGAAGAATTTTTTGTTACATAAGCCCAAGCCCAATTGATAAAAATAATCAACTTATTTTTAACACTCAGTATCAGCATAAGGTGTAAGAACATCCAAATCAACCAAGCGAAATAGCCCTTCATTCTTATAGTTCCTATGTCAACTACGGCCTTGTTCCTGCCAACAGTTGCCATAGTGGAAATTCCGACAAAACAGACCCCACTTCTTCGCCCGAAACAGACCCCACTTCTTCGGAGTAAACTGACCCCAGTTTTCCGGAGCAAATTGACCCCAGCAAATTTGGTATAATCATAC
>CAIMGI010000049.1 GCA_903840505.1 uncultured Bacteroidota bacterium
GAGTACCTCAATAAAGCTGTTGAAATATTTTTAAATGTAAAGAATTACTTGAATTTAAAACAAGCTTATGGAAAACTTGCACAAGCGTATGAATTAAAAAAAGAATACCTAACATCCATTAAGTATTATCAACTATACGAACAGTATAAAGATTCTATTTATACAGAAAATAATGCCAAGCAAATGGCTGAAATGCAAACGAAATACGATGTTGAGAAAAAGGATTTGGAATTAGCGAAGAACAAAGCCGAGATAGAAAGCAACGAAAAGCAAGCCTTTATTAAAAATATTATTATTGCATCCATTATTGCCTTATTACTATTACTATCAATTGTAGCCATCTTATTCTACAGAAAAAAGCAAGTAGAACAACAGGCTAAATTAAACGCTGAAATTGCTTTTCAAAAAGAAGTACGTACCAAAGCAATTATTGAAGCTGAAGAAAAAGAAAGAAGAAGGATTGCGCAGGACTTACACGATGGTATTGGACAATTGCTAAGCGCTGCAAAACTAAATTTGAGCAATTTAGATTCCAACATTCCAAATCAAACTGTTGAACAAAAATCGGCAATGCAAAATGCACTCAGTTTGGTTGACGACTCTGTAAAAGAAGTCCGAGCTGTATCGCACAATATGATGCCAAACACCTTAATTAAATTAGGTTTAGCTAGTGCTGTAAGAGAATTTATTACAAAACTGGGCAATGCTCCTACATTAAAAGCAGAACTTGAAATTGTAGGTTTGGATACACGTTTAGACAATCAAATTGAAATAGTATTGTACAGGGTAATTCAAGAAGTAGTAAACAACATTATAAAACACGCAAAGGCTTCGCAAATTAGTATGCAATTAATACGGCACGATAATGAGTTAAACATTATTATTGAAGACAACGGTATTGGCTTTGACACAAACAAATTAGACAGTTTTAAAGGTATTGGTATAAAAGGAATTCAAACCCGCATCGAATTTTTAAATGGAACTGTTGATTTCGACTCTTCACTTGGACGAGGAACAACCGTTATCATTGATGTTCCCTTAAACAACGTTTAAAATTATATCCGTTGCTCCTGTTTTTTGCTCGACATACTTTTTAGAAACAAGACTTGTTTCTTTAAGTAAAACAGAATCGTTTAAAAACAAGTTTAACTTCTCCTTAAGCTCTTCTGTTGAGTTCACGCTATACGCTGCTTTCAATTGAATAAGTTCAACTGCTTCCTGAAATTTTTGGTAATTAGGTCCAAAAAGCACCGGCATTCCATAGGCTGCAGCTTCCAATACATTGTGTATGCCCTTTCCAAAACCACCACCTATATAAGCAATTGAAGCATAGCCATACAAAGAAGACAACATTCCAATATTATCAATAATTAGCACCCGAGCATTTTTTAAAGAAGCGTCATTTGCCTCGGAATACCGAACAGGATTATATTTGGAGAATTTTTGCATTAAACTACCCAAATTACTTTCACTTATTTCGTGTGGAGCAATTATCAATTTAAAATTTGTAAGTGATAGGGACGCAAGTATATCCTCATCTGCCTGCCAAGTACTGCCTGCAAGCACCAGCGGTATTTCTCCTTTAAAAACCTGTATCAAATCGTATTTTTTAGCTTTGGCAACGAGTTTGTTCACCCTGTCAAAACGTGTATCACCTGCTACAATTACATTGTTGTATCCAAATTCATTCAGCAAGGACAAAGAATTTTCATCCTGCACAAAAATATGTTTGTAGGTATCCAAACCTTGTCTCGACCATTTCCCAATAGATGAAAAAAAGTGTTGTTCCCTTCTAAAAATAGCTGAAATTAGGTAAGTAGGAATGTTCCTGTTTTTTAATTCCCGCAAATAATTAAACCAAAATTCATACTTAACAAAAAATACCCGTTCAGGTTTTACAATATCAATAAATGTTCGTGCATTGTAAACAGTATCCAAGGGTAAATAAAAAACAACATCAGCACCGCTGTAATTTTTACGAATCTCATAGCCCGATGGAGAAAAGAAAGTCAATAGTATTTTACTTTGGGGGTATTTTATCTTGATTTTTTCAATCAAAGGTCTCCCCTGCTCAAATTCACCCAAGGATGCGCAATGAAACCAAATAACAGCATTACTTCCTTGTAAAACACTCTTTAATTTAGCTTCCCAATCTTTTCTTCCTTTTACCCATAATGCTGCTTTTTCATTAAAAAAGGATGCGCAGTGAATAAAAAAACCATACAAATAAATAGCAAGATTATAAAACACATTCATAGATTTAGAATAAATCTAGTAAGTATAAAATTCATTCGGAACCTTTTTGTACAATGGAATTATTAGACCTACTTTAACTCCTGTCAACTGATCAATTCTTTTTGCAGTATCGTATTGCATTGTATCAAAATTATAGCCTCTGCGGTTTTGAGTCCATGCCTGTATGAATTCAACACCTGCAAAAAAGTTAATAAAATAACGGTTGTCTAAAAATAAATATCCTAAAAAGCCAGTCACTGCCGGTCCATTTGTAAGTCTGTCATAACCCTTCTTATACTCCTTACTGAGTTGTGGTGTTGTATTACCAATATCATCGTAACGAATTTTATGTTGTAAAAACCCGGGGCCTGCAGCAAAAACAAATCCGCAATTTTTGTTAGGAGATAACCAAGGAAAAATACGCCCAACTTTAGCACTTGTGAAATAACCTCTTTCGGATACACGGACATCGGCATACAATCCATTGATATTTACAATTTGTCCATTGGATGTTTTTAAATTATCCAAAATAGTCGCATCCTTTATGGTCCTCCCAAAAAGATAATTTAAATCGGCACTCCAAAACCAATTCTGTTTTGTTTTAAAAATAAAATTAATTCCTATGTTGGAGTTCCAGGCATATCGGTTCACCATATCCCCACCCGGGAATTGAAGGGCATATGAAAGTCCGAGTAATGGTGCTGAAACCATTGAATCTTTCACGTTTAACTGCGCATTCGCAAACGACACTGAAAGAAAAAGAAACAATACACTTAAAAAGAAGTTACGCATAGGTAAAATAAAACGCTAAGATACTAATTCAACATTACATACTGTATAACGCTATTAAGGCATTTTTAATTATATTTGACAGCCAATATTTATACTATGAAGAAAATACAAATGGTTGACTTAAAAAGTCAGTACGAAAAAATAAAAACAGCAGTTGATGCTGCCATTCACACCGTAATAGACAATACCACATTTATAAACGGACCTGAGGTAAAAGCTTTTCAAGCTGATTTAGAGAAATACCTAAACGTAAAACACGTTATTCCTTGTGCCAACGGAACCGATGCCTTGCAAATTGCAATGATGGCACTCGACTTAAAACCCGGTGACGAAGTAATTACGGCCGATTTTACCTATGTAGCTACAGCCGAAGTAATAGCACTTTTGGGATTAAAACCTGTTTTAGTGGATGTTATTCCAGATACATTTGACATTGATGTGAAAGCCATTGAAAAAGCAATTACACCTAAAACAAAAGCCATTGTGCCTGTTCACTTATTTGGACAATGTGCCAATATGGAAGCAGTGATGGAACTTGCAAAAAAGCATAACTTATTTGTAATTGAAGATGTTGCACAAGCCATTGGAGCCGATTATACTTTCAGTAACGGCACCAAGCAAAAAGCAGGAACAATAGGAACTGTAGGTTGTACCTCCTTTTTCCCTTCTAAAAACTTAGGCTGCTATGGCGATGGTGGTGCTATGTATACAAACGATGATGAGCTGGCTAAAAAAATAAGAATGATTGCCAACCACGGTCAATCGGTGCAATACGTGCACGATTCCATTGGCGTAAACTCCCGATTGGATAGCATACAAGCCGCCATACTCGGAATTAAATTAAAACAATTGGACAGTTATGCTGCAGCGCGTAACAAAGCAGCCGACTATTACGATAAAGCATTTGCAAATAATCCTAAATTAAAAACACCGGCAAGGGTAAAAAATTCAACACACGTTTTTCATCAATACACTTTGCAATTAGTTGGAGTTGACAGAACTAAGTTGCGTGAATTTCTTGCTTCAAAAGATATTCCAGCAATGATATACTACCCTATTCCATTGCATTTACAAAAAGCATATCTCGATCCGAGATACAAAGAAGGTGATTTTCCGGTAACAGAAAAACTTTGTGCCTCTGTACTATCCTTGCCGATGCATACTGAATTGGATGTGGAAACATTGAAGTACATTACAGAAAACGTATTGGAGTTTTTGAAATAGGTAAAACCCATCATTTTATAATACTCAAATAACAAATGAATATAGCTGTAATAGGAACAGGATATGTAGGACTTGTAACAGGCACTTGCTTGGCTGAAACTGGCAATAATGTGGTGTGTGTTGACATTCACGAAGAGAAAGTAAATAAAATGCAGCAAGGTATTATTCCTATTTACGAACCACATTTAGATGCACTTTTTCATAGAAACATTAAGGCAGGACGTTTAATATTTACGACCGAAATAACAGATGCTATTAAAAATGCTTCCATCATTTTCTTGGCTTTGCCTACTCCTCCCGGTGAGGATGGTTCCGCAGACTTGAGTTATGTATTAGGTGTAGCCGATCAATTAGGAAAACTCATTACCGATTATAAAGTTATTGTAGATAAAAGTACTGTTCCTGTTGGCACTGCCGACAAAGTACACAAGGCAATTGCCGTCAATTCAAAAGTAGATTTCGATGTGGTTTCCAACCCCGAATTTTTACGCGAAGGTTTTGCTGTGGATGATTTTATGAAGCCCGACAGGGTTGTAATTGGAACAAGCTCAGAGAAAGCAGGAAAAATAATGGAGGAATTGTATAAGCCATTTGTTCGTCAAGGCAACCCCATTATTATTATGGATGAGCGCTCGGCAGAACTTACTAAGTATGCTGCAAATGCTTTCCTTGCGACAAAAATCACCTTTATGAATGAGATTGCCAACCTATGTGAAAAAGTAGGTGCAGATGTCGATATGGTGAGAATTGGTATTGGTTCGGATGACAGAATTGGTAAACGTTTTCTTTTTCCGGGAATAGGTTATGGCGGAAGTTGTTTCCCAAAAGATGTTCAAGCATTGGCTAAGTCGGCTAAAGACTCAGATTATAATTTTAAGATACTTGACGCAGTGATGGATGTAAATGAAAAACAAAAAACCATCATTGTCCCTAAGGTAAAAGCATACTTTAACAATCAATTAAAAGGTAAAAAAATAGCTTTCTGGGGATTAGCATTTAAGCCGGATACCGATGATATTCGTGAAGCTCCGGCACTTTACATCATTGATGAATTATTAAAAGAAGGCGCTACAATTACTGCATTTGACCCAGAAGCAATGAACAATGTAAAATCATTGTTGGGAGATAAAATATACTATGCGAACGATCATTACGAAGTATTAAAAGATGCCGATGCTCTTATTATTGCAACCGAATGGAGTTTGTTCCGCACACCAGATTTTGAAAAAGTTGCTTCCTTGCTTAAAAACAAAACAATATTTGATGGGCGTAATCTATACGGTTTACAACAAATGAAGGAATTGGGTTACTACTATTCCAGTATTGGTCGCGAAACAATAAAACCCTAAATACAATCTGTCCAAACACAGATGAATAAAAAACTCGCGGGTATTCTAAATAAGTATGTTGGTGCCTCATTCGTTTTTTGGATTGCATTTATTGCAATCAGAATGTATGAAACAATTACCTTATTGCTTATACACTCGTCTGAACAAAGTTTGTTCGTTTTTGAAATACGCGGAATATTATTCGATACCGCGACAGTGCTTTTACTATCGTCTATTTCACTTTTTCCATTTGTTGCATTAAGTTATATAAAATCTGCTTTTGCAAATGGCTTTCTCATACTATACCACCTGGTACTTTGCCTTCTATATATAATACTTTCAAAAGTATTCATCATACAATTAATACCGGTCGATCAAGTAATTTTTACGTATACAATAAGCGATTTATGGTTGGCTGTAACATCCAGCTCAAGCGAAACGTGGACGACCTTTATTCCCATTGTTTTACTACCAATTCTTTACTTATTCGGTTGGAAAAAAGCAAGAAATTTAAATCTAAATAAAAAGGTACTATATACCTTTTGTATAAGTTGCGTTCTTATCCTGCCTCTTTTCAAATCTTCTTATTATGATAGACATCCCGGGCAATTCAAAAACTTTGTCATCAACAATAAACTATCCTATTTTATTCACAACAGCATTCTATATTACAACGATGCCAAACAATTAGAAAAGCCTATTGATATTGCCCAAGAAACCAAATTGTACCGCAATTTTAATCCACAATGGGAGTTCACCAATTCGGAGTACCCTTTTTTACATAAAACAACAAAGGAAGATGCACTGGGCCCATTCTTTAAATTGAACGACAGCAAAAAACCAAACATTGTTTTCATCATCGTTGAAAGTTTATCACGCTCCTTTATGGGCAAAGATTCGAGGTATGGAAGCTTCACACCTTTTCTTGATTCCTTGTCGCAACAGAGTCTTTATTTTCCTAATTTTTTAAGTACTGCCGAACGTACCTTTAATGTGCTCCCCTCTTCATTGGGTTCGCTTCCATACTCTCAAAAAGGATTTATGGAACTCGGACTAAAACGCAAACTGCCCTATCATTTCACCTCTATACAATTGCTGAAGGAGCAAGGATACTATACCCGATTTTATGTTGGTAGTGTTCCCTACTTTAACAATATGGATGGCTTTTTAAACGAACAAAACATCGATTACATAGTAAAAAATTGGGACAAAAAATATGTTCTCCCTAACAAAGATAAAGACAACTGGAGCTGGGGTTATCACGATGGCGATTTGTATGCAAAGTCGATAGAAGATTTAGAAAAACACCCTATAAAAGAAGAACGCTTTGATGTATACTTAACCATAAGTTCACACGGTCCGTTTATACCGCCCAATCAGAAATACTATAATAGCCTTTTTGAAAAGCAAATGAATTTATTGGGATTCGACAATGCTAAAAAAACAACTTATAGGAAAGATGCAAATAAATTTGAAAGTGTATTGTATACAGACGATGCCCTAAGAAGCTTTCTACAACAATATCAAGAAAGATCCGAATATGAAAACACCATTTTCTTTATTTTTGGCGATCACGCAATGCCCGAAATACACCACGATTTTCCATCAATAGAAAAATACCATATTCCACTTATCATCTATTCACCAATGCTAAAAAGGAGTAAAAGAATAGAAGCTGTTTCATCGCATCTCGACTTAGTGCCTTCGTTGCTAGCTATGATACAAAATAAATACAATGCAAACTTCCCTAAAGAATTTGCCTGGTTGGGGAACGGATTGGATACAAATGCACAATTTCAAAACAGCCATTCAATTCCCTTTATGCACAACAATAAAAAACTGGTTGAATATATGTACCAAAATTACTTTCTATCCTTTGATGATTTATATGAAGTGAAGTCGGGACTTGTTACCGAAATAATAAACAATGAACCAAAAAAGAAGGAGATGAAAGCCCGTTTGGCAAATTTTATAAAGCTCAATTATTACACTACTCTATCCGATAAGATTATACCGAAAGAGCTGTACCAACAATTTGCGGGAAGTATTAAAACAGAATATGTCATTACCATGCCCGATGTAGAAACAAAAAATCCGGTTGTTCAGCATAAAATGGTTCTATCTCAACCATATAAAATGAATGATGCTTTAACAGCAATATTAATTGAAAACAATTTCGATTTTTATGTAACAGATACCTTGTTTTACCACGAACCGATAGTGATGGCAATCCTAAAAAATGCGGATGGAAGAATTATTAAAAAATTCCCAATGGAAATACTTGAAAAGAACAATGTAAAAATGATACCAAAAAAGTGGAATAAGGCAACTTGCGGTGTATACATTAACCTCCTTCCTTTCAAAGGCAGAAAAGGATATACTTTGGATTTAGAAATTATAAACAAAGATGAATGCCCAAGCTATTACAGAAATTGGAAATTTGATTTAAAGGGAGTAAAGTAGTTATATTTACAAAAAATAAAATATGGAAAGAGTTTTAATAACAGGTGCCGCAGGTTTTTTAGGTTCGCATTTATGCGATAGATTTATCAAGGAAGGATACCACGTTATAGCAATGGATAACTTAATTACAGGTGATTTAAAAAACATAGAACACCTTTTTAAACTAAAGCAATTTGAGTTTCACCACCACGATGTATCTAAATTTGTTAATGTTCCGGGTGATCTAAAATACATATTACATTTTGCATCGCCTGCAAGTCCAATCGATTATTTAAAAATACCCATACAGACACTAAAAGTAAGTTCATTAGGAACGCATAATTTATTGGGATTGGCAAAAGCGAAAAAAGCACGCATATTGGTTGCTTCTACTTCCGAAGTATATGGCGACCCTTTGGTACATCCACAAACAGAAGAGTATTGGGGAAATGTTAACCCTGTTGGACCTCGTGGGGTTTATGATGAAGCAAAAAGATTTATGGAAGCTATGACAATGGCTTACCATACTTTTCACGGAGTTGAGACCCGTATAGTTCGTATTTTTAATACCTATGGTCCCCGTATGCGACTAAACGATGGACGTGTATTGCCTGCATTCATTGGGCAAGCATTGCGTGGAGAAGATCTAACAATGTTCGGTGATGGTTCACAAACACGTTCATTTTGTTATGTTGACGATTTAGTTGAAGGAATTTACAGACTATTATTAAGTGATTATTCTATGCCGGTAAACATCGGAAATCCTTCCGAAATAAGCATAAAAGAATTTGGAGAGGAAATAATTAAGCTAACGGGAACAAGTCAAAAACTAATTTCCCTTCCCTTACCACAAGACGACCCTAAACAAAGGAAACCCGATATAACAAAAGCTAAAGCAATACTTGGTTGGGAACCAAAAGTAAGTCGTGCCGATGGACTAAAAATCACCTATGAGTATTTCAAATCCTTATCAAAAGATGATTTGTTTAAAAAAGAACATCGACAATTTTAAAACTATAACTGTTGACGAATACAATCTTTTATTTTCGTAATTTTTTGGCTAACATTGATGCTTGTAATTTTTTGAGATGAATTTGATTAACAAAGTAGCAATCTCGGCTATACTGACTGTTTTATTTTCGTTCAAAGTTAGCGCACAGGATGCCCCGGATGCCGATACAACTGACATTTTGAATATGTCTTTTGATCAACTCATCTTATTAAAATCAAAAGGCTTATCCAGTGAAATGGAAGCCCTCATAAATCAACAAATTGCAGTATCTGTAAAGAACCCTTTATCTGTTCGAAAATCGCCAAATATTATTTCACTCATTACAGAAGAAGAGATAAAAAAATCTGGAGCTCGTGACCTTACTGATGTTCTGCGAACCGTTCCAGGGCTCGATTTTGGTGTAGATGTGCAAGGTCAAATTGGTTTAGGTGTAAGAGGTTCGTGGGCTAATGAAGGAAAGATTCTTATTTTACTTGATGGACAAGAAATGAATGAAATTGCTTATGGTACATTGCAATTCGGAAACAATTATCCACTTGAACAAATAAAAAAAATAGAGATTATTAGAGGACCGGGATCTGCTGTTTATGGTGGATTTGCCGAATATATGGTATACCAAAAGCGGAAGTGAAATTAACGGATTAAGGGTAAGCAGTACTTATGGGCAAATGGAAAAAACATATGCAAGAAGGAATGTGGACATTTCTTTTGGAAAAAAAGTAAAAGACCTTAGCTTTTCAATAAGTGGCTTGCTTGGACAAGGAAATAGAAGCGAACAAACGTTTACAGATATCTACGGAAGTTCTTATGAAATGGAAAAGGAATCGAAATTGGATAATAACAACGTTAATATTGGTTTAACCTACAAAAAATTATCTGTAAGAGCCATTTACGATCAAATGAATACCAATACCAGAGATGCCTATGATGCTGCATTAAGCAGAGCATATCCCACTAATTTTACCGGTTACTTTTTTGAAACAAAATACGATTGGGCAATCGGAAACAAACTAACAATTACCCCTAAACTAAATTTTAAAAGACAAAGACCTTGGGAGTTTGATGGTATTTCAGACACATTAGATGCTTACGAAACAACAGTATTAATAACCGATCGATACGGAGCGAACATAACGGCTAACTGGAATGTAAGCCCTAAAGTAAATATTATAATGGGTACGGAAGCATTTTATGATTATGCTGAAAGCAAAAGAGATGTATTATTTCAAAATTCAGGAACCAGTACCATTGATTATTTCAATAGTGCCGCTTTTGTTCAATCAATTATAAAAAACAAAATTGCCAATTTAACTATTGGTGCCAGAATAGACAACAACAATGCTTTTGGAAAAGCTTTTGTTCCACGTTTAGGTTTGACAAAAAAAATAAATAAACTCAACTTCAAATTATTATGGGGCAATTCGTTTCGTGCACCAAGTATTCAAAATTTTCAAACCAGCTATAATGGCGAACTTAAACCTGAAAAATCTCAAACCATTGAATTCGAAACTTCTTATTTACTCAATAGAAAAATGTATTTTTCTGTAAGTGTTTTCGACATTACTACTCGCAACCCAATTATTTATTTTATTGATACTTCCTCTACTGCAAATCTTGCTTCGCCAGAGGGATATATAAATAAGGAAGCAAATGGAAGTATGGGTATTGAAGGAGAATACCGCTACAAAGGCAAATGGGGCTATGTAAATATGACCTATTCCTATTATACTATAGCTTCTAAAACACAAGTTCCCGATTACAGTGTTGATCAAAACAGTTCACTTTCATTGGCTTTCCCTGCCAACAAAATTACCTTAAACAGCAGTATTAATTTAACCCCTTCTTTCTTTATCAGTCCTTCTTTCTGCTATAGCGGAAAGCGTTACGGATATGATGGTATTGACTCATTGGGCGACTATACTTTAAGCGAATTCAAGGAACAGTATTTTTTAAATTTTTATGCAGGTTACAATAATATATTTGTAAAAGGATTGGATTTATCTGTTGGTGTATTTGATATATTGAATGAAAAAGTATTATACATACAACCATATTCGGGAGGTCACGCTCCTTTACCGGGTGTGTCTAGAGAGATTATATTTAAGCTACGTTACCAATTGCATTACAAGGAAAAATAAAATTGAAAAAGTTTAAACATATAGCCCTTTTAACGATTTCCTTTTTCGTATTTCTATGCGTAAAGCAGGCGCGTTGTCAAGAATATAATTATAAGATAAATGCTGCATATATCTATAATTTCACCAAATACATTGAATGGCCTGCAGAGATTACCAAAACAGGAAATTTTGTAATTGGCATAATTGGCAATTCACCCGTTTATGATGAACTAACAAGTATTGCAAAACAAAGAAAAATTGGTACCAAAAATATTGAAGTAAGACAAATTAAACCGGAAGATGCTGAATTTTGTCACGTTGTGGTGGTTTCAAACTCTTCTTGTAATGTATTGAAACAATTGTCTGAATTAACAAAAAGTAAACCCATACTAGTGATAACAGAAAAGGAAAGCTGTGCTTATAAAAATGCTTGTATTAGTCTCTTTTTGGATGAAGACAATGACTATAAAACTAAATTCCAATTGAATAGGGCTATCACAGAATCCCACCAGTTAAAAATATCAAGCCAGTTAACTACATTGGCTGTAATGGTAAAATAATCTTCCTTTGCATAAGTTACTAATTATCAAATAACAGACTTTTCGTTAAGTTTTTTATCTTTGTATCCTTATTAGAACTATGGAAAAAGAATACTTTGCTCACCCTACAGCCATCATAGATGAAGGTTGTAACATTGGAAAGGCTGCCAAAATTTGGCATTTTTCACACATTATGCCCAACTGTACATTGGGCGAAAACTGCAATATTGGTCAAAATGTGGTTATATCACCGGGAGTTATTTTGGGCAGAAATGTAAAGGTGCAAAACAACGTTTCCATTTATACCGGTGTAACCTGCGATGAGGATGTTTTTTTAGGCCCATCAATGGTTTTCACAAATGTTATTAATCCACGTAGTGCAGTAAATAGGAAAAACGAATATGCAAAAACACATGTTGGTAAAGGTGCTTCTATAGGTGCAAATGCAACAATTGTTTGCGGTCACGATATTGGGGCTTTCGCCTTTATTGGTGCGGGTGCAGTTGTTACAAAGAATGTTCCCGCCTACTCACTTTGGGTAGGAAATCCTGCGAAACAAATGGGCTGGATGAGTGAATACGGACATCGTTTAGTATTTGATAAAGATGGTATCGCAATCTGTGAAGAATCAAAAGAAAAATATAAACTCGAAAACGGAGCAGTCACAAAAATATGAGTAATTCAAAAATAAAATTTGCCGTAATTGGTCAAGGCCACATAGGTAAACGGCACGCAGAAATGATACGCAGACATCCGGAAGCAGAACTGGTTGCTGTTTGCGATGTGCTTACAAAAGAGCAGGCAGGTATAAGCGATATCAGCGAAAAATTTTACAACTCCTTGGATGAATTGTTAAAAGCACATCCCGAGGTAGATGTTGTAAATGTGGCAACACCAAACGGTTTACATTCTGAACACGCTTTGAAAGCATTGGAATACAACAAACACATTGTTTGTGAAAAACCAATGGCATTGCACAAAGCAGATTGTGAAGCAATTTTATTTAAAGCCTTGCAAGTACACAAGCAAGTTTTTTGTGTTATGCAAAACCGTTACTCTCCACCTTCCGTTTGGATTAAGGACATCATTGAAAATAAAATTCTGGGAGATGTTTTTATGGTGCAATTAAATTGCTATTGGAACAGAGATGACCGTTACTACAAAAAAGGAGGATGGAAAGGAAAGCAAGACTTAGACGGTGGAACTTTGTTCACGCAATTTTCTCACTTCATTGACATTATGTATTGGTTGTTTGGCGACATAAAAAACATAAAAGCAAAATTCAACGATTTTACGCACGCTACTACTACCGATTTCGAAGACAGCGGATTAATTAGTTTTGATTTTACAAATGGTGGAATGGGATGTATCAACTACTCTACAGCTATTTGGGATACCAACCTCGAAAGCAGCATTACCATCATTGGCAGCAAAGGCAGTGTTAAAATTGGCGGACAATATATGAACGATGTTGAGTATTGTCACATAAAAGATTATACTATGCCAACATTAGCTGAAACCAATCCGGGTAATGATTATGGTGCTTATAAAGGTTCTGCAGCAAACCACAATTACATTATTGAAAATGTTGTTGACGTGTTGAAAAACAGAAGTACCATTACTACCAATGCGATGGAAGGCTTGAAAGTAGTTGATATCATTGAGCGCATTTATTCACTGAGACAAAAAAATAGAAAATCATAAGTCAAAAAAGCAAAGTATGATTAACAAATTATTAAAGAAGGAAGCAAAAATAGCCGTAATTGGTTTGGGATATGTTGGTTTACCAATTGCCTTGGCATTTGCAAAAAAAGTAAAAGTAGTAGGCTTCGATATAAACGAAGAACGGGTAAAGATGATGCAGAACAACATTGACCCAAGTCAAGAGTTGGATACCAAAGCATTTGAAGGTTGCGACATAGAATTTACAGCATCAATTGATGTATTAAAAACGGCTAACTTTTTTATTGTTGCTGTACCTACTCCAATCAATGAGCATAACCTTCCCGATCTAAAACCATTATTGGGCGCTTCGCGTTCTGTTGCAAAAGCCTTAAAAAAGGGCGATTACATTGTATACGAATCAACTGTTTATCCGGGCTGTACAGAAGAAGATTGTATTCCTGTGGTGGAAGAAGTATCGGGATTGAAATTCAGAACTGATTTTAAAGTCGGCTATTCACCTGAGAGAATTAATCCGGGCGATAAGGAACATACCATTACAAAAATATTAAAAGTAGTTTCGGGTTGTGATGCAGAAAGTTTAGATATCATTGCTAAAGTATATGAAATAATTGTTGAGCCCGGTGTACACCGTGCATCATCCATAAAAGTAGCTGAAGCAGCTAAAATAATTGAGAACACACAACGTGACGTGAATATTGGATTGATGAATGAGTTGTCCATTATTTTTAGTCGTATTGGAATAAATACCTATGAAGTATTAGAGGCTGCAGGAACAAAATGGAACTTCTTAAAATTCTATCCGGGATTGGTTGGAGGACATTGTATTGGCGTTGACCCCTACTACCTTACTTATAAGGCTGAATCATTAGGGTATCACGCGCGTATCATTAACTCTGGAAGATATGTAAACGACTCAATGGGTCCTTATGTTGCAAAGAATTGCGTAAAGAAAATGATTGCTGCGAAGAAAAACTTAAACGATGCAACGGTACTTATTATGGGTGCAACTTTTAAAGAAGATGTAAGTGATATTCGAAATTCAAAAGTGGCCGATATTATCAAAGAATTAAAATCTTACAGTGTTTCGGTTGAAGTGGTTGACCCACTTGCGGATTCTGCAGAGTTGGAACACGAATACGGATTTGGATTAATAGAAAAACCATCTAAGAAATACGAAGCCATCATTGTTGCCGTTAACCATAAGGAATATATGGGCTTAGATGAAGATTATTTTAAATCGATATTAACCGACAAAGGTGTACTTGTTGATATAAAAGGAATGTACAGAAACAAAATAAAGGATTTAACCTACTGGAGTTTCTAATTTTAAAATCCTTGAACAAAAAAAACAAAATACTTATAACAGGAGGTGCCGGCTATATTGGCTCTCACACGGTTGTAGAGTTGCAGCAAAAAGGTCACGAAGTGGTTATCATTGACGATTTATCGAACTCTAACATTTCTGTAATTGATGCCATTGAAAAGATTACAGGAATAAAACCTGCCTTTTATAATTTTAATCTCTGTGATAAAAAGGAACTTTCTTCTTTTTTCAACAAAGAAAAAAATATCGATGCTATTATCCACTTTGCAGCCCACAAGGCTGTTGGTGAATCGGTAAACGAGCCCTTAAAATACTATCATAACAACTTATTTTCACTTATTAATTTGTTGGAAGGAATGAAAGAGAATAATGTAAAAAATATAGTCTTTTCTTCTTCTTGTGCAGTGTACGGTGAACCCGATACACTTCCTGTTAACGAAAATGCTCCGTTAAAAAAAGCAACTTCGCCTTACGGTAACACCAAACAAATAAACGAAGACATACTTGCCGATACTGCAAAAGTATCGAATATAAGAGCAATTGCTCTACGCTATTTTAATCCTGTTGGAGCGCACCATTCACAACTGATTGGCGAATTGCCCAATGGAATACCAAATAATTTAGCGCCCTTTATTACCCAAACAGCGATTGGTAAACGTGAACAATTACTGTTGAACGGTGACGATTACAATACACCCGATGGAACTTGTATACGCGACTACATACACGTTGTTGACATCGCAAAAGCACACATCATTGCCATCGAGAGATTGATTGAAAATAAAAACAAAAGCAATTTTGAAGTATTCAACTTAGGAACCGGAAAAGGAAATTCGGTGTTAGAGGTTATAAAATCCTTTGAAAAAGTATCAGGCAAAAAATTAAATTATAAAATTATAGGAAGAAGAGCCGGAGACATAGAAAAAATTTATGCCGACTCCACACTTGCATCTACCGAATTAAACTGGACGGCAGATAAAACAATTGACGATATGATGCTTTCTGCTTGGGAATGGGAAGTAAAATTAGCTGATAAAAAATAGTTAAGATGGGCAAAACAATATTGGTAACAGGCGGTGCAGGATTTATTGGTTCGCACCTTGTTCGTTTGTTTGTAAACAAATACAGCGATTACAAGATTGTTAATCTCGATAAGTTAACCTATGCCGGTAACTTAGCCAACTTAAAAGACATTGAGAATAAACCCAATTACGAATTTATAAAAGGCGACATTGTTGATGCCACATTTATAAACGAACTTTTCACTAAATACAAATTCGATAGTGTTATTCACTTGGCTGCTGAATCACACGTAGACAGAAGCATTAGCAACCCGCTAGAGTTTGTTATGACAAACGTAATTGGCACCGTTAATCTTTTAAATGCAGCAAAAGCAACTTGGACGCAACCAACAACCAACCGTTTTTACCACGTTTCAACAGATGAAGTATACGGTAGTTTAGGCGAAACAGGATTGTTTACGGAAACAACCGCTTACGACCCACACAGCCCCTACTCCGCTTCTAAAGCAAGTTCCGATCATTTTGTAAGAGCCTACCACGATACCTTTGGTTTAGATATAGTAATATCCAACTGCTCTAATAATTATGGAGGCTACCATTTTCCAGAGAAATTAATTCCTCTTTCAATTTATAATATCAAAAACAACAAATCTATTCCCATTTATGGAAAAGGCGAAAACATACGCGACTGGCTATTTGTGGAAGATCACGCACGAGCCATAGATGTAATTTTTCACAATGCAAAAAGTGGAAGCACTTACAATATTGGTGGGCACAATGAATGGACCAACATTGATTTAATTCGTTTGTTGTGCAAAGTAATGGACAAGAAATTGAACAGAGCTGAAGGAACATCCGCACAACTCATAACCTATGTAAAAGACCGTGCCGGTCACGATTTACGTTATGCCATTGACTCATCTAAACTGCAAAACGACTTAGGCTGGAAACCTTCTTTGCAATTTGAAGAAGGATTAGAAAAAACAGTTAATTGGTATTTATCCAACGAAGAATGGTTGAACAATGTAACCAGTGGAGATTACCAAAAATACTACCAAGAGCAATATGTTAAAAGATAAATAACTGTATGTACGAAAACCCTTTTCATACAGATAGTATCAACCAATTTTCTTTCCTTGTTACCGGTGGTGCCGGTTTTATTGGCTCCAATTTGGTTGAATACCTTTTAAAATACAATGCAAAAAAAGTGGTGGTGCTTGATAATTTAGCAACAGGATTTGAAGAAAACATTCAGCCCTATTTATCACTTCCCAATTTTGAATTTATAAAAGGAGATATTTGCAATGCCGATGATTGTGCAAAAGCCTGTAAAAATATCGATTATGTTTTACACCAAGCAGCATTGGGCTCTGTTCCACGCTCCATTGAAAACCCAATTGCAACACACAATGCCAACGCAACTGGATTTGTAAATATGCTTATTGCCGCACGCGATGCAAAAGTAAAACGCCTTGTGTATGCCAGCTCTTCGTCAGTTTATGGCGACAGCGAAATACTTCCTAAAAAGGAAGATTAAATTGGAAAGCCCCTTTCTCCTTATGCTGTTTCTAAATTGGTAAATGAATTTTATGCCGATATTTTTTCACGTACTTATGGAATGGAAATAATTGGTTTGCGCTATTTTAATATTTTCGGACCAAGGCAAAACCCCAAAGGTGCTTATGCCGCTGCCATACCACTTTTTATTGAATCCTTGAAACAAAACAAAGTTTTGTATATAAATGGTGACGGTGAACAAACACGAGATTTTACTTTTGTAGAAAATGCTGTTCAGGGAAATATCAATGCACTTTTCACAATGGAAAAGGAAGCAATTGGCAAAGTGTTTAACATTGCTGTAAGTGAAAAAATAAGCGTTAATAAATTGTTTACTATCCTTAAACAATTAACCAACTCCTCTTTAAACCCCACATACCGTGAGCAACGCCAAGGCGATGTTAAAGAATCGCTTGCCGATATATCATTGGCTGAAACATTGCTTAATTATAGTCCGAAAATAAAAGTGGAGCAAGGATTGAAGATTACGGTTGATTGTTTTAAATAAGAATTTAGTATACCCAAATACTGGCGCGCACTTGCAGTGCGTGACCTAAAAACAATTTACTTTTTACTATTTTTGGAAGATGTCAGAGAAGTA
>CAIMGI010000050.1 GCA_903840505.1 uncultured Bacteroidota bacterium
CATTTCCACAGTAACAGAGCTAGTGTCTAATCCAAAAGCCCTAGCTTCCGACAAACTCAAATGTTTTAAGAATGAGTAGATGTCTAGAATTACTTTTTCATAGAATGGCAACTCATTTTCGTAGGATAAAAACTTTTCGATAACAATAAATCTAAAGTCGCCAATAACATTGTTTTTGTTAAGTGATTTATAACGGCTGGTAATATCTACTTCGTGATTTTTAACCATATCTTCTACCACTTTTCTAAACATTAGGTTAATTCTTGGTGCAACACGGAATCCTAATTTAAAATCAATACGGATTACGTCATCGTGAATGAATTCGCAAACTTTATATTCCATTCTATAAGGCTCGTCAACTACGTCAACGTGAACAAACCAATAAATATCGGCACGTTTGGGTTGTTTTTGCATTATCGAATAAATAATTTTCGATTCAATTTCCTGACGATTATCGGCACTAGTTAAGTAAACCAAATGCGTAGCATATTTGGGAACCGTTAAATCTTTACTCAAATCCTCCAAAATTGGAAGGTGATCGGATAGTTTTACAAATTCAACATATCGGTTACGAATTTTTCGAGCGTAGAACCAAATGAGCATTATAGAAGTAAGCAAACAGGCAATCAGTAAACTTATCCAACCACCTTTTGTAAACTTATCCATTTGGGCAACTAAAAAGGCTAATTCAACAAACAAATAAATAAACACAAAAGACCAAATTACAGGTGCTCCAAAACGTTTTATTTTCATAAAATAAGTAAGTAAACGGGAGGACATTAACATTCCTAAAATAATAGTAAGACCATAGGCCGCCTCCATTTTTGTTGATTCTTCAAAATATAAAACAACCATAATGCAACCTGCGCATAACAACCAATTTACTGAAGGGATATACAATTGTCCTTTCAGTTCACTAGGGTATTTAATTTTTGCTTTAGGCCAAAAGTTTAATCGTATTGCTTCGTTGATTAATGTGAACGAACCACTTATTAAAGCTTGACTCGCTACAATGGTAGCAACCGTTGCCAAGGCAATTCCAAAGGGAAGAAACCATTCCGGCATTATCGTATAGAACGGACTTGCTCCATTTAAATGTTCACCTTGATGTGCAATAAGCCACGCGCCTTGTCCAAAATAGTTAAGTATAAGTGTTGTTTTTACAAATATCCAACTGATTCTTATGTTCTCCTTACCACAATGTCCTAAATCGGAGTACAATGCTTCTGCTCCTGTTGTACAAAGGAAAACAGCACCAAGTATCCAAAATCCTCCGGGATGTTTTACTAACAATTCGTATCCGTACATTGGATTCAAGGCTTTCAGTACCGACCAATTTCCAAAAAGTTGTGATACTCCAAGTATTCCCAACATCATAAACCAAATAAACATAATTGGTCCGAATAATTTACCGATAGATTTGGTGCCGAATTGTTGTATACTAAAAAGAAGTATAATGATGAAAATAACGATTGGTACAGTTGGAATATGTTTTAGTGAATCAACCATTCGTAAACCTTCAATAGCTGAAGAAACAGAGATGGGTGGTGTAATAATCCCTTCAGCTAAAATAGCACTGCCACCAATTACAGCAGGAAACATTAACCATTTTACTTTGGTTTTTTTTACCAAGGTGTATAAGGCAAAAATACCGCCTTCGCCTTTATTATCAGCACGAAGTGTTAATACAACATATTTTAGAGTAGTTTGAAGTGTAAGTGTCCAAAATATACAAGAAATGCCGCCCATTATGGTTACTGCATCAATTGGGTGTTCACCAACAATTGCTTTTAACACGTAGAGTGGTGAGGTTCCAATGTCTCCAAAAATAATACCTAAAGTTACCAGTAAGCCGGCTGCGGATAATTTGTGAACGAGATGGTTGTCTTTAGACATTTGGAATCTTTGAGGTGACAAAAGTATATAATTATTAATATGTGGAATTAAAATTGTTCGAAATTTTCGATTAAATGACTAGAATAAAGAATATAGCTTACCTTTGCATTATTGTTATGGTGCACAACTTATACAAAACATTAATATTACTCTTTTTATTTCTGATTGGCTTCCTGCCGCTAAAAGCACAGTACAACAATATTCGATTCGATCATATTTCACTTGCAAATGGCTTATCACAATCGTCTGTAAATTGTATTTTACAAGACAGTAAAGGTTTTATGTGGTTCGGTACACAGGACGGACTGAATAGATATGATGGTTATTCCTTTACTGTTTATAGAAATGATTTAGATGATTCTTCGAGTATCTCCAATAATTTTATTCATTGTTTGTTCGAAGATAAACAGGGAGCTATATGGGCAGGAACGGAATTAGGTATCAGCGTATTTCACCCAACTTCAGGAACATTTACACATTATTACAATAATCCAAAAGTAGGACCGGGACTGAGCAGTAACTCCATCCTTTCTATTATTCAGGATGTAAAAGGTACAATGTGGGTAGGTACTACCGATGGTGGCTTGAATCATTTAATTTTAGACAATTATATTCTTAAAACTGTTGAAGTTTTTAAAAAAGAAAACAGTCCTATATTCAGCAACGGTATCAATTGCTTATTGGATAATAAAGACGGCACTATTTGGATAGGAACAACAGATGGTGGTTTAACTTCTTTTAATAGTAGTAACAAACAATTTATCAATTATACACATAGTCCTAAAAATGTTAAGTCAATAAGCGATAACCAAGTTTGGAATCTATTTCCGGATGGCAACAATCTTTGGGTTGCAACCAACAATGGATTAGACTTATTTAACACGAAGAGTAAAATGTTTTCTCATTTTATTCATAAGGACGATTATTTCTATAGTCTTTCAAACAATGCGGTTAAATGTGTTTACAAGGATAATTCCGACAATGTTTGGATTGGAACCTTGGGTGGAGGATTAAACCGGTACGATGCTAAAACCCAGAAATTTACGCATTATGATTACTTAACAGGAATAGAAAATGGTATAAGCAGTAATACTATTCAGTGCATTGAACAAGACAAAACAGGTACATTGTGGATTGGTACTGAAAATGGCTTAAATAAATTTGATAAAGTAAAACAAGGTTTTAAACATTACCAACAAACCAGTAATCTAAGGCACTCCATTAGCAGCAATCAGGTATGGTCAATTTGGGAGGACAAGGACGCTAACTTATGGATTGCCACTAAAGACGGATTAGACAAATTCAGCAAAGAGGATCAAGCATATACTCATTATGTAATGAAATCTGCTGGTGATAAATCAATTAGCAAGGACATTACTTATGTTATGGAAGATAAAGCTGGTACAATATGGTTAGGTGCTGAAAAGGGATTGTGTTATTTGAATAAAGTAAGTGGAGAAATTATTTTATTTAAACCCAATAAAAATATTCAAGAAATAAATAATAAAAAAGTATACATCATTTTTGAAGATAAGAATAAAAATCTTTGGATGGGCACAAAGGAAGGTTTGCTGGTATTAGATAAGAGCAGAGAAAAAATGTTTTTATATCAATCTCAACAAGGATCTAATGACAAGTTAAGTGCTAACAATGTAAGGTGTATTAGTCAAGATGCAAAGGGGCGAATTTGGATTGGTACCAATGGTGGAGGACTATGTAAAGTTGTGTTTAAGGACAAGGAAGAAAGTGATATTAGCAAACTGTCTTTTATTCAACTTAAGAGTATCATAGGTAATATAAGAACAATCAATAATGATGGAGTGTTGGCAATTTTTCCAGACGAAAACGATGTATTGTGGTTGGGTACATTTGGTGGTGGTTTAAATAAGTTGGATGTAAAAACAGGTGAGTTTGAATATTTTACGGAGCGTAATGGACTCTCAAATAATGTGATCTATGGAATATTAAAGGACGCAAAAAATAATTTATGGTTGAGTACCAATAAGGGTATTTCACGATTCAATACAAAAACTAAGGAGTTTCGCAATTATTATGAGAATGATGGTTTGCAGAGCAATGAATTTAATACTGGAGCTTATTTTAAGTCGAATTCAGGTGAAATGTTTTTTGGCGGAATCAATGGATTTAATGCTTTCTTTCCAGATTTTATTCAAACCAATACTATTCCTCCTGATGTGGTAATTACCGACTTTAAAGTGTTTAATAAATCCATAAAGCCGGGCAAAAAATCAATCTTGAAAGCAAGCATTTATGCAACACAAGAAATAACACTTTCTTACAAAGAGAACTTCTTCTCCTTTGAATATGCTGCTTTACATTATTCATCGCCCGAAAAGAATGTATATAAATTTATGATGGAAGGATTGGATGAAGATTGGAATTTTGTAGGCAATCGGAGGCAAGCTTATTACACCAATCTTGAACCGGGGGAGTACACTTTTAAGTTAATGGCAGCAAACAGTGATGGTGTTTGGAGCGATAAGATTGTTTCAGTTAAAATTATAATAACACCACCAATTTGGAAGCGACTTTGGTTTAGGGTATTGCTTGTTTTATTGCTTTTTGTAATTGTATATGCTTGGTATAGAACCCGAATTTACCGTATTGAAAGTGTCAGCAAGCAATTGGAAATAGAAGTAAAGGAACGTACTTCAGAGTTGGAAATTGAAAAGTCGAATGTGGAAGAGCAAAAGAATTTGCTTCAAGAAGAAAAGGATAAAGTAGAAAAGTTGTTGTTAAACATTCTTCCATCCGAAACGGTGGATGAGTTAAAAAATAAAGGTAAAGCTTCGGCACGCCATTACCGTTCGGCATCTGTAATGTTTACCGATTTTAAAGGGTTTACGAAAATTTCAGAAACGCTTCGTCCAAAAGAATTGGTGGAAGAGCTGGATCGTTATTTTATAAAGTTTGATGAAATTATTGCGAAATATGACATTGAAAAAATTAAAACCATTGGTGATGCCTATATGTGTGTTGGTGGGGTTCCGCTTCGCAATAAAAGCAACCCTGTTGATATTATTTTGGCTGCCTTGGAAATACAACGTTATCTACGAGAGCTAAAAGTAGAAAGAGAAAAAACAGGTGAAGCTTGTTGGGAAGTACGTATTGGAATTCATACAGGTGAGTTAATTGCAGGGGTAGTTGGTATTAAACGTTTTGCATACGATGTTTGGGGCGATACAGTGAATGTTGCAAGTAGAATGGAGGCAACGAGTTTAGAAGGTAAAGTAAATATTTCAGGAACAACATATCAAGTTGCAAAAGAATTTTTTGTTTGTACTTATCGCGGTAAAGTGCAAGCGAAGAACAAGGGTGAGATTGATATGTATTTTGTGGAATCCATTAAGCCTGAACTTTCAGAAAACGGTGAAGGAATAGTGCCGAATCAGAATTTTGCCGATCGTTTAGACCACGTTTTATATAGTAACATCAATTATAAAAAGGCAGAACAATACATCGTGAAAATGCTTTCCGAACAATTGCCTCCGGGTTTATTTTACCACGGCTTACACCATACACTTGATGTTTGTAAATCGGCTGAGAATATTGCCAATAACGAAGGAGTAGAAGGGGAGGATTTGTATGTATTGAAAACGGCAGCCTTGTTTCACGATGCAGGATTTACAAAGGAATATGTGAAAAATGAACCAATTGGTGTTGCAATGGCAAAGGAAACCTTACCTCAATTCGGATACAGTGAAAAGCAAATGGAGATGATTGAAAAAATAATTATGTCTACTCAAATTCCACAAAAAGCCTCTACCATATTGGAAAAAATAATGTGCGATGCCGATTTAGATTATTTAGGAAGAGATGATTTTCATCAAATTGCCGATTCATTAAAGAATGAGTTAATGGCCTTCGGAAAAATACAAAGTGATAAGCAATGGGACGAAATACAAATTCCATTTTTAGAAAAGCACAGCTATTTTACGGAATTTTCTATTAAAAATAGACAACCCTTTAAGGAGCAGCGAATAGCTGAAATCAAAAAAAGACTGAAGGAGGATAAGTACAGTAAAGGATTATAATTCGGAATATTTTTTCTTCTTTTTTGTGTAAAATTCCCACACTAAATTATCTACCTTAACTTTTGTATATACAGTGTCTCTCTCCGGGAAAGTAAACTCTTTTCGCTTTTTTCGATTAGCAGAAAATAAGCCATAAAATGAAAAGTGAGCTTTAATTACAGCTGTAAAATGACCAAAGCCTTCTGCAAATAAAAATTTAAATGCAGCAATTCCATCCAATATCATTCTGTAAAATATAACAGGGAACAGCTTATTACTGGGTAAATTTTTACTCAATAAAAGTAAATTATTCCTGAAATTTAAAAATGTTTTTTGAGGACTAATTTTAGAAAGCGTTCCTCCTCCAACGTGGTATACTGTTGAGGTGGGACAAGCTTTTATTCGGTATCCCATATTTTGCATTCTCCAACATAGATCAATTTCTTCCATATGTGCAAAAAAGTCTTCGTCCAAGCCCCCTAATTTATGGTATACTTCTGCTCGTACAAACATACAAGCGCCCGTTGCCCAAAAAACATCAATAACATCGTTGTACTGTTGTGTGTCCTTTTCTAACTCATTGAATATTCTTCCTCTGCAATAAGGATAGCCCAAACTGTCAATAAAACCACCCGATGCACCTGCATACTCAAAATAGGATTTATTTTTGAAGTCTAAAATTTTGGGTTGACAAGCGGCAATACTTTTATCTTTATCCATTATTTCAATAATGGATTCAATCCAATTTTCAGTTACTTCAACGTCAGAGTTCAATAAAACGTAATATTCAGTTTTTACTTGTTTTAAGGCATCGTTATATCCTTTTGAAAAGCCTCCGTTTTCGTTATTTTTAATAATGGAAATACTCGGAAAGTTTTTCTCCACAAATGCAACTGAATCATCCGTTGAGGCATTATCGGCTACAATAATTTCGGCAATATGCGGATTGTATTTTACAACGCTGGGAAGAAATTGTTCAAGGTGTCTTTTACCGTTCCAATTAAGGATAACAACAGCTACTTTTTTCAATAGATTTGTTGTTTATCGCGGGTTATTAAAATTGTCATCCATCTGACTTCCATAGCCGGGAGTAGCTTTTTCTTTGTCAAGGTCGGGGCCTTGTTCAACACGTTTTGTTAAAACCATTTGCCAACGATTATCGTACTTTTCACCAATTACATCGCTGTGTAATAATTTAAAATTGTTGCTTACCAAATCAGCATTGTAGAACACAAATTTTCTATTGTTTTGAGAATTTAGTTTTAGGTATTCCCATATTTCATAAGGGTATGCATTGGGTTCGTTTAAGTAAGGGTTCCTATAATTTGGTGGGCCATATTGTAAAAATACCCTTCCTCTATCGGTTAAATATCCCTTTATTCTGCCCGAACCAAATTCTTTGTTTGCAATTTTTACTTGCTCATTGTAATCCAGCCATTTTTTTTCAGGCATTTTTTCATCGCGCTTTATCCAAAAACCATAAAAGAATTTCTGCAAGGTTTGTAAGTCGACTATTTTAGCTTGGTTATCAATAAAGTTTTTTTCTAGGGTAGAAGCAATAGGCCTTGTTGAACGAATATATTCAACTAACGAATCCTTGTTTGTGTATTTTTCTATAAACATTCCAGTTGTAGTTATGGCTGCCATATCATTGATATCGAAACCTACACTAGGGTTATTTCGCTGAAAGAATTGACGTTGAACAGCGATTGTTTCATTACTTTTATTATGCGCCTCCACAACTAAATTGTAATTGCCAGATGGAAGGTCTTTTATAGAAAAACTACTCAATAAAATATTTACTTTTTCTGCCGTTTGTTTGCTGTAATTGTAAAAGGAACTTAGCATTACTTTGCTTTCATAACTTTCAATATAATAAGTAAACATAAATTTTTCACCCTTTCCCAATTGCTTATCTGAATTATATAATTCGGTATAAAAATCCAATGCTGTAACAAACTGTGGATAGTAGCTTGAAACAAATGGAATTAAATCATAACCGCTTTTACTGAAAATATTTTCCTTTTCCGTGGGTTTCATTGATTCCAATAATTCAATGGATGAAAACCCGCAGATGGTTGGATTTAAACTTACGGTTAATTGTTGAACTGTTTTATATGGTTTTGATTTAGATGTTTTATCGGCTATGGTTAACTCAACTTCATAGGTGCCATTGAGCAATGTATACCTTTGTTGGTCAATAAAATTAGGTATTTCGTGCAGGGTGTCGTCAATTTCGGGACTTAATAAATTGTATTTCTGAAAATTTTTAACGAGGGTGTCTTGCATAAATGCTACCGAAACCTCAATGGAGCCTTGGTATTTACCCTTTGCATTTTTTACAAAGTTAACACTACCTCCTTTTACAGATAAGTATGTTTCTACATAAGCACCATTTTTTGGCGAGTAGTAGTTTGCAGTTGAATAATATGCCGTCAGTTTTTTTGCTTCCAGATTGCTTGCAAATGCAATAAGGCAAAAAAGAAATCCTACTATTTTTCTCATTTATATTGTTTTATAAGGCTAAGGTACAGATAAGTACTTGCATCAACAAAAAGTAAATTAGTGAAAATGCTATTTTTTTTATCCGAACATCAAAAAAAAATATAATTTTGCATTCGGAGAAATGGCAGAGCGGTCGATCGCGGCAGTCTTGAAAACTGTTGACTGTAATAGGTCCGGGGGTTCGAATCCCTCTTTCTCCGCCAGTGAGCAAAGCCCCGCAATAGCGGGGCTTTTGTTTTTTTAGGCAGCGAATCAAACATATTGAATTCACAAACTAAAATACAAGTAAATCACTTTAGGAATATTACTTCACTAAAGCCTCCCCTTTGGGATCAACAAGCGTAGCGAGTAATTATTATAATCACCTCACAATTACTTTACTCGAGCTAAATCCCGCAAAAATACCCAATCCCTTATTGATGTTTGAGTAAACCCTAACAGGTTCGGAAAATGGATTTCCTTGATTGTTTTGTTGATTGCTAAGGGTTGTTGTGTATAAAAAAAGCTCCTTACTCACCGACTGAAGAACAGCCGTAATTTTACTGTTTGGCATTAATTCATAGGATGAGAAATTTATTTTGAGCGAATAACTTTGTCCGTTAATTAGTTCATCGTTCATCATAACACCCGAATAGCTTGAACCTGTTGAATTTGGGTCTTCACTATAGGTGTATAGCATTCGGGCAATTATCAGTGTATCGCCCGGTCCCGGAGGGAAATTTAAAAACATTGTATCGTATGTAAAAACCTGAACGGCATAATAATTTTTTTCAGCTGCCGGATCCGAGAAGTTTAATGTTAGTTGTGAAACATAACCACCGCTTCCGCCACTTTCAATAAATGCACTGTCTTTAAAACTAAAATTGTTAATGGGTACGGCAATAGGTACAGTATTCGTAGCATCTATCTCATCATAATTCCCTGCATTTATTTTTACTTCGTAGCTTTTCCCTGCTTGTGGTTTAAAGTTATTGGCTTTGTAAATTCCATCACCCGTTTGTACCAGTATTTCCTTTATCTGCCCGTTTTCAAAAATTTGAATGGTTGCACCATTTACAGTATTTATTTTTTGATTGTTATCCAAACTTCCTTTGCTGGTGCTTAGTTGAACCTCCATAAAACTATCCGGATTGAAAAAACAATTGGGTACCAACAGTTGCTTGTGTTCGGGTATTTTTAAATCTACAACCGTTTCGCAGGATTGTATAACAAAAACAAGTAGGAGTGTAATAAGTATATTGAAAGTTCTTTTCATTGTTAAAATTTAAAACTATAACTAATGGATGGAATTATAGGGAAGAGGCTGACTTGCTTTGCAACCTTATTACCAAAATCATCGTAACCAAAATAAATAAAATAGGGGTTT
Organism: uncultured Bacteroidota bacterium; assembly: GCA_903840505.1. Lineage (GTDB taxonomy): Bacteria > Bacteroidota > Bacteroidia > UBA4408 > UBA4408 > CAIMGI01. The sequence goes on from CAIMGI010000050.1 coordinate 9,802, forward strand.
TTACGACTGTATACATTATAAACACTAATGTTCCAAACGCGTTCCCAATACCTCTTTTTCTTTTTAAAATTAACACCAAGGTCTAAGCGATGGTAGGAGGCCATTCTGAAACTGTTTTTGTCGCCATAAAAATCAACAGTAGTTTGATTTTGGTAGCCACCTTGGTAATAGCCTAAACCATTGTATGATGCAATAGGTAATGAAAGTGCATTTCCTGTTCCGTACACCCAGGTACAAGCAAAATCAATGTTTTCGCTAAATTTATGTGAAACAACAAATTCAAAATCGTGCCTGCGATCGTATTTATATGGAAAAGGTTTTCCGAAATTGATGTTTTCAAATTGCCTATTGGTCCAGGATAGTGTATAACCAACCCACCCCGTTGTTTTTCCTTTCTTTTTTTGAATAAATAATTCTGTACCATAACTCCAACCTTTTCCCGCCTCAACCTTCTTTTGCCAATCTTTGTTCGATTCTAAAAAGTTTGCACCATCAATATAATCAATGATATTGTTCATTTTTTTGTAATACCCCTCTACACTAAATTCATAATCGTTTTCAATTGTTTTTGCAAGTCCTATGGCTATTTGTTGCGAAAATTCGGGCTTTACTGTATCTGTTGAAGGAACCCATAAATCGGTTGGTAGTCCAATACTTGAGTTGGATAATAGGTGAATAAATTGAGTCATCGTTGCATAGGATAACTTTAAGGCTAGGTCTTTTGGCAATAAATAGCGCAATGATGCTCGTGGTTGAACTGATTTGTAAAATGTGTTTTTTACTAAAAATCCTGATCCGTGCACACCAATGTTCGCCTTAAATTTCTCGCTAAGCTTCATATCATCTTCAATGTATACAGCACTTTCGTGTGCATATATGGGATTGCTTCCTAAAGTTGTATCAACATTTGTGAGCGATGTTTGGTTTATTTTGTATTGAGTAGCTCCTGTATTAAAGGTGTGATAGATATTATTTATTCCAAATTTTATTTTGTGGTTCGAAACAGGGTAGTAGTCAAAGTCTACTTTTCCTGTCCAGTCATTTATTCCAGAAAAATAGTTCAAGCTAAACTCATCCTTTGTTTTAACTCCATTATTTGTTTGAGTAGTTTTTTCAGAAATTTTGGTGTAAAATTTAAACTTTGAATAGGTAGCAGTTGTATTGGCAAATAGTTTAGGTCCGAATAAGTGATTCCATCTTAAACAACCTGTCATATTGCCCCAACCCAATTGGTAATTCGATTCCTGTTCGAAATTTTGGTAACCATCTTTTGCAACCACATAAAACTTATCATCACCTGTATAGAAGCTCAAATAAAGGTGGTCTTTGTCGGATATTTTATGGTTTATTTTTGCGTTTAAATCGTAAAAATAATATCCTGCAGGTGAGCCGTTGTTTTGTGCCTTTATAATGGGGCGGGCAAGTATATCAATATAGGTTCTTCTGCCGGAAACAATAAAAGACGTTTTATCTTTAATGATTGGTCCTTCCACAGTAAGTTTAGAAGAAATAATACCAACACTTCCTTCACCGTGAAACTCTTTGTTGTTGCCTTCTTTCATATTTATTTCTACCACCGATGACAATCTTCCACCGTACCTTGCAGGGAAGCCGCCTTTTATCAACTCTACATTGTTAATGGCATCGGCATTAAAAACCGAAAAGAAGCCAAATAGGTGAGAGGCATTGTATACGGGTGCTTCGTCCAACAAAATTAAATTCTGATCGGGGCCACCACCTCTCACATAAAATCCACTGCTGCCTTCGCCTCCCGACTGAACGCCCGGCAACAATTGCAATGCTTTTAAAACATCTACTTCACCGAATAAAGCAGGAATAGATTTTATTTGTGCAATGGGTATTTCAATGGTACTCATTTGTGATCTTTCCTCTATTTTTTCTACTCTGGTTTCAACTATTTCAACCGTTTTTAATTCATTGGAGGGGCTGAGTTTAAAATTAAAGGATTCATTTTTGCTCAATTTTATTTTCAATACCTGGGGTGCATATCCAATGTATCGTATAATTAGCTGAATTGTATCTGCAGGTAATGTGATGCTGTAAAAGCCATAAGCATTTGCGGCAGCACCAATCTTTAGTCGTGGCTCATAAATACTTGCGCCAATTAATTTTTCTCCTGTTGCTTTGTCTTCTATGTATCCGCTGATGGTAAATTTTTGGGCTTTACTAACAATGCAAAGTGAAAAGATAAAACAGCAGCTTAAACAATATATCTTACTTATGAGTTTATTTTGCATAGTGATTCGTTACAAACGTTAAAATAACATATTTTATGTTAAATTATTGTACAAACGTAACTCAAATCATCTTTATTCGTTGTAATTAAAAATAGGGTATGCAGCACAAGGGATTTATTGATTATTTACAATTTGAAAAAAGATTTTCAAAGCACACTGTAGTTGCCTATTCCAACGATTTGGTTCAATTCTATGCCTATTTAAAAAAAGAGTATGAATTGGACGATATAAAACAGGTGAGCCACACCTTTATTCGCAGTTGGGTGGTGCAACTGTTAGAGCAAAAAATTTCACCTCGTTCAGTCAACAGAAAAATAACAACCCTAAAATCATATTATAAATACTTGCTTCAGCAAAGGGTTTTAGACGTTAATCCGATGCTTAAAATTGTTTCACCCAAATCGGCAAAACGCTTACCTGTGTTTGTTGAAAAAGTAAAAATGAATCAATTGCTAGATACAGTAGAATTTGACGAAAGTTTTGACGGTGTGCGTGATAAGCTGATGATAGAGCTGTTTTATGCCAGCGGAATGCGTCTTTCGGAGTTGATTAACATTCAGCTGAGCGACTTAGATGTTTATAATAATACCATAAAGGTGTTGGGGAAAAGAAACAAGGAAAGAAGTATTCCTATTACGCTGGAATTGCAAAAAAAAATATCCGCTTACATTTTATTAAGGTCGCAAATTGTGAATACATCAAATACTTTTTTTATTAGCGGAAAAGGTGAAGCATTGTACACTAAATTTGTTTACCGAAAAATTAATGCATACCTTGGTATGGTTACAACAATTGAGAAAAAAAGTCCGCACGTTTTACGCCATACTTTTGCAACGCATATGTTAGAAAATGGAGCCGAGTTGAATGCTATAAAAGAATTATTGGGGCACGCCAGTTTAAGTGCGACACAAGTATACACACACAATACAATTGAAAAACTTAAAAACATACATAAAAAAGCACATCCTAAAGCATAATTAATAACTAAAAAATAGCGTATGAAAATCGAAATCCAGTCCTTGCACTTTGATGCTGACAAAAAATTACTCCAATTTGTAAATGAAAAAATAACAAAGATTGAGCACTACTACGATGCAATAATTGGTGTAGAGGTAACGCTTAAGCTTGAAAAATCAAGCGATGCAGAAAATAAACTTGCAGAAATAAAAGCAACGATTCCGGGTCACGAATTGTTTGCAAAAAGGAATGCTAAAAGTTTTGAAGAGGCTGTTGATAGTGCCTTGGAAGCGGTTATTGCTCAAGCAAAAAAACAAAAGTCGAGGTTGAAAGAGTAGCCTTTATTACAAAAAAGAGTTCGTTTTTTAAAAATAATAAGAGAATATATTTTGTAGATGTGAAAATATATTCTATTTTTGCAG
>CAIMGI010000051.1 GCA_903840505.1 uncultured Bacteroidota bacterium
CTACAGCAGACCATTGTATGTAAAAGTATTCTTGTTTATTATTCCTTTGCTAATCGCTATCGTATTCTTTCTCTTTTACCAAAATGCCAATCCCTTGTTTTATGATTTTACAAAAAACATTAACCTTGATTTTATTTCCATAGGGTGGATATTCTTTACTTATAGCGGCTTACTGCTTTTGTACGGATTCTTTCACAATGGCATTCTTCCATTTATTATTGAAAAAGATCAGAATGCTTCGTTGGAACTTAGTCCTGAAATTGCTTCACGAAAAAATTTCTTGAGTGAACTAATGAGAACTGATACCGAAAATATTTCGGGAATTGTTTTATTCGCTATGCTCAATCTTTTACTGTTGCTTGTAAATATACTCGACCTAAATTATTTATGGTTTGATGGGAATTTACCCAAAGGAATTAATCATAAAGCCTTCGTACACGATGGAATAGGAACACTCATCACCTCCATCATTGTTGCCATTATGATACTGCTTTTTTACTTCCGCGGAGAGTTAAACTATTACAAAAATAATAAATGGCTTAGAGCATTGGCTTTTGCTTGGATAGTTCAGAATGCCTTTATGATATTCTCAACAGCTTACAGAAACAATATGTACATACAGGAATCGGGTCTGTCATATAAAAAGATAGGCGTTTATGTTTATCTGATTCTTACTTTAATTGGCTTAATCACAACCTTCATAAAAGTATTCAAACTAAAAACAAATTGGTATTTGTTTAGGGTAAATGCGGCAGTTTACTTTTATATACTTATCCTATCTTGTATGTTTAACTGGGATACAATCATTACCAATTTCAACATTAAAAAACACGATGTTGAACATAAAAAGCTGGAGAAATATTTATTGCTGGATTTGAGTTTCAAAAATCTCCCGCAACTGTTGGCTCTTCCCGACTCACTTGCTTCCAAGGATGATTTTGAAGCGCGTGATTACTATAACAGTTTAAGAGGAACAGAGTATTATAATTTTAAATCGGGTTTGAGCTTAAAATTATATACGTTCTTGAATGAATATTCCGGAATGGAATGGCCCTCTTCAAATAGCGAGAAAAAAAGAGTGTATGAGGAGCTGAAGAATAAGAAAGAAAGTATTCGTGAACTGAAATTTGAAAATTGCAACTTACAAAGTTTAAAACCGCTTGCGATGTTTAATCAGCTAACTACATTACATATTGAAAACAGTACTGTAAATAACCTTTCCGAATTAAGCTTCTTCCCAAAATTGGAAGTGCTGACATTGATAAATACCCAATTGGATACAATAAAAAAATTCCCATCACTGCCAGCCCTTAAAGAACTTGATTTGTCAGCAAATAAAATTTGTAGTATTAATTTCATTTCAAAATTGTCAACTCTTGAAAAAATAAACCTTGGTAATTCCAATAAAATTGAAAGTTACAATCCTTTGTTGCCCTTAAAAAAATTAAAATATCTACAAATAGGTACAATCAACAAAACTGATTTAGATTCACTGAAAAACTCTCTTCCAGATGTAGAAATTAAGGCTATGGAAATTACAAATACCGGTGAATAAATTTAATAAGGACGAACAATCTACATTCGAATAATCCTACCATCTTCCATTTCAATTATACGGTTGGTACGCAGCGCAAACTCATTATCGTGGGTTACAATTAAAAGCGATTGATTGTACACTTGTGCCAATTCCTGAAATATATTAAACACAATTTCACTGTTCTTTTTATCCAGGTTACCGGTTGGTTCATCACCCATAATAATGAGAGGGTCGTTGATTAATGCACGAGCAATGGCTACACGTTGCTTTTGCCCACCCGACAATTGATTGGGCCATTTTAATGCTTCACTTTCTATGCCCAATATTTTTAATTTTTCATAGGCGCGCTGCTCCACTTCTTTCTCGGAATGCTTACCAAGCTTTAAACCGGGTAACATAACATTGCGTAATACCGAAAACTCGTTGAGCAAATAATGAAATTGAAATACAAAGCCTATTTTCTCGTTTCTTACCCGCGCTAAATCACCCTCCTTTTTACCCTTCATCGTAATGCCATCAATAAGCAACTCTCCTTCGTAATCTGTATCCATAGTGGATAAAATGTACAATAAAGTTGACTTGCCGCAGCCCGATTTACCAATAACAGAAACAAACTCACCTCTTTGAATAGAGAAGTTAATATCCTTCAATACCTGTATAGTAATTGGGTCGTGAAAATATTTTGAAACACCTTTTGCCTCCAGTATTTTCCCGTCCATATTATTTTCCTCTAATAATAATTACCGGATCAATTTTACTTGCCTTACGCGAAGGAAAATACCCAGCAAAGTATGTTGTAACAATAGAAAAAATGCTCCCAATAATATAGAATTTGGGATTATAATTAATGGGATAAGTTTTAATGGTAGGTAATGCTGCCGTATTAAAGGGGATATTATCAATTAAAGCAGATAAACTAAATCCAAAAAATAAACCCAAGAGTCCACCAAAAATGCCTATGCTCAATGCAATGGTGATAAAAATAAAGTTTACATCCTTGCCTGAGAATCCGGTTGCTTTTAAAATTGCAATTGAATCCATCTTTTCATAAATCATCATATTCAGAATATTATAAATTCCAAAACCGGCAACAATCAATAAGGTAATACCAACAGCATAGGATATCAGTGTTCTTACAGAACTACCGGTTTCGAATTGCGAATTGGCTGTTTGTATATCGACCGATTCCACATCAAACAATTGCTGGTATTCCTTGGCAAGCTGGGGTGCCAATAATATGTCTTTTAGTTTAATCTGAATATCGGTGACATAACTATTTGTTTCACCCAATAATTTTTGAGTTGTACCGATGGAAGCGTAGCTCTGTACTTTATCAATGTCTTGTATGCCCGATTGAAAATAGCCCACTACCTTTAATTGCATACGCTCACCCTTTGTAGTTGTAACCTGAATTACATCCCCGATGTTTGCCAACATTTTTTCAGCAGCTCCTTTCCCTAATACAATGCTATTAGGAGTGTTTTTAAGGTCGATAAAATTACCACTAGTAACATAATCTTTAAATTTAAACAACCTGTTTTCCTCTTCAACATCCACTCCATTTATAACTCCTGTTAAATCAATAGAACCCACATTGTAAAAAACCTGTGCAGTAATTTTTGGTGCAACACCCAATACCCTGTTGTCCTTTTTAAGGGCATTCATAATGGCGGCATTGTTGTAAATTTCCAAGCGCTCATTTTTTGGCTTTACTGAGCTTACGAAATTATGGTAATTTTTGAATCGAATGGATTTATCAATCGCCTGTTTCTTCGAAGGCTGAATCTCATTGTACAAACGTATATGTGGTGTACGATTAACAATTAGTTCATCTAACAAATCGTTTAATCCCTACATGAAAACCTACTTTGACACTGCTGTGCGTGAAAACCGCTACTATTCAGAAGACTGGA
>CAIMGI010000052.1 GCA_903840505.1 uncultured Bacteroidota bacterium
TCCATCGCTTCCTTTACATCGTGTACTCGCAATATGTTCGCTCCATTCATTAAAGCCAATGTATTTAACACCGTTGTTCCGTTAAGTGCTTGCTTAGGAGAGATATTGAGTGGCTTGTTTATCATTGATTTTCGAGAAAGTCCCGCTAAAATAGGCAATTCAAATTTTTTAAACAAAGAAAGATTTTTCAACAAGCTATAATTGTGTTCCATAGTTTTGCCGAATCCGAATCCAAGGTCGATAATAATATCGCTAGCACCCAATGATTTCAATTGATTTAGCCTTTGTTCGAAATACTCAAATACCTCACTCACAACATTTTTATATTGTGGTGCATCCTGCATTGTCTTTGGTGTATTCTGCATGTGCATCATTATATAAGGAACTTTTTCTTTTGCAATGAACGGAAACATTCGGGCATCCATTTCTCCTCCCGAAATATCGTTTATGATTCCTGCACCATTTGCTAGTGCTGTTTCAGCAACCGATGCACGAAAGGTATCTACCGAAAAAATGCTAGTTGGGAATTCCTTTACCAACAATTTTAAGATATTTTCAATTTTTTGAATCTCTTCTTTTTCATCAATGGCAACAGAACCGGGCTTTGAAGAAGATGCTCCAATATCAATAATACTCGCCCCCTCTTCCAACATTTTTGAAACCTGTTCTAAGGCTGATTTGTCGGAAGAGAATTTACCGCCATCGTAAAAAGAATCGGCAGTGATGTTTAAAATGCCCATCACTACTGGTTTTTCAAGAGAAAGTATTTTTCCGTTACAGTTCATTCAATTTGTCCAAAATAATTATCTTTGACATTCTAATATTAATCCTTTTTCACATTGCAAATATGAGCAATACTTCCGCACAATTTGATGCTGCCATAAAAAGCTGTAAAGATATATTTATTAAAAAAATGCACGATTATGGAAGTGCTTGGCGAATTTTGCGCACCAGCTCCATTACCGACCAACTTTTTATTAAAGCACAACGCATACGCAGTATTGAAGATAAAGGTATGCAAAAAATTGAAGAGGATATTTTATCGGAATACATCGGAATTGTAAACTATTCGGTAATTGGTTTAATTCAATTAACCTTGGGTACTGGCGATGAAATGGACTTATCGATGGATAAGGCAACAAAATTATTTGAGAAATATGTGGGAGAAGCAAAAGGTTTGATGGAAAATAAAAACCACGATTACGATGAAGCCTGGAGGGATATGCGCGTAAGTTCGCTTACCGATTTAATTTTAATGAAACTGTTACGCATTAAACAAATTGAAGACAATAAAGGCAAAACACTAATCAGTGAAGGTATTGATGCCAACTACTACGATATGATTAATTATGCTGTTTTTGCTATGATAAAAATTGACGAAGGGCGTTCGTAAAATAGTTATTGGTTGATAGTTGTTGGTTGTTGGTGTGATTTAGATTACTATCGGAGTGAGGGGTTGCGAAAAATAACTAGTGTCTAAAATCTTGCGTCTTGATTCTCACATCTTGATTCTTTCTAAGGATGATACACCGGAGGAAGCGCCTTAATACTTTCTACTTCTATATACCTGCGTTTTTTATTGTACAAATAACTTATTAAAGCCACACCTTTGTATTCGTATGGTACAGGATATGCTTTTATCTTCTCCTCTTCGTAATCGGGTCTAAATTTTTTATCAACATTCGTACTTTTAGAGGCAACAAGCAGAATAGAATCATTTTTAGAAAACTCGGTGCGTTCTATATTGGTAATATTCTTTATGCTTGGCGGCAGGTACTCCTTTCCTACCCAAAAACGGTCGATCTTAATTTTATTTGATGCAAGCTTTGTTGACAGTTTAACACTGTATAAAGTTGTACAACCTGCTCCGGGAATACCTGCACAGGAATAACGGGAAGTAGCACTAAGCACTTCCAACACCGAAACCTTCTTTTTAGCCTCGAAAGAACTTGTGAAAATAAAAAAGATTACAAAGAGGGAAATAGAGCTTTTCATTGAATGGTTCCGTATTATGTATGCAAAGTTATGTTATATTTGTAATACACCTTATAAGCAAAATGAATAAAGTTTTAATAAATAAATTTAAAATCTTATTTATCAGTATTACAGCATTGTTGTTTACCCATCAATTAATTGCCCAATCTCCCAATTTTGAATGGGCTCAAAATATGGGTAGTACGCAAAGTGACAAGGGAAATGCTATTGCCATAGATTCTTCCGGTAATGTATACACAACAGGCACTTTTCAAGGTGCAGTAGATTTTAATCCTGGTGCCGCTATTTATAATTTAACGGCTATGGCAATGTCTGATATGTTCATTTCAAAATTCGATTCCTTAGGGAATTTTATTTGGGCGAAAAGTATCGGAGGTGCCTTTCATGATGAGGCTAAATCAATTGCCATTGATGGAATAGGGAATGTATACACTACAGGTTATTATTCTGATACAGTTGATTTCGATCCCGGTCCCGGCACATTCAATTTAATCTCAGCCGGCAATGGAATATTTATTTCAAAATTGGACAGTTCAGGAAATTTTTTATGGGCAAAAAGCATTGGAAATATTAATCCCAATCAATGGATTGGAAGCACATCAATAGCTGTTGATTCATTTAACAATATTTATACTACCGGTTGGTTTTTAGATACTGTTGATTTTGACCCGAGTTTAGGAACATTTAATTTAACAACAGGAAATGGTGAGAATTCATTCATTTTAAAATTAGACAGTACCGGAAATTTTGTATGGGCGAAAAACATTGAAAGTATCCAACTTGGGTCATCCGTTGTAGCTAATTCCATTAATGTGGATGCTTCAGGGAATATATATGCAACGGGTAATTTTGTTCATATAGTTGATTTTGATCCGGGACCCGGTGTATTTAATTTAGTCTCACCCAATTATGCTGGAAATATATTTATCTTAAAATTAAATGCTTCAGGAAATTTTGTCTGGGCAAGAAGTATGTGGGGAAAGGTAGGCGGACAAGGCTTCTCAGTTAAGTCAGATGCATTGGGAAATGTATACACAAGCGGTTCATTTAGAGACACTGTTGATTTTGACCCTGGAGTTGGAACATACAATTTAACATCAGTAGGTTCAGATGGTATTTTTATCTCAAAGCTAGATTCTCTAGGAAATTTTGTGTGGGCAAAAAATATTGGAGGGTCATCAAAAGATATTGCATATTCACTTGCACTTGATGCTTCAGGCAATGTATACACTACAGGTTCATTTATAGGCACAGCTGATTTCGACCCTGGAGCAGGAGTTGTTAATTTAATCTCATCAGGTTTAGAAGATATATTTATTTCAAAATTAGATGCCTCAGGAAATTTTGTCTGGGCAAAAAATATAGGAGGAAGTTTTGATGAAGAAGCTTTTGCCATTGCTGTAGACCAAACAACAAATGGTATTTATACAACCGGATATTTTAATGGAACAGTAGATTTTAATCAAGATGCCGGAGTAGTTAATTTCACTTCATTCGGATTAAATGACATTTTTGTGCATAAAATGAGTCAATCGGGAGTTGGGATTACTGAGAATTCAAATTCAAACAATACTGCAATTTACCCTAATCCTGCTGCTGGTTTGTTTACAATTGACCTCAATACTGAATCGGAAATTACTATTACCAATGCGCTAGGTCAAATCATATTAAATCAAAAGCTAGATACTGGAAAGCAAAACATTAATTTGGGAAGTGAAACAAATGGTATTTACTTTGTAAGAGTGATTAACAAGAATATTGTTAGCACAAACAAAATAATTAAACAATAAATTACGCTTATAAATAATATAAAATAAGGCTATGTTACAAAACCAAACCACCAAAAAACTTCACTCCTATTTAACCTTGGCAGGTTCATTGGTAGGAATTACAAGTCAAGTGCAATCGCAAGTAGTGTATACAGATATTGTACCGGATGTTACCATTAACACAAATGGCGGACAATATATGCTTGATTTAAACAATGACGGTACGGTAGATTTCAAATTAAAACTTAATATTATTGCGTCTTCTAGTAGTGTAGTAAGGCAAGTGAATGCTACTATAATGGGAGCAAATGCTGCCATTGGTGGATCATTATATGGCGGAGTGTATCCACTTCCTTATGCCCTTGCACAAAATTTTAATATTGGAAATACAGTAACTTGGAATACACAACCAAATCCAGCAGACCATTATATGGCAATTGTAGCTTCGTCATCAGGTGTAGGTAATTGGATAGGACAAACCGACAAATATTTACCATTAAGAATTCAAATTGCAGGCCAAAACCACTATGGATGGGCAAGATTAACGGTTGCAGCCAATGCAAGTAGTTTTACCATTAAGGATTATGCTTACGAAGCAAGTCCTAACACTCCAATTTTGGCAGGAGCAAATAACGGTGGGAATTCAAGCCCCGTATTATCTGCAATGGAAGTAAATCCTTTGGTTTATATAACTGGCGACCCTTTTAAAATAATCACTTCAACAGTTGTATTAAACGATGCCAACGATGTGGATATGGACTCGGCATCAATAAAAATAACCACCAACTTTAATGCAAACGAAGATGTGTTGTTGTTTACAACACAAAATGGTATTACAGGAAATTACACAGCTGCAACAGGTGTTTTAAAATTAAGTGGAACAAGCACAATAGCAAATTATCAAACAGCTTTAAGGTCTGTTAAATACCAAAACACCAATGCTGTTGCACCTAACTCGTCACGCAATGTAACTTTTACGGTAAATGACGGGAGTGTTAACAGCAATGTTAGTACACGCGCAATTACCATATTGCAAGCAAACAGCATTGAAAAAATAGAGCAAAATACCATTTCTATTTATCCTAATCCTGCTACCGATGTGTTGAATATTTCAGGTACCGAAGGTGAACTCATTGTGCTTATTTACGATGCCACAGGAAAAGAAATATACAATCATTTACAAACGGAAAAGAGTTTCTCTATCAACGTTTCGGAATGGAACAGCGGAATTTATTTTATAGAAATATACAATAACAATACGGTAAAAAAGGAGAAGTTTATAATTAGATAATGGATGTTGGATGTTGGATATTAGATATTAGATGTTAGATATTGGTATTTTGCTTGTTAGTAAACCCCTTCCTAACAACCAACAACTACCATATAAATATATCACTTTTCTTTTTCGGTTGTCTATTGTCCAACCATTTAAAGTCTTTCAAAATTAAGTCTTCGATGCTTAATTCTTTGTAGGGGTGCATTGCACCTGATGGTTTACCGAGCATTGCAATTTTGCTCACCGAATTGTTCTTCATATAAATCATCATATTGTTGCAATCGGCTTTGTTTACCCCTATATACGCACCATTATTTTCTTTCACATAATATACAACTTGTCCGTTACCATCAACCTTCAATCGCTTCATCTCATTGTTTACAAAAAAACCCTTCATCGTTTTCCCTTTTATTTGGTTGTAACGAGCCGAATCTTCTTTCGAAGCTATAAAGGAATTGTTGGGAATATACAGCCAGTCAATTTTCCCCGAATAGTTTTTAATATCAATTCTGTCACCTGTTATTTGTGAAGAATCAGACCACAACACAGGGGCATCAAACATTTTCATCAGCGAATCACCTGTATTCACAACCAATGAATCGCACATACCTTGCATATCCTTTTTGAAAAATTTCACCTTATTATAAGCAAATAACTGACGATGATTGTCGGCAACTGAATCGGGCATCGCAGGCTTTTTTAATTTTTCAAGCTGCTTTTTAATTCTGAAATAAGCCGTATCGTAAGTCGATTTTAGTGTATCCGCGTGCAAAAACAAAGTATCGCCACCAAAGTATTGTGTAAGCAGTGCCTTTCCTGTAATAACTGATTTATCAAGCAATTCAAAGTATTCAGCCAACTCACCATTGAGAATTATTTTTTCGGCAGAGTCAACAAATACAACATTTTTTATTGCTTTTCCATAACCTTTTTTACGGTCGTAAAACAAACTATCGCCACTAAATTTTTGTCCGTCTGTTTTTAAGTAGGCATTTCGGTTAAACTGACAAATGTCCTTAACGCTATTGTACCAACCATTTTCGCAATAAATAAAATTATTCTTTGCTATTATTTTGGTGGGTCCATAAAAATAGGAAATCTTCGTAAAGGTATTGTGACGCAGTGTATCGGTGTAAATAGTATAATCGGGATTTACCAATACTACATCTTTTTTAAAATAAAAATCTTTTGATTCGGAATAATAATAACCATACTTGCTGGTTAAAGTATTGTCTTTGTTGGTAATTTTACCACCTCCATTATAATTCCCAATTTTTGTATTCATATCGTACAGCAAATGCTCGGTAAGCAATGTCATTTCCTTATCGCTTAAGCGCACATTTTTGCTCAATATTGCCTTCTTTGTATCTCCATCGTAACGCAAGGTATCACCATATAAATTAAGCGAATCGCCTTGTTGAATGTGCACCCTTCCAAAAGCATCAATGGCATTTTTATCGGTGTATTGGTAAGCACTGTCGCAATACATCATTACATCCTCTTGCTTGAAGACTACGTTACCGATAATTTTACGCACCTTCCCTCCCCTGCTCTCATCGTAGGTAAGGTTATCACCGTTCACAATCTCAATTTGTTTTCCTTTGGGCGGAGCCTTTTCTACCTTTTTCTTTTGTGCAAAGCAAGGTATAACAAACAAAAAGGCAAACAGTATGCTGAATACAACAGTATATTTTATAGACTTAGTAGTTGTATTTGCCAAGTAGTTTATGATTACTTAATATATTTAAAATCGTGGTTGTTTTTTACGGTGCGCAATGTTTCGTAAATAAGTTTAATCACATTCTCAACATCTTCCTTGTGCACACTTTCAACAGTTGTATGCATATAACGCAATGGCAGCGAAATTAGTGCAGAAGGTACACCACCGATTGAATAAGCAAAAGCATCTGTATCAGTTCCTGTTGCTCTCGAAGCGGCAGCACGTTGAAAAGGAATTTTATTTTTATTGGCTGCATCAATCACTAATTTTAACACGTTGTTTTGTACAGCCGGACCATACGTTAGTACCGGACCTTTGCCGCAGGATAAATCACCGCTGGCTATTTTATTCATCATAGGCGATTGTGTATCGTGACACACATCTGTAATAATCGCTAAATTAGGTTTAATGGTATGCGTAATCATTTCTGCACCACGCAAACCTACTTCTTCTTGTACAGAGTTGGTGATGTATAATCCAAAAGGAAGTTTCACTTTATTTTCTTTCAATAATTTTGCTACTTGTGCAATCATAAATCCACCAATGCGATTATCCAATGCTCTTCCAACATAATATCGGTCGTTTAGTACCATAAATTCATCTTCGTAAGTAATTACACAACCAACGTGAATACCTAAGGCTTCTACTTCCTTTTTAGAATTACAACCGCAATCCAAAAATATATTTTTTAAGGTAGGTGTTTCTTCCTTTGCCGCATCACGCACGTGAATAGCAGGCCATCCAAACACTGCTTTTACAATTCCTTTATCGGTGTGAATGTTCACACGTTTTGAAGGAGCAATTTGATGGTCGCTACCGCCATTCCTACGCAGGTAAATAAAACCATCGCTTGTAATATAATGTACAAACCAAGATATCTCATCCGCGTGTGCTTCTATTACAACTTTATATGTTGCCTTTGGATTTATTACTGCTACTGCTGTTCCATAATTGTCTACAAAATAATCGTCCACATATGGCTTAATATAGTTCAGCCACAATTTCTGACCCTCGGTCTCAAACCCTGTAGGAGCAGCATTGTTAATGTATTTTTCTAAAAAAGCCGAAGCGTTTTTATCAATGATTGAGTTCTTTTTCTTTGCCATACTTATTTTTTAGGAAACTTCATTTTATAATCTACATCTACTTTTCCTTTAGATATATCGTTTAACTTACCTTTTAACAAGGTTCTTTTTAATGCAGAAACACGGTCGGTAAACAATTTACCTTCTATGTGATCGTACTCATGTTGTATGATGCGCGCTGCCAATCCGCTGAATTCCTCTTCGTAATAATCAAAATGCTCATCGTAATAACGAATTAAAATGTTTGGCTTTCGCAATATGTCCTCACGCACGGTTGGTATACTCAAACAGCCTTCATTAAAAACCCACTCTTTACCACTTTCTTCTACTATTTGGGCATTGATAAATACTTGTACAAAGTCTGCCAACTCAGGATCTTTATCTTCAAAGGGTGATGCATCTACTACAAACAAACGAATGGCTTTGCCAATTTGTGGTGCTGCCAAACCTACTCCGTTTGCATTCTCCATCGTTTCGAACATATTATCAATCAATTCTTTTAAATTGGGATACTGTTCATCAATGTCAACTGCCTTTTTTTTCAATACCGGGTCACCGTAAGCAACTATAGGGAGAATCATATACTATTTAATGTTTTGTAAATTTTAAGAATGCAAATTTACGAATATTGTTGTTTATTTTTCATTGCTTCCATATAGGATTGCAAAATAAGGGTAGCACTTATCTCATCTACCAAAGCTTTGTTTCTTCGTTGCTGTTTTTTCAAACCACCATCAATCATCGTCTGAAAAGCCATTTTGGAGGTAAAGCGCTCGTCCATCCTTTCCAATTTCATATCAGGAAACTCCTTTTTAAATTTAATTAAAAAAATGTTAACGTGTTCTGCCGATTGAGAAGGCTCGTTGTTCATTTGCTTGGGTTCGCCCACAACTACGCACTCTACTGCTTCCTTGCTAAAATACTGTTTTAAAAACACAATTAAATCTTTGCTGTGTATGGTGCTGAGTCCGCTCGAAATAAGTTGAAGAGGGTCGGTTACGGCAATGCCACAGCGTTTGGTACCATAATCAATTGCCATTATTCGAGCCATCGGAGCAAAATTATAAAAATAAAAAAGGGTAAGCCCCTTATATCGCACCGCTCAACCACCTACCCTTGCTTCCTTCCAGATCTGGGGGAGTTCAGTAGGAGCTGGTCGTATAAGACTTACCCGCCACAAAAGTAGAAAATTTTATACGTAAACAATAATTTATTCGAAATTGTTGTTTTTATAAATTACTATATTTGCCTTTATAAAACACAAAAACACCTATGGAAACAAAACCAAACCCCATTTATAAGAACTCAATGAATTACGGAGCAATAGTGGGGATTCTTCTCTGTATTGTTTTCTTTGTTTTTGGGATGCTTAAGTTAAAAGGGCAAACAATTCCCAATTTGCTTAGTTATGCTACTCTTATAACCGGAATAGTAATAGGTACCAAACATTTAAGAGATAACCTTGAAGGTGGTTTTATCAGTTACGGAAGAGCACTTTGGAGTGGAACACTGATTACTTTTTTCTGTGCCATCATCACCTGCTTTTTTACCTTTATTTATATGCGATTTATCGACCCTGCTGCCGTTGAACAAATATTGCAACAAGCCGAACAAAATATGATTGACCAAGGCACCCCCGATGACCAAATAGAAATGGGTATGAAATACGTGCGTATGTTTACAACCCCAACTATGATGGCAGTTATGGGCTTGTTGATGTATACATTTATGGGATTTATTTTCTCCTTGATTACTTCGGCTTTCTTAAAAAAGGAAGCTACACCGTTCGACAATACTGCTAGTAATTAAGATGGTAGATATATCAGTAGTTATTCCCTTATTTAATGAGGAAGAATCATTGCAAGAGCTATGCGATTGGATTGCGCGTGTAATGAATGAAAACAAATATTCCTACGAAGTTATTTTGGTGGACGATGGCAGCAAAGATGGATCTTGGAATAAAATAGAAAGCATCAGCAAACAAAACTCCAGCATTAAAGGAATAAAATTCAAACGCAATTACGGTAAATCGGCTGCTTTATATGTAGCATTTGATGCTGCTGTTGGCAATGTAGTAATTACAATGGATGCCGATTTGCAGGACAGTCCGGATGAAATACCCGAACTGTACAATATGATTGTAAAAGATGGTTATGATTTGGTATCGGGTTGGAAAAAGAAGCGTTACGACCCACTGACAAAAACAATACCTACAAAATTATTTAACTGGGCTACCCGTAAAATAAGCGGCATTGAGAATTTACACGACTTTAACTGCGGTTTAAAATCATACAATAAAAGCGTTGTTAAAAGCATTGAAGTATATGGGGAAATGCACCGCTATATTCCTGTAATTGCTAAATGGGCAGGATTTACAAAAATTGCCGAAAAGGAAGTACAGCACCGCGAACGCAAATACGGAACAACCAAATTTGGTTTGGAACGTTTTGTTAATGGCTTTCTCGACTTATTTTCCATCACCTTTATTTCGAAATTCGGAAAACGACCAATGCACTTTTTTGGTTCCATCGGTACACTCACTTTCTTTTTAGGGGGAATTGTTTCGATGTGGCTCATTGGCGAAAAAATATACAACCTTTACAATCATTTAACGGTGCGTAATGTAACCGACCAACCCCTATTCTATTTTGCCTTAACAGCTATGATTTTGGGTACACAATTATTTCTGGCAGGTTTCCTTGGCGAATTAATTGCGCGCAATTCTCCCGTACGAAACAATTACCACATCGAGAAAAAAGTATGAAAATAATTTGTATCGGCCGTAACTACGCTGAGCACGCCAAAGAATTAAACAACGCTGTACCTACTGAGCCTGTTTTTTTTATGAAACCCGATACGGCACTTATTCGTAACGGACAGCCCTTTTACCATCCCGATTTTTCGAACGATATACATCACGAAATTGAGTTGGTCTTGGTTGTTTGTAAAACAGGCAAAAACATTGACGAAAAATTTGCATCCAAATACTACAATAAATTAGCCATTGGCATTGATTTCACAGCACGCGACCTTCAAAACAGTGCGAAAGAAAAGGGCTTGCCTTGGGAAAAAGCAAAAGCTTTTGACGGCTCAGCCCCTTTAGGTGAAAGTGTAGATGTGAGTACCATAAAAGATGTGAACGATATTAATTTCCATTTAGAAATTAATGGAAAAACAGTGCAGCAAGGCAATACAAAAGACTTACTGTTCTCCTTTGATAAAATAATTGCATTCATATCACGCTTTATCACTTTAAAAACCGGTGACCTAATTTACACAGGAACTCCTGCAGGTGTTGGTAAAGTAAACATTGGCGATAAACTGGAAGGGTTTATGGAAGGAAATAAAATGTTGGAGGTTGCGATTAAGTAGGAGACACATTTACTCTTGCCTCTAGTGGTGTTATCAACAACCACTACATTCTAAAATTCTACCTCTCCAATTCCTCCAACACCCCTTCAACAGTTTTTTTTGCTTCAAAAAAGGAAAGGAGTTTTAAGAGCACTTCTTCAATAACACTATCAGGGCAAGACGCACCGCTAGTTAAAATAATGCTCACAGGTGTGTGTGTGTTAAGCTGCAAATAGTTTTCGGTTGTGATGTGTTTTTGGGTATGGTAATTAAAATGGTTGATTTGAGAAGAAGAAATGAGTTGTTTTGCTGAAGTAATAAAATAAGTAGGTAACTTTTCTTCACACAACTCCACTATGTGCGAAGTATTTGAACTGTTGTAACCGCCAACCACAATGGCAAGGTCGGCATTTTGTTTCAACAGCTCGTAGGTAGAATCCTGGTTTTCGTTGGTAGCATAACACAAGGTATCGCGTGTATCGGCAAAATGCTCCTTGATATTTTGTTCACCATATTTTTGAATCATTATTTGCTTAAAATAATCTGCAATTTGTGCCGTTTCAGTCGCCAACATTGTAGTTTGATTGATTACCCCCAGCCTATCCAAATCTACATTCGGGTCGAAACCTTCCGAGCACCTGTTGGCAAACAATTCAAAAAAAGTTTCTCGGCTTATTTTTCCAAGTATTACATCACCCAATAAATAGGCTTCCTTTATATCCTTTATTACGATGGAAGGTGCATTTAACTCACTACGTGAAAAAGTAGCACGTGTTTCTTCGTGGTTGTGCTTTCCGTGAATCACAATGGAATACTTGTCTTCCCCTAACTTCTCAGACTTTTTCCACACTCGTTCTACAAAAGGACAGGTTGTATTGTAACGCTGCGGCTCAATACCGCGTTTTCTTAATTCCTCTTCAATGGCAATAGTAGCGCCAAATGCAGGAATAATTACTATGTCATTTGCCGTTAATGTATCCCAACCAATCAATTGATTTCCTTCGGTGTCCATTAAAAAACTCACACCGCGACTCAGCAAATCGTTATTCACTTCCGGATTGTGAATCATTTGACTCAGCAAGTAAATTCGTTTATCAGGATTCTCTTCAATGGCTCGGTAGGATATTTCAATGGCATTTTCTACTCCGTAACAAAAACCAAAATGCCTCGCAATGTAAAACCGTACTGCTCCAAAATCGAGCAATGTAGGTGAAAAATTCTTTTTCTTAGGGTCTTGCTTTTTGCGTACTTCCTTAATTTTACCAATAACGGAACTACGATAAAATTCGGGAATATTAAAGGTTTTCATACAGCACAAAATTACACATAATATTTATGTCTATACAATGAGTACCGGAACTTTTATTCTGTGTCGCACAGCATCTAAGGTTGTCCCGAATAATAAATCTTTAAAGCCTGTATGTCCGTGTGCTCCCATTACCAACAAATCGCTGTTTAATTGATTTACAATAGCTGGAATTGACTTTTTGGGATTACCAAAGCCTAATTGAATGGATACATCAAAGCCTTGTTCTTTGAGTCGTTCGGAGTAATTTTTCAAAAACACCTTATCCGATTCGCTTTCCATATCGTTTATTTCATTTCCTACCACCATTGCTCCTACTGTTTCAACAATGTGTATTAAAGTATATTTTGCAGACTTACCTCCTTGCGCCAATGCGTGATTGATGGCTTTTTCATCTGAACCTGAAAAGTCTACTGTAATGGCAATGTTGCTGTAATTGGTCGGTATAAAATTTTTCAATGGTTTGATTTCACCGTGCAAACTCTCTTTTTTGGTAAACAATGTTCTGCTTATAAAAGGTTTAAAAGTAATGTACAACAACAATACCATCGCTAAAACAACCAATGGGATAACTGTAAAAGATAAGAGTGTTGAATGTTCTGAAGTACTTAACCAGCCGCCCAATACTCCGATAACTAACTTTACATTGAGTCCTACAATAATAAGCGCACAAAGCCAAGAAGCCAATTTGGTTTTAAAACCGATGGTGAACTCCCCCATTTTGCGTTTATCACTTACAAAATGAATGAGGGGAATAATGGCAAAGCCTAATTGTAAACTTAATATTACCTGACTTAGCACCAATAATTTTCCGGTAACCGATTCACCAAAATAATAAATGGTTACAAAAGCAGGAACAATGGCTATTAAACGTGTCAAAATACGCCTAACCCAAGGTTGAATACGTAAATTCAAATAGCCTTCCATAACTATTTGTCCGGCCAGTGTACCAGTTATGGTACTGCTTTGTCCGGCTGCAATCAATGCAATGGCAAACAATATGGCTGCCCAACGAGTTCCCAAGGTAGGTTCTAAAAATTTATACGCTTGTTGTATTTCAGCTACTTCAAAAAAACCTTGATTGTAAAATGCCGTTGCCGCCAGTATCAATATGGCAGCATTCACAAAAAATGCCGCATTGAGTGCTATAAAGGAATCGATGAAATTAAAATTGATTGCTTTTTTAATGCCTGCTGAACTCCTTTCAAATTTACGTGTTTGCACCAAGGATGAATGCAGATAAAGATTATGTGGCATAACAGTTGCCCCAATTATTCCTATTGCAATGTATAATGCATCGTTGCTCGGCAACGAAGGAATAAATCCTTTTGCAATTTTGGAAACATCGGGTGAAGCAAAAAGCATTTCCAGAAAAAAGCAGGAACCAATAATCAACACAAGTGTTAAAATAAATGCTTCCATTTTTCGAATACCATAGTTAATTAAAAACAAGAGTAAAAAAGTATCCAATACTGAGATACAAACTCCTGCCAATAAAGGTATATCAAACAGCAATAAAAGACCAATTGCCATTCCCAGTACTTCGGCTAGGTCGCAAGCTGCAATTGCTATTTCAGCAAGTATGTAAAGAAAAAAATTAATTACCGGTCCGTAATTTTCACGCGAAGCTTGTGCCAAATCTCTTCCTTGCACCAAACCCAATCGGGCACTTAAACTTTGTAATAACAATGCCATTAAATTCGACATCAACAATACCCACAGCAAACTATAACCAAACTGGCTACCACCGGCTATGTCGGTTGCCCAATTTCCCGGATCCATATAGCCAACACTTACCATATAGGCAGGCCCCATAAATGCAAGTAACTTTTTCCAAAAACCTGTTTTCACTTTTGTGTCTACACTTTCGTGAACTTCCGACAGGGAGCGTGATTCTGATGTATTGTCTTTCATTATTTTTTACTTACTAAAATGTTTTTTGCTACTTCGTTGCTGATAAATATTTTCTTCCCGCTCAATTGTGCGTGGAGTGACTTATCATATCCGTTTCTTTCTTTTACTTTAATTTCCTTTCCCAATACAATTCCGGTACTGTCGAGGTATTGTAAAAAGGACGAAGAATGATCAACAACGCCTGTAATGATGTATGATTTATTGAGTACTGCCACTTCTAATAATAGCGACTTGGCATTATGAAATTTCCCATCCACATCGGGAATTGGGTCACCGTGCGGGTCAAATTTCGGAAAACCCAAAAACCTATCCAGCTTTTCTGTGAGTTCATTTGAATGAATATGTTCAAGTTCTTCTGCAA
>CAIMGI010000053.1 GCA_903840505.1 uncultured Bacteroidota bacterium
CTACTATCGCTCAACTAATTGAATTGATTGATTCAGGGAAAGTGAATACAACTATTGCTACTCAAAAAATATATCCCAAAATGATTGAAGATGTTACTAAAACACCTTCACAAATTGCGCAGGAGAATAATTGGATACAAGAAAGTGATAACAATGCATTGAATGAATACATCAAACAAGCATTGGCAAAATACCCCGAAAAAATAGTGGAATATAAAAATGGAAAAGTAACACTATTGGGTTTGTTTATGGGCGAGGTAATGAAATTATCAAAGGGCAAAGCCGACCCGAAAGTAACTACTGAATTGGTAAAAAAGGCATTGGAAGAATAATATAATTAATGATTTAAAATTTAAAATATGAAAAAGGCATTTTTATTTGTAACACTTGTATCACTTGGATTGGTAGCTTGTTCAAGCAAACCAAAATCTACTGAGATTAAAGGTAAACTAACGAATTCTACGAGTGATAAAATATACTTGGAAGAGTTGACAACTGCTGCAGTAGTAATGAAGGATTCTGCTGTTGTGAATAAAAAGGGAGAGTTTACAATGTATTATAACGTATCTACTGTTGGCTTTTATCGCCTTAAGGTAGATAATAGCAATTATGTTATTTTAATATTAGACAGTTTGGATCGGGTTGAAGTTACCGGTGACGCTACAAAAATGGCCGACACATACAAAGTAAAAGGTTCGAAAAATTCAGAACAATTGTGTGAGCTGAATATTCAGTTGAGAAAAAATTACATAAAGGCCGACTCATTGCAAAAGGTTTTTAAAGACAATCAAAGCAGCCCTAAGCGCGATTCAATTGGAAGTATTTTAGAAAAGCAATACAATATTATTATTGAAGGAGAGGCAAAATTTGTGAAAGATTTTATTGCCAAGTATCCTACATCGTTTGCGAATCTTGCTGCTATAGAAAGGTTGAGTCCGGAGAAGGATGTAGAATATTACAAAAAATTGGATGAGAATTTATACGCAAAATACCCTAAGTCGGCTTATGTACAAGCATTTCATACACGCGTAGAACAAATGAAAACGCAATTGGTTTCAGGCGTTCTTGCTCCAGAAATCACTTTGAATAATCCGGAAGGGAAACCTGTTTCGCTTTCTTCACTGAGAGGTAAGTATGTACTAATTGACTTTTGGGCTTCTTGGTGCCGTCCATGCCGTGCGGAAAATCCGAATGTTGTTAAGTTGTTCAATCAATACCACGACAAAGGATTTGAAGTGTTTAGTGTTTCTTTGGACAAAGAAAAGGGCGCTTGGGTAAAAGCCATTGCCGATGATAAATTAACTTGGACGCACGTAAGTGATTTAGGTTTTTGGAATTCATCTGTTGTTAAACCTTATGGTGTACAATCAATCCCTTTAACCTTTCTGTTAGACAAAGAAGGGAAGATTATTGCAAAAGGTTTAAGAGGTGATCAATTGGCCGCTAAGTTGGCGGAGTTGATGCCGTAGGTTATGTAACTTTATTCGTTGGTAAATTACTGTTATTGGTGTTTTAAAAAATAAGAGTCAAGTAGCAAGACACATGAAACAAGTAGATTTAGGAAAGAATGAACATCGGTTTTAGTCTATTTGTTTATCGTTTTACAGTTATCGCAGCATATTTTACCTAACAACCAACAACTAGCAACTAACAACCATATTTAATCAGACAATGTGTTTCTTATGAAAACGCTTAGCGAAGTATATGCTAGCGTTGAGTTCAAAGCCCAAGAGAATAATCATTGAATTAAATTCGAGCCAAAGCATAATTACCATTAGTGTACCAATAGAGCCGTAAATTTTATTGTAGGTTCCAAAATTGTTTACATAATAGGCAAAAGCTTCGGAGGCAAGCACTATAAATATCGTAGCTAGTGTTGATCCTGCAGAAATAAATTTCCATTTAATTTTTGTTCCACTGGTATCAGGTCCCAAATAGTAAAGGAATGAAATGCCAAAGAAGAACAATGCCACAATGATAATCCATTTACCAATAATAAGTAAGTAGTATATAAGTGAATCGTTCAATAATTTTTTACTTTCCAAAAAGTCTAGGGCCGTTTCACTAAAAATAATGAGTGCAATTGCTACCAACGTAAGAACAAAAAGTATGATAACGAGTAAAATGGAAATGAGTTGTTTTTTTAAAGCCGTTCTTCTATCGGAGGTGTGGTACGATTTGTTAAAGGCTTTTATCATTGCACTGATACCATTTGTTGCCAAATACAGTGCAGTTAAGAAACCAAAAGAGAGTAGTCCGCCTCGCTGATTTTTAATTAAATCTTCAAAGGTAGATGCGGTAGTTTCGTATGCGCTTTGTGGTAAAATATCTTTTAGCAAGGCAAGCATTTCTACTTGAAAGTTATCAATTGGGATATAAGGAATTAAGGTTATCAAAAATATTAAACCCGGAAAAATTGCCAAGAAGAATTTAAATGCAAGCGAAGTTGCTCTGGTATTTAATGAGCCTTTTACTAATCCTCTCGAAAAAAAGAGTATAACATCGTGTAAGGGTATTCCTTCAAATCCGGGTAAAACAAGCTTTTTAGACAATGCGATACTGTTAAGTACTAAAGATGTATTAAGGAATTTCCTTTTAATTTTTTGAAACATCTTATTTAATGGCTTTTAAACTTAGGTCTAAACTTTTAATAGAGTGGGTGAGTGCACCGCAGGAAATATATTGAACACCCGTTAAAGCATAACTGCGTATATTTTTTTCTGTAATTCCTCCTGAAGCTTCAGTTTCATATTTTTTAGGTATTAGCTGTATGGCTTTTTTTAAATCGTTTGTATTAAAGTTGTCAAGCATAATTCGATTTACTTTTCCTATTTTGAGTACCTCTTTTAGTTCAAGCAAATTTCGTACTTCTATTTCAATTTTTAGCTTTTTTTTATGTTGAAGCAAATAGTCGTTTGCCGCAGTAATGGCTTGCTTTATTCCTCCTGCATAATCTACGTGATTGTCTTTTATCAAAATCATATCGTACAAGCCTTTTCTGTGATTATGCCCTTTTCCTATTCGTACCGCTTCTTTTTCCAACATACGCATATTGGGCGTAGTTTTTCTAGTATCCAATAATTTGCACGAAGTATTTTTTATTAAGCTATTCATTTTATTTGTGGTAGTTGCAATGCCACTCATTCGCTGCATAATGTTCAATACTAATCTTTCTGCTGTTAAAATCGACTGTGCTTTGCCCGATACAGTAAGTACAATATCTCCCTTTTTAACCAAAGTGCCGTCAGTTAAAAGAATTTTAATTTTTAATGTTTTATCCACTTGGCGAAATACTTCTAGCGCAACTTTCACTCCTGCAATAATTCCGTTTTCTTTTACCAAAAGTTGGGCAGATGATTTTGTTGAAGAGGGTATACAGGCTAAGGAAGTATGGTCGCCATCACCGATATCTTCTTTTAGTGCTTTTTTAATAAATTCTTTCAGTTGCATGCGCTGTGAAGTAATATTTATGCAAACCTACACGAAAAAAGCGACTTAGAAAAGGGAAGAAACTTTATTATGCTTTACTTTTCGGCTTCAATGCGGAATTCCTTTATTTTTAGGCCATCAGCTTGTTTCTTCAACAAGAAATAGGTGCGGTATTTTCCTCCTGATGTTTCCAATATACCAATGCTGTATTGTGAACCTTCGTTGGATTGACCATCGTGTTTAGAGGTATAACTTCTTGGAGTGTTTTTCGCAAAGAAATCTTTTAGGATAGATTCGGCTTGTACTTTACTATATATTCCTTCATTTCCGGGCAGATTTAATTCAACATTTGCATTGAAAAATCCGGCAATTGTTTTGTAATTTCCGGTTTTGATGGCAGCTGTAATATCGCTATTTGCATCTAAAAAGGTAAATGAAGTAGCAATAATAAATAATAAAATAAATGCCAAACTGTTCTTTTTCATTGTGTAATTTTAGATTAATCTACAAATATTGAGCCAAAAATAGTATTTTTTGGAATATAGCTATCTAAAATCAAATGCTTTATTTTGCAAGATGAAAGTGATTCTTATACAATTGGGTAAAACCGCAGATACATATATACAAGAAGGTGTCAGTCAGTATGTTAATAGGTTAAAGCACTATATTACTTTCGAAGAAAAAATTATTCCCGCATTTAAGTCTTCAGCCAGTATGAGTAAGGATGAAATAAAAAAGCAGGAGGGAATTCTTATTCTGAAAAATGTACAAGTAACCGATGAATTGGTGTTGTTGGATGAAAAGGGAAAGGAGTATACTTCGCTTGATTTTTCGGTTTTTATTCAGCAAAAAATGAATGCAGGGACCAAAAACCTTGTCTTTGTTGTTGGTGGTGCATTTGGTTTTTCAGAAGAAGTATATGCAAGAGCGAATACTAAAGTATCCTTGTCTCGTCTTACTTTTTCGCATCAGATGGTACGTTTATTTTTTGCAGAACAATTGTATCGGGCAATGACAATTATTAAAGGAGAAAAATACCACCATCAATGAGTGTTGAGCATCTTTTTGTAAACACTGTCATAGCGGTCAGCACCTATTTTAAGTGAAAAATAGTCCACTGCAACTTTTCTAATATCAGCCGAAGGTTTTTGTAACAAATCATCTATAGAGGAGTTTGCAATTTCAAATTCCTTTGCTGTAAATTTAGGGAGCACTATTCCACATTTGTGTTCATTAATTATTGCATCCACATCACCTACTCCTGAATTTGTAATTACAGGTATTCCCATACTCAGCACTTCGGCTAATTTGGTGGGTGAGGATGCTTTTTTGGAAAAGGAGGGTTTTATAAAAAATAAGTTTAGGCTTGAAAGCGATAAAAATGTTGGAATTTGTTCTCTGGAAGCTTTTTGGATGATTAGTGGCAGAAATTTTTTTCCGTATAGACTTTTTTGTTTTTTCAGCGTTTTATAATGTGTTAAATATAACAAACCATTTTCAAAGTAAGATTCTTTTAAATCTTGAGAACGATCGCCAGGGTTATATGTTTTTGCCTTGAATAAGTTGTTTTTTATTTCACCCAATTTATGAGTATTTAATGAAACTGTTAGAGCTGAGTCTGCTTTGCTTTTTGTGAAGATATCTAAACTACTCGATAATAATTTTTTGTTTCGTAAGGGGTTAGTTACTTGCAGTGTTGCTACTACATCAAAAATGTATTTTTCTTTTTCAAGTGTTTCCATTAAATGAACAGCAGCTGAAGTAGTAGAGGATAAGTCAGTAGAAATGGCAGGTGGTCTATTTACCACTTCGGCCCCATATTTAACAGCCAGTTTGGCAATTTCTTTATTGTCAGTTGAGACAAAAATGCGATCGAATAATTTTGTTTTTTTTGCGTAGTTAATTGTGTAATATAATAAGGGGTTTCCATTAAATAGCTTGGTGTTTTTTCCGGGTAATCTTTTAGATCCACCTCTGGCAGGAATAAAAGCTATTGTTCTATTACTATGCATTTATTATTAAAAATTTTTAAATCTTCCAAAAACGCCAAGTGGAAGCTTATTCCCTTTTGTTGCTTGTAAATACAATTCACCGGTTTCAAGATTTTTACCACCTTTCTCTTTCAGTAAATTTTCTATTATCAGCGATGAAAAACCCAAGGAGTATGCATTGAGAATAAGAAAATGCTCATCTTCACTGAGAAGTTGCATTACATTATCCATCATTTCTGCAATATTATCTTCCAACTTCCATTTTTCTCCATTGGGTCCGTGTCCGTATGCAGGAGGGTCTAATATAATACCATTGTATTTATTACCTCTTTTTACTTCTCTTTTCACAAATTTCAGTGCATCCTCAACCACCCAACGTATGTTTGATAGATTTGAAAGTTCCATATTTTCGTTGGCCCAAGTTACAACTTGTTTTATGCTGTCAACGTGTGTTACTTCAGCACCGGAAGCTTTAGCAGCTAATGATGCAGCTCCAGTATAGGCAAATAAATTAAGGAATTTTGGTTGCGCTTTTTTACAGTTTTTCAGGTTATTGAATATATATTCCCAATTTACTGCTTGTTCCGGAAATACACCAACGTGCTTAAATGAAGTAAGCGATAAACGAAGATTTATTTTAGTGTCAGAAAGGGTATATCCTATATTCCACCTATCATTACAAGGCTTTAATTTTTTCCATTCCCCCGATGAGCTTGACTTAGATACAAATTTTAGGTGTGCTATTTTCTCCCATTCTTTTGAATCCATTGTAGGATTCCAAATTGCTTGAGGCTCAGGTCGTATCGTAATTGTGTTACCGAATCGCTCTAACTTTTCAAAATTTCCACAATCGATTAATTCATAATCAATCCAGTTTGTAGGCGTTAATAGTTGCATACAATACTTATAATTTTATTCCAATAATCAATATATCATCAACTTGTTCAAGGTCACCTTTCCAATTGTTAAATGTATCTTCAATTTTTTGCTGTTGCTGTTTCATATTCAACGTTTTCAATCCCATTATAAGTTCTTTAAATTGTTTGGTCATAAATTTTTTACCGGATTCCCCACCAAATTGATCAACAAAACCATCTGTAAACAAATAAATTATTTCGTCTTTACTAAATTTAATAGTTTCTGTTTGATACAAATCAGTTCCGGAATTTTTGATACCTCCAATTGAATGTCTACTTCCCTTTATTTCATTTAGGCCACTTGCGGTAATATAATATAATGGTCTAACAGCACCTGAAAATTTTATTTCATTTTTTGTTTTGTCAATACAAACTAAACCAACATCCATCCCATCCATTGTTCCTTTAACATTGCTATCCTTGTTTAAAGCAATAATGATTTTTTGATGAAGTTCAGTTAAAATGTTGGATGGTTCAATAATTCCTTTTTCGTTTACAATTTGGTTTAGGAAGTTTGAACCAATCATTGACATTAATGCTCCCGGTACACCGTGTCCGGTGCAATCAACTGTACCAATCAGTATCATATTGTTTTTTTCTGCGAAAAAATAAAAGTCACCGCTAACAATATCTTTTGGTTTATAAAAAATAAAACAATCACCTTTTAATGCGTCATAAATTTTTTTTGTATCTGGTAATATAGCTTCTTGGATACGTTTAGCATAATTAATGCTATCAGTAATATCTTTATTTTTTTTACCTAACTCTTGATTTTTTAATGCAAGTTCTTTTGTCCTCAATTTTACCTTTTCTTCCAATTTCTTTTTTGATTGTTGAAGTTTATGTGTTCTCATTTTTGTTATTAAGTACACAATAGTAACAATACTAAGGATTGATAAAATATAAAACCACCAAGTATGCCAATATGGGGCTTTAATGGAAAATTTATATGTAATCGGCTCTTTGTTCCAAACGCCATAACTGTTGGCCGCTTTTACTAGAAAGGTATAATTTCCCTCAGGAAGGTTAACATATACGGCTTCCGTAATGTTTGTTATCGGAGACCAATCCTTATCAAAACCTTCTAGTTTGTATTGGTATTTTACCTCATTGCTATTTTTTAAACTGATGCCTTCAAATAAGAAGGTTAAATGGTTTTCTTCGTAATTAAATACTGGTGTTTCCGGGAATTCTCTATTACTTAGAAAAACTTTCAAACCTGTGATAGATGTAATTGGTTCTTTATCATTAATCTTATCCTCTTTTATATTAAATTTAACAGCCCCCATGATGGTTCCAAACCAAACATTTCCATCTTTATCTTTACAAATGGAGTTAGCATTCGATTCAATACCCAAGAAACCTTCTTGCTTTCTGTAATGTGTAAAAGTGTTTTTCTCTTGGTTAAATTTATCGATGCCCCTGCTGGTTCCTATCCAAATATTATTATCGTTATCACAAATGATAGAGTAGGGAGAATCACTTATCATTCCATCACTCACAGAATAGTTTTTGAAATTTTGCCCGTTAAATTTATATAAACCGCCACCGTATGCACCTAACCATATATTGTGATTTTTGTCTTCGCCAATACTTAAAATGAAGCGGTGATTTAATCCTGATTTTTCATCAAATGTTTTAAAGTTATTTCCGTTATATACTGACAAATAGCCACCCAATGCACCAAACCATAAATTACCCTTACTATCTTTAAATATTCTGTAAATATAATTCCCACCTAATCCATTGTCAGAATTGTAGTTTGTAAACGTATTGTTATTAGGGTTTAGTTTTGATGCTCCAGCTTTTGTACCCATCCATATGTCACCATTGTCATCCTGTGTAATTGAAAACACTGTATTGTCAGCTAATCCGCTTTCTTGATTATAAACGGTAAATCGTTCACTCCCGATTGGTAACTTACAAACTCCACCATTTGCTGTTCCAAACCATTTATTGCCATCTTTATCTTCGAATATGGATAGAATTACGTTACTACTCAATCCGTCTTTGATATTATAATTAGCAATATTGAAATTTTTAGGAAGTCCGTTAACTATTTCAGTTTTTTGAAATGTTAATTTTGATATTCCATCGTTGGTACCAAGCCAAATGGTGTTTTTATTATCACAATATATTGACCAAACAATATTATTTATAACACCATCATTGGTGTCAAATAGCTGGAATCGCTCACCGTTAAATTGATTTAATCCTAATTCCGTTCCAATCCAAATATTCGATTCCCTGTCTTCAAAAATAGTGTTTACATTAAAATAATTGAGTCCTTGCTTAACACCATATGATTTAAAATTTCCCTTTTTCAGGTTATTTGAAACCGATTGTTCAGTTGGGTTAAATTTGATAATTCCACCACCTTTGGTTCCTATCCAAACATTTCCTGATTTATCATCATAAATGTTTTTTATTTTTTGAGATGATAGACCATCTGATGTAGTTAAATTGATAATATCTTGACCGGATGGTTGCTTTTCAATGCTTATTAAATTGCTGTTTTTTATTATAATCAATCCATTTTCCGCAGTTCCAATCCATATCTCATCATCGAGAACCTTTTTTATGGATGTAATATTGTTGCTAGACAATCCATTTTTCGTAGTGATGTATATTTTTTTATCATTGAGGTTTGCAGATCCTTTTATATTAATAATAGTAATTCCACTGTCACCTGCAGCCCATAATCTGTTCTTGTTATCTAATGTTATGGCCGTTACGAAATTACTTATTAAGCCATCGTTTACTGAAAAGTTGGTAATTTTGTTTGTTTTGGTTTCTAGTTTAATTAGTCCGGCTCCTTCGGTTGCAAACCATAAATTTTTGTCTCGGTCTTCTACTATGCTTGATATTTTTTTATAGTGACTAATATTTTCAAATTTGTTATTTTCAAATTTTTTAGACATTGTATTGTAAATGGTTATTCCTCCTCCCCAGTGACCAAGCCAAATATTTCCTTTACTGTCAAGTAAGGAGGATGTTATCCAATCTTCAGCTAAGCCATTTTTTTTCGTAAAAGTTGAGAAGTTTTTTCCATCAAATTTTGATAAGCCCGCCATCGTACCAATCCATAAATTGCCCTCTAAGTCTTGTTCAAGTGTCTGAATTTGTGATTGAGCGATACCATTTTCAACACCATAACTAATAAAGCTAGATGTTTGTGCAAAAGTAAAAAGTGACGTTAATAAGAATAGTATAGTGAGTGTCCTTTTTTGCATACGTTTAATAATTTATTTATTGGACACTAGTTTTTGCAATTCGTTATAATAAATATATTTTTCAATTAAAATATCATTTTTATAATAATAGATTGTTCCCCAAATAAATTCCGACTTCTTATAAATGTCTTCTTTGTCATTGTATATTACTCTTGTGATTTTTGTTTTTTTATATTCCCCATTGTCGTTTGATTGTATAACCTTTGGAGCTATTTTTATTTTTTCAGGGCTTATTGTATCCCTTTTTCCTGAAAGCATTTTTATGTTCTTTTCGTTTCTGGCAGCTACAAGAATTAGTTCTGTTAGGTGTTCGTTGTTTTTTGATTTGCCTAAAGATATTGTCTCTTGCCTTCTTATTTCTTGGTCTTTAACAATGCTATAATTATCTTTTATTTCATTTTCTTTTTTCATCCTTTCAACCATCATTTTCTGCGAAACTTCTGCACTTAATTTTTCATTGTTATTTTGCTTTGCCGCTTTTTCTCCTTCTCCAACCAATTGAAAAATATTATTATCGTTTTCAAGTTTTATTCTTTTGTTCTGTTCTATTTCTAGTTCTTTGTTTTTTTGATTCTGAAGATAAGTTATAGCATCGGTTTCGTTGTTTATCTTATTAATTGTATTTTGCGTAGTCTTTTTCTCATTTTCTGTAGAAGAAGTAAAATCAAAATCGTCTTCTTGGCTATTCTCATTGTTTTTTTGTTTCACATTTTTTGCGGCTAAAATGGCATCGTGCCTTGCTTTTGCTGCCAATGCAATTTGATCTTGTGTACTGATGTTTTCATTGCCCTCCTGCTTTGTATTCGCTACATTCTCAAGTGGTAAAGCTGTATTTTTATTATCCTCTGTTTTGTTTTGAGCAGCCTTTTTTGCAGCTAAAATGGCATCGTGCCTTGCTTTTGCTGCTAATGCAATTTGGTCTTGCTTGTTTTTTGCATCTTTATTTTCAGCTTGTACTTCTACTTGCTTATTCGGTAGTAAGTTACTAATGAAGTGGTCGTGATAAGCTAAATCATCCCTGAATTCAGAATATTGGGCGGCAAAACTAATTTTTGTAAATGGATTTGAAATAAATGCTTTTTTATTTATTCTATCATCGTTGTTATCCCAAAACATTACTGGGATTTCAACAGTAGAATTTCTATCCTCTAATTCCGGATATGTTTTACTTGAAATGGTCATATACATTTCTGCACATCCCGGGTATTTGAATCGTACTATATAGTTACCATAATAGGCCAACTTAAATTTAAATCGACCATTTGCAGAACAAGTTAGATCTTTGATTTTGATATTTTTTTCAAATATACTGATGCTTGCAGCAAGCATTTCTTTGCTTTCAAACTTCTGGCAATTTCCTTGAATTGTTAATTCACCTTCACCGTTTTGCGAATAGGAAGACAAACCCGTTAGGACCAAAATCAAAGACAGTAATATTTTTGCCTTTGTTACACTAAGTAATTTGGATGATATATAGTTCAAACGATTTTCTTTACTACAAAAGTACTTGAAATATACTGAAAAATAAAAACGGGGTCGATATTTCGACCCCGTTTTTCGGTGAGATGACTCTTTTTATCTACCGAATGAGTGTAATAAATCCTTTTTGAGAGAAGTCTTTATCGGAATTAGAGATAGCAGTAAGAATATAGTAGTAAGTACCTGCAGGGGCTTTTCCCATTTTGGTATTACCATCCCATCCTTGGTTAGGGTCATTAGAATTAAACACTTCGTTACCGAAACGGTTAAAGATAACCAAGCTGTATTCTTTCATACC
>CAIMGI010000054.1 GCA_903840505.1 uncultured Bacteroidota bacterium
CGATCTTTCTATCCACATCCGCTTTAATAAATTTTTCAACGGGTGCTATCGAATCACTATTGGGCTGTGCATTAAAGTAAAGTGCTCCCCGAACAAAGTGGCTATTGTTATCGGTTAAATAAAATTGCAGCGAAGATGCTGTATTGCCATTTATTTCATAAATAACACCGTACACACTTTTTGCAGAATCGGAAACGGTATATTCCTCAATCGCTTCTGCTTTCACACTGTGTTTGTATGCAAGGTTTCGCGAATCTTCGGTATGCTTTGCCAAATCGTTTTGCAACGGAAAATAGCTGAGGTGAAGTGTTCCGCTATACTTTGGATAAGATATATTCAACCAACATTTTTCGTTTTGTGCACCTTTATACGGCAAAACATTTGAATAAACAGGTGTTTCAAAAGTGAAAGCGCATTCTGATTTATAGGGTACATATTTTTTCTCAGGAAAATCTATCCTAAAATAGCCGCGGGGCTTAGGAACAAAATCAGAGCTACACGAAACAAATAATAAAGGTAAAAATAACAAAAGGATACTTGCTGCTGAAAAAATAGTATTCGTTTTGTCCGATGCGCTGTCTTCTCTATTTTTCACCAATACTTTCACTCGTTTAATCTTTCTTCTATCTACACTTTCAATTTCAAAAATAAAATTTTCACTTTCGATTTTTTGATTTTTTCTTGGCATTGTACCTAATTGTTCCAGTATATAGCCACCTAAGGAATCGGCTTCACCCTTCTTATCTTCAAAGGTGTGCGTATCAACATCCATCACACGGCACATATCATTCAGAGGTATTTTTCCTTCAAAAACAAATGTATTATCGTCCAACTTAGAGTAAGTTAATTCTTCATCGTCAAATTCATCACTGATATCTCCAACAATTTCTTCAATAATGTCTTCGAAAGTTACAATACCACTTGTTCCTCCATATTCGTCTACCACAATAGCCAAATGTGTTTTTTTCAGCTGAAACTCCTTTAATAAATCATCAATTTTTTTGTTTTCGGGTACAAAAAATGGTTTTCGAAGCAGGTCTGTCCACTTAAAGTGTGCGTCTTTTTCCAAATAGGGTAATAGATCCTTTATGTAGAGAATTCCTTTTATGTTGTCAAACGAATCTTCGTATACCGGAACCCTTGAAAAGCCTGATTCTATAATTGATGTTACCAACTCTTCAAATGAAGTTTCAATGTCAAATGCAATAACATCCATACGCGGTTTCATTATTTGCTTTACATCGGTATTTCCAAATTTTACGATCCCTTTTAAAATTTTGTGTTCTTCTTCGGGTGTATGTTCATTGGTTGTAAGTTCAATGGCGTGCGAAAGATCATCAACAGAAATGTCGTGTGCTCGGTGCTTTATTCTACTGTCAATCAGTGATGTTAAAAACAATAAGGGTGCACTTATCGGGCTCAATAGTTTTTGCATAAACGCAAGCGGATATGCTAATTTAGTTGCAACACGAATAGCGTTTTGAGTAGAATAAATTTTGGGAATTACCTCTCCAATTAAGAGCAATAAAAAGGTAATAATTACTACGCGAATCAAAAAAGCAAGTGTAGGGTTAAAAGTAAAATGGAACAACTCGTCAACCACCGACTCTGAAGTAATAATTATCCCAATATTTACAAGGTTATGTGATACAACAATTGTTGCCAATAGCTTTTTAGGCGCTCTTAACAACTCATTTATTTTTGTATTTACAGGGGTAAGGTTACTTTTTATTTTTTCAAGATGGGCAGGAGACAACGAAAAAAAGCCTACTTCGGCTGCGGCAATAAGTGCAGAAAATATCAATAAAAAGAACATCACCAACACATTTATTACAAAATGTGGGTCAGCGAAAACAGTTGCTAAAAGCGTGTTTGAAGAGTAAAACAGGCTGACAAGGGGGTCTTTCAAAATAATTTATGTTCGTGAAACAATATGGAATAAAACAATACTTGTCGTTTCATTCTAAAAAGGCAAATCATCCGCTGTGGCATTGTTACCTGTAGTTGCGGTATTGTCAATTGCTGAGGCTTGATTATTATCCTCTCTGCGCTGACTAAGTATCGAAATGTTATCGCCAATAATTTCTGTTGTGTATCTTTTGTTTTTGTCTTTATCTTCCCAAGAGCGTGTTCTCAACTTCCCCTCAACAAAAATAGTAGTTCCTTTTTTCAAATATTTTTCTGCGAATTCCGCCTGCGCTCTCCATAAAACAATATTGTGCCACTCTGTTTGTTCAACACGATTCCCGCTTTTGTCTTTATAGTTTTCAGAAGTTGCCAAAGGGAAATTACACACTGTTGAGCCCCCCTCTAAATGTCTTACTTCAGGGTCCTTTCCTAAATTACCTACCAGAATAACTTTATTAACGCTTGCCATAGTTCTTGATTAGCTTGTTTAAGCAAAGATATAAAAAAGATTGAATGTGCTGATATGCTTATTGATCATTCCACATTAAAAACTTGGGATTTCCAATGTATTTTGTTCCCTCGCTATCCATTAATAAGGATATTGCATCAACCAACAATATCATGCCGCAACCGCTTCCGGTACAAATATAGCCAATCAAAATTTTTTCCATAGCATCGCCTACACCTAAATACAAACGGTGAATAGGAATAAACCACCCTATTACCGTTACAAATTGTGCTACTGCAACAATTCCTGCAACCATTTGTTTGTCTTCTGCACCTTCGTGTACTTCCTTTTTTCCAAACAAAGCAATGCTTGTATAATCCATAAACGGGCTACTGCTTATATCTGATGCTTTGTTAAAAAGTGACTCCACCGCAGAGTCGTCCGGTGAATATGAATTTGCCTTGCAATTATTATTACATAAAAGAGCAAACATAACAATTAAGATAATCCCTATTTTTTTCATAAATGAGTTAAATTGGTACAAAAATAAGAAACCCTGCTTTAATTAAAAAGCAGGGTTTCTTATTTCATCGAACAATTTTATTTATTATACCAAACAACCCATTTATCACTACCTTGAAAATTATCGAAATTTTCCTTTTTCCATAGTGTGTAAATAAGGTCCCCACATGGAATCACCCCTACTGTGCAGAAATACTTCCAAAACATACCTTCTGTTCCCAAATAGGTTCTGTGCATAGCAAGCCATCCACAAAAAATTGTTCTAACAATGAACCCCTTTCTTGTCACCTCATCAGCTGAAAGGTTTGTAACAGAAGTTGGAGCCATTAATTCAAAAACGCTCATTCCTGCAGCAGCCATTGACACGTCACTTGACTGTGCAAATAAATTGTCTACTATTGTTTCGTCAACAATATACTTAGCATTACTAGCAAAGCTAGCGGTTGCTAAACAACCCAGAAACGCGCTTAATAAAAGTAACTTTTTCATTTTATAGTGTATTTTTATTTGTACAATTATAGGAATTATTTTTTAACTTTGATAATCTTTAACATTGTAAAAAATGAAATTATTTCTCTTTTCTTTTTTGTTGTTTTTTTTATCACTATCTGTTCAGGCAACTGAGTACGAACTGCTGTTTTCTTTTAATGAAACAAGCATTGCTAGTGAAATGGAAGATTTGACTAAACTAGAACAGTTGGTTAACAATGGGAATACCGAAGATGCCCTAAATATTTATAATGGGACGAGCCCAATGGACTCTTCAGATAGTTATGTTAAAAAATCAAACAAAATAATGTCGGATAAAAACGCTTTTTATACAGGCTTTGTTGCAGGGTGTGTTGGAACTGGCTTAGGGTATTGCTTTTTTTTAGGACCAGTGGCCATTCTTGTTGTATATTTATATTGCGATGATAAGCAGACAGTGCGTGAAACAGTAAA
Source organism: uncultured Bacteroidota bacterium (assembly GCA_903840505.1). Lineage (GTDB taxonomy): Bacteria > Bacteroidota > Bacteroidia > UBA4408 > UBA4408 > CAIMGI01. Next base: position 3,821 of record CAIMGI010000054.1, read on the forward strand.
AGGCTGTTTAGCAGGGTCGGCAATTGGTGGGACTTTTCTTTTTAGTATTTTTACAATATCGTATTTATATGGTGCAGGCATAATTTAAAATAAAGCAGGCCCTTTTGTATCTTCGGCAAGATTATAGTATAATTGTTAAGCAGATAGAAACCTTTTAAAAAAAATTCTATGAAAAAAATTCTTTATTTATTTAGTTTTTGTGCTTTGGTGTTTATTGGTAAAGCAAATGCATCAACAGCTTCCTTGTTTGAATTGAACGAAAGCGAAGTTCAATTAGAAATGACAGACCTTAACAACTTAGAGAGTTACGTTGAATTACACCAAGGCATTACCTTAAGCGACTTGATGCAAAATGTAAATTTAGTTCAGCAATTTTCGCTTAAATCAATGCCTAGCCGACCTTTTTCACCAATGTTTAGCTTTGATGATATGGAATGGTTTGGCTTTTTGTGGGGCTTCTGTTGCTTTCCGGTAGGTTTCATTATTTATTTTGTCGGTGACAAAGAAGAAGAATATCTTATATCTGTTATTATTGGTTTTGTTCTTGCTGTTATTATTGGTGGCCCTAGTTATTATCATTATCGAGGAATTTAATTTTAATATTTTATCCCGTTAAGCCTAAACAATGTTTAGGCTTTTCTTTTTTACAAAGCTGTATGCGATTATTTAGCACTATTTTACTTATTATATGCCTAGCAAACACTAGCTTTTCTCAACAGTTTTTTCGTATAAAGGCTGACTTTTCTATTAAACAAAAAAAAGCGAATGGAGAAAGCACCTTGATTATGGGAAAGGTTTATTACGATAAAAATGCACAAAAAATTATTTACATCAACACTTTCCCAAAAAAGGAAACCGATGTACTTATTGACACTGTTTTATATAGTATTATAGACAATAAAATAATAAGTAAAAACAGCACGTTTTTTACGTATAAATATTCCATTTTCCACCTAGCATTAATTGGCAACCTAAGTACTTTTGGATTGGACGGAAGTGTGTACAAATTAGTAAAAACAGAGAAAGAAAAAGACCTGGTAATTACTACTTGGCAAGCAGATGGGAAAGCAAAAGAAAAGCTAGGCAAAATAATACTCTCTACAAAAAACAAAAAGTTGTATGGGGTTGTTGTTTTCGACAACAAAAATAAAATAGTTATGAAGCAGTTTTTTAAGAACTTTGTAAATGTAAACGGAATGGACTTCCCCTCCGAAATAACGCAAATAAGCTATAATGCAAGCGGGAAAGAAAGTTATGGAATCACAACGTATAAAAACATTGTAGTAGATGATATCAAAGACGACAATATTTATAATTTCGCTTTGCCTAAGTAATGTTGTATACTGTTTTGCACAAAACAAAAGTGAAGTTGAGTTGATGCACAAGGCTTTTACCTGCGAGGAAACAAACAAAACTTATTTGTCGGCAAAAAACAACAGCAACGAAGTTCAATATTTTTTTTCAGGACTTTTTCTGTTTTATAAAACGTTTATCTCGTCACAAGACGGACAGTCCTGCAGTTTTACGCCTTCTTGTTCCGAATATGGAATAGCCGCTGTAAAAAAACACGGGGTGTTGGTGGGGATGGTAATCACCTTCGACAGGCTTGCCAGGTGCAATGGTCTTAGTCCCGAAAAATATGTTGTTGACGAAAAAAAACATTTACTAATTGATCTTGTTGAGTAAATGAAAAAAAAAGTTTTTGTAATCGCGTTCATAGTATTCAGCACAACACAGCTTATTGCCCAAAACATATACGACTACAAACACTCCTTAGAATTTGCCGAATATCTTGAAAAATCGAGACAGTTTGATTTCTCTATACAAGAATACGAGCGATTGCTTTTTATGCATCCGAACAGCGATAGCTTGAAGTTAAATATTATCACAAACTACCGCAAAGCAGGGTATTATTCAAAATGTTTAGACAGGTCAACACAATTATTCCCTGAAATATTTTCTGCACCACAAAACATTGCAAAGGAATATACCACTGCTTTAATATTGAACAAAGAATACGAACAAGCAAAAAACTATTGTTCAAAAAACAACACGCTATCCGCCATTCAAAAAATACATTTTATTAGCTCGGCACAATTATTACAATTCGATTGGAAAGGGGCAACAAAAAGCCTTTTGACATATGATAGTTTACAAAAGACATACCCGGATAACAATTGGCAACAAGCTGTTGCTTATAAAAAATTAACAGAGGAAGAAACCAATGCGCGTTATAAAAAACCGGCAATAGCAATGTCGCTCTCAGCCATTATTCCCGGATTGGGAAAAGTGTACACCAAAGATTACAAAGATGCCCTTATTGGATTTATCATTGTTGGTTCGTCCGCTTTCAATACTTACCGAGGATTCTCAAAGCACGGAATTAACAGTGCCTACGGTTGGGTGTTTGGAGGCGTTGCCCTGGGGTTTTATAGTGGCAATATTTACGGAGCATACAAAGCAGTAAAAAAATACAACCATCGCTTACGTGATAAAATATACAATAAAGTTGAAACAGAATTTATTCAGTCTCTTTAGTCTTATCTTTTTTTCTACTGCTGTTGCTCAAACGCAAGAGCAAACCATTGCTATGGGAATGGAGCAACTACAGCTAAAAAATTACGATGCAGCAACCGCTTTTTATTTACGTTCACTTTATTTTGAACAAGGTAGCAAACGAGCTTTTTTATACCAACAACTTGGCGACTGTTACTTCAATGCTTCAAAATACGACCAAGCTGCATATAGTTATGAATTGGGATATAATAGCGAAAGTAACGACAGTATAAAAACAGAACTCATATTTAAAAAAACCAGTGCATTATTACTTCAAGAAAAGTACCAATATGCGCTTTCGGAGCTGTACAGTTTGTCCGATTCAATGCCGAGCATTTATTTTAATCGAAAAAAAAACTTTTACTCGGGCATTGCTTATTTTGGGAACAACGAATTTGCCCTTTCAGAAAAAAGTTTTTTAGCGGCATTGCCCAATAACAGCATCACAGAAGCCGAACAAATAAAAGCCGTGTTTATTAAAAACAAAAAAGTAAGCAGGATAAAGCCCAAAACTGCCCGTATATTAAGTATGTGTTTGCCAGGGCTAGGACAATTTTACGCAGGCGATATAAAAAACGGGTTTAATTCGTTGATTATAAATGCACTCTTTGTTGGCCTATTTACTTATTCATTTATTACCATTTCTCCCGTAGATGCTTACTTTTCTGTTCTGCCTTGGTTTCAGCGCTATTATAAAGGGGGATATACCAAGGCTGGAATTATTGCTAATGAGCGTGTAAAACAAAAAAGAAAATTGTTGTTCAACGAAATAATTACTATTATTGCAAAACAGAAAGAATAAGTCATTCCTCTTGTCTTTTCCTTATAATAAAACCCGAATCTATGTTTAAAAAAATTACAGTTTTATCTACTCTTGTGATTATTGTTATGAATATTGCTTTCGCTCAAAATGGCGGGGCGAAAATATATTTTGACAAGGCGGGAAAAGTATCAGATGAGTCGGTTGCATATTACTATCGTCAAAAAGGTGATAAGCCGGATACCTATATTTCCCATTACGTAAATGGTGAGGGGCTTTTTTTCGAAGGAATAATTAAAAATGCCAGCGATTCTGATGAAGGGGCAAATGTGTACAATGGGACCTGCACTTGGTATCATAAAAATGGTAAAAAAAAATCGGAACGCACCTACAACAATGATGGAATTGAGCACGGAACAAGTATTTATTATTATGAAAGCGGAAAAATTTGGAAGGAGATTGAGTACATTAAAGGAAAACTTGCAAATAACAGTTATAAGGAATATGATGAAGATGGGCAAGTAAGCAAAATCTTCGAAGAAGACTTTAATAATAACTCCAATGATTGGGATTTGTACACGAGCGATAAAAATTCAGCTTCTATTACAAATGGCAACTTTACATTAACTTCATTTACAAAAGATGGAGTTTCACGATATATTAGCCTTCCATCTAGCTCTCAAGAATTTGCATTAGAGGCTATCGTCAACATAAGTAAATTAAAGAACGGAGAAAAGGCCGGTTTAATATTTGGGTTCAAGGACTGGCAGAATTATAATTTCTTTTTAATAACAACAAATTCGTTCTATATAGGGTTTGTATACGAAGGGGTAAGCTCTATGAAAACGGAAGGAATGTTTTCTTCGGACATTAAAAAGGATCAAGACAACAACATAAAAATACTAAGCAATGGTGAAAAAAATGTATATTCCATAAACGGGTCTATACAATTTAAAACCGATAGGACTAGAAATTTTGGAAGCAACATTGGTTTTGCGGTGAGCGGAAAATCAACCTTTTCCATTGATAAAATGATTTACAAAGAAATTGACTTTAAGTCAACGGGGGCAATTGCATCCAGCAATGCGGATAGAGATGTTAAATCTACAGGGTCGGGATTAATGTTCTCTACCAGTGGCTATATTATTACCAACAATCACGTGATTGACAATTCAAACAAAATAACAATTGAAATGAACTATAAAGGGGTAGTAAAATCATATAATGCCGTGGTGGTTCAAAAGGATATTGACAATGATATAGCGGTTATTAAGATTAAGGATGAGACTTTCGTGCCAATAGACCCTATTCGATATGCTTTCAAAGAAAGTGGTGCAGCAGATGTTGGTGCAAGCGTATTTACTATTGGATACCCCTTTGCGCTTTCGGGAATGGGAAAAGGGGCAAAATTTACAGATGGCAAAATTAGTTCAAAAACCGGCTACAATGGTGCAATAAATAGTTATCAGACTTCAATCCCTGTTCAACCAGGAAATAGCGGAGGACCAATTTTCAACGACAAAGGTGAATTCATTGGTGTTATCAATTCTAAAATTATGGGTGCCGACAATGTTTCCTATGCTATTAAACTTAATTACATTAAAAATTTAATTGAATTATTGCCTGATAGCCCCTTGTTTCCAAACGATCAAAGCATTGGTTTGTCAACAACTGAGGAAAAGGTAAAAGTATTGTCGGAATATGTGGTACTTATTAAAATAAAATAAAAGAGCAGCAGGCATATAAAATGAATTCAACAACAATAAAATTTTTCTCGTTTTCCCTTGTTGCACTTTTGGTGTGTTCAATGAAATTAAGTCTGGCTCAAGAGGATTTAGGGCAAGCGAATGAGCTTGATAAAATGTATGTACCAGACAAAAACTCGATTTTTAATTCAGATGCTAAAACCAATTCTTCCGGCAATGATGATAGCTCTCCCATTGATATTAAAAATAATATAAGCTTTAACCCAACCTTACTATCAAGGAGTGTTTTAGCGCTTTTTTACGAACGTTTTTTTGGCGACCAATACAGTATAAAAGGAGGACTTGGGGTTTGTTATGAAATTGACAAAATACAGTCAATTGCTTACGATGTAGGTTTTGCAGGCGAGTTTTTTTCGGAACCAACCTCAACTGTTAGTATTACTAGAATTATGCAAGAAGGTATATTTCAAGCACCAAGACTTTATTCCTCTGTATCTGTGCGAGTTCACTGGGATAGTTTTTTTGGGGGTAGTTGGAACCCTTATTTCGAAATAAATGCTCAACAAAGCTTTTATACACTTAAGATGAATGCTAGCTCAATAAATTATAATGAAATATATAGCAATTATAACTATGGTAATAGCAATAATACTTCCGGATTAATTGGTAATCGCACAGATGTAAGCATACGCAACACTTCCATAAATTTGATTTATGGAACCCAATTTGTTACATCCGGAAAAATTAAAACAACGCACGACTTTTTTATTGGCATTGGTGGAAAAAAAACAAGCTATAATCAATTTCAAACAGGATTAAAAACTATATCGGATCCAACGAAAACCCGCCAGGATTTGACAATACAAGTAGAGGAGAGTAAATATGGACGTGAAAGTGTTTTAATTCCTTCTGTTTTACTTGGATACTCTTTTGGTTTTGGTTTTTAGATTATTTAATATTAAACTATAAAAAATAAATTATGAAACTTACTTTCAATACGCTGTTTTTATTTTTATTATTGCTCGTTGGCAAGAGCGTATTCGCACAAGACGCAACACCTGGTATGCCAAATGAATTTGACAAGACCTACGTTCCCGACAAAACTTCTATTTTTAATTCGGGAGAGAAGCCAGCAACAACTTCCGAACCACGAGAACGAAATCGTCTTTCTGATAATCCTTGCGGATCGGCAATAGTAACATACCTTGTGGTAGGAATTGTATTGACAGTTGGATTGACGGCTGCTTTTATTATTGAAGAGTATTATTAAAAATAAACCCCTACTTTCGTGTCTTATAAAAAATCAAAAATGAAAAAAACAATTTTTATACTTCTTGCATTTATTGGTCTTTCCAATACATTTATCATTGCACAAGAACTCGATGTAAGTTGGACTGAGAAACAGTTATACGAAAACAGAAAAGACGGATTCTTTGATGGATTTGTTGGCAGTAATCGTGAAAATATATATGGAAAATTTGCCGATTTGTCTATGACCAACAGCAGGTTAAATAAAAAAACAAAAAGCGTAAAAAAACTAAAACTTGTTGCTTTTGACAAAGCAACTATGGAGAAAGAGGGTGAAGTGGCGGTATTGGATGTAAAAAAGAATAAAGCAAACAAAGCAAAATATGCAGGATTAAAGTATTACAAAACAGTTGTTCTTAATGATATTATTTACCTTTTTTGGATAAAAGAAGTGGTTTCGAAAAGTGGCAAGGAGACTAAAACAAAACAGGAATTATATGTTCAAAGTTTTGATTCGAAATTATCGCCCGACAAATCATTGAAGAAGGTATATGAAATGAGTTCCAGTAAAAAAGACACCAAAAAGGCTGATATATTTGTAATGGGAAACCCAAAAGTTGCGAATGGGCAAATTGTAATTGGGGGGGAAAAGTCGGCAATGGCCGGAAAAGGAGTTGTATTTGAATACAAGGTACTAAACAGCGATTTCACTTTTGCATCAGCCAATCAGGTTACTTTGCCAGTAACTGTAAGTGGAAAATCATCCGGGCTTACCTCAAATTATAAATTAGGGGATGACGGGAACCTCCATATCACAACATATGTGCAAATGGATAAGGAGGAAAGGAAGACACTAAAAAAAGGAGAATCTAGTCAATTCCCTATTTATTCGGTAGTTGATCTTGCTTCGGGCAACCTTCAATCTTACTCCATTAAATTTGACAATAAAAATGTAAAAGGATTCCATTATATTGTTACTGAAAACTCGATCAAGCTATTCGGATTTTTCTGTGACTTGCTCAAAGACCCGCGAGGAGATGATACACACGGTGTATTGTATGCAGTGTTAGACCCAAAAACATTTGAGTTAAGAGGCGATATGAATTTTGCCTATTTTACCAAGGCTCAATTAAATGACTTGTTTGCAAGGGATAGGGATAAAGGTGATCGAAAAGATAGGTCTATTTTTAATTCCAAAAAGAAAAAGGATTCTGAGGAAGAGTCCTTGGCGTCTGACTATATAGTAGAGGATGTTCAATCGCTCGACAAAGACAATTTGGTGCTATTTTGCACTATTGAACGCAATTTCTCTCGTACCTATTGCGATGGCAAAGGAAATTGCCACACAACTTATTATTGTGAAAAAAGCAATGTAACAGCTTTTAAAATAAACAATCTGGGAGAAATTGTGTGGGCGTCTAATCTTGACCGCAAAATTACTTATAGCAGTGGCTCCTATTCTGTGTGGCACACCCCTGATTTGAAAGTGATTAATAAAGATGGCAAATTTTTTGTGGCGTACGGTTCCGATTATATGATGAATGCTGAGAAGAAGAATATGCGGTCTTCCAAATCAAGGAAACAAAAGTCTGACAAATTTGAATATGCAGTATTTGATTATGCAAGCGGTAAATTCAATAAAAATGAATACAAGGTAAATACCGTAAACGCTAAAAAGAAAGATAAAAAAAACATTTCAGCTAAAGAAATTCAAGTGCTGGATAACCAATTTTATACCAAAGACACTCGTATGGGCTACAGATCTCTAACCTTAGCATATTGCGCTTTGGGAATAGTTTGTCCTTGTGCCTGGTATTATGCTTTCTTAAGCCCCAATTTAAAAAAGGGTAGCGGATACCTAGGTCACATTGAAGTAGTAAAATAATTATCGATAAAAAATGGGGTGCTGCTTTAGCACTCCACTAAGCATAAGCTCGCAATTAGTTGCGAGCTTATTTTTTTTGCGCTCTTCCTTCTGATCAAACAAACTACCTGTAAGTTTTATGTTTCCAATATAGAACTTTGTTAAAAAGGCTCCTCCCCAAAAGAAAGCATTGAAATACAAATTGCTTTGTATAAGGACATATACAGCATAAACAGCCAGACTATTTATCAGCAAAGAAGTGGTCCCCTTTAGAACATTTCCATTTAAAGCACTGCCCAAACCCGGAACAAGTGCAGATGAAATAAGATATAATCCTTTATGCTTTCTGCTGTAATTAGCCACCTCTTGCAAACAAGAAACACAGGCAAAGCTCTTGTCCTTTATCACTAAGCGATTAACAAAACTCCTTGCGACTGCAGAATCAAAATCCATATAAATAAGCGACCCAAGCAAATATGCTTCAACAGAGCTGTCAGGATTAATTTCCTGATAAGAAGAATAGTAATGTGCTGCCGGATTAACACTATTGGTAAGTTGCGAAGTTACACTGGCATTCCATAAAAAACGAATCATCGATGCAGTGTCTCTGAACAAATGATAATCAATTCGCCTTGCCTCCAGCATAGCCTCATTAGTGGGCTTGTTATGTTGAACATACAGGTCGAATTTCTGAAGGTAAAAATCATTCCTTAAGGTATCGCTTGTGCACAAAAAGGCCTTCTCCTCCAGCATCAAAAGATGTTGTGAAAATTCGTTTTGAGAAAATACTTTTTCAGTACAAAGGAGTGCCGAAATTAAAATGATAATATTTTTGAGCATTTATTAAAAATTGAGTTTTTGTTTCTTTTTTAACTTTCCTTACATCTTGATAACTGCCATATATGTTTGCTGCATAAAACACGCCAAATAAACTAAGTGAAAAGATGCTAAAGGGGTGAGAAACTCCTAATTTTTTAATGCTTTCGTAGCTTTGGACACCATATGTGAGTTGGCTAAAAAATGTAAAGTAAAATGACCTTTTTCGCCCGGCATACATTTTTCCTAATCCGGGAACAGCTGCAGACAATGCTGCTGCTGCCCAGGGCTTTTTTGACTGACTCCTTTTGTACCGAGCAAAATCCGACTGTAAGGCAATAGGCAAAATACTTCCATCCGTTTTTGTAGGATAAACACTTGCAGAATAACACGTGTTAATTTGCTCAACCTTTTTACTTCCTGTACTAGTAGGAACAGAGTTATACCATACTTTCTGTAGTGCTGTATCACGGGTTAAAAAATGAATATTGGCCGCAACAAAAGCATTGCTATCGCTTATAAACAAACTCTTACTTTTGAAATAAAAATGTAAAAAAAGCGAATCGTTTACATACTGTAAATAATATTTTGCTTTGAGATAGTTTATCGAGTCTTCTGGGCATTTACCTGACTGTTGTGAAATGTAGGTAAAATGCTCTTTACTTAACTTAACTTCGCTTAAGTGTTTTACAAAAGAATAATTAACTTGTCCTGCCGCGGGTTCAAAAAAGAAAAGGAAAATAAAGTAAAAGAGCCTCCATTTCCCAGATTTAATCGTTTCAATACAATTTCCTAATCCGAAAGTTCTAATTTTTAGCCTCACTTTCTTATTTCGCAAGGTAATTTCTGACTTTTGATTCAGACGAAATCATATAATCTGGATAGTCATATATTACATCGGTAAAGCAACAGTTCAGCTGGTTTATCCCTGAAAGAAAACCCTTGATACCATATTCCTGAACACTCAGTTTGGTGTAATTTGAACAACTAATTTCATATATACAACTTGCTTGTATTTGCTCTGAGAAAACTCTTTGATAAACAAAAAGTGCACCGGCAGCTATATAATTCAATGGATTAAACTTCGCTATAAGTCTTTTACTCTTAAATGAAAGTACCTTTCGCTTTTCTGGTGGTTCATATTTATAATCCAAAAATACACTTTTGGCCAAAGGGCTATTTAACAAATCTACTGTTTGAGATTTACTGTTTTGGTAAGAGAAAATAACAATAAGTATTAGAAAACGCTTCATTTTTAATTATTTATGACAAAGCAATAAACAAAAGTAATCAATTCGACAGTATATACAACGGACAAAGCATTTCAGAAATTCAATATCCTTTAGTTAAATATTTAGCTCTTCTCGGGGTTGCCAATAATTTAGATTAACCCTTGCTCTCTTTCAGTCAAAAAACAGCGTGCACTTTTGGCCTTTGGTCTAAGTAAAACAAAGATAATCTGTACTAATTCCTTTTGTATATAAGAGTTTTACATTACATTTGCTTTTATGAATAGAACAAATAAATCGATTTTTGTTTACTTAACCAAGAATGCATTTTTTCTTGCTTTTTTGCACTTTGTTTTATCGCATTGGAAACAACTGCTGGAAATGTTAATTTAGCTCAAGGAACAACAGTTGTTATCGAAGTTGTTACGCCCATAAATTCCTCCAAAACAAAACTTAACGATACACTTACCTTACGTGTAAAGTATGATGTGAAAGAAAACGATAACGTTTTTATTTACTACTCCGGTCACGGTGATTTTAAAAAAGAATTGAACAAAGGCTATTGGGTTCCTGCCGATTCAAAATCAAATTCTGTTTCTCAATTTGTTTCAAATAACGACATACAAACTTTTTTGTCGGGAATTAATTCTAAACACACACTCTTGGTTTCCGATGCATGCTTTAGTGGTGATATTTTTAGAGGGTATACAACATCTATTCCTTTCGACAATACCGAAAAATATTATTTTAACATCTACAATGTTAAGTCACGTCAAGCAATCTCTTCAGGTGGCATTGAGCCAGTAATGGATGGCGGAAAAAATGGCCATTCTGTATTTGCTTATTATTTGTTACAAGCTTTAAAAACCAATGACGCGAAGTATTTTGATGCAGGACAGTTGTTTAATAAAATTAAGATTCCGGTTGTAAACAATTCCGACCAGTCTCCCAACTTTAATCCTATAAAGAACTCTGGTGATGAAGGCGGGCAGTATATTTTTATTAAGAAATAATTTTTTGTATTTGCTTGATGCGTAAAATCAACAAGCCCCTTTTTATTGGTCTCGCTTTTCTTTTAAGCTATGCTTTTTGTTCTGCCCAAAAATTCAGTTTCTACAAGTACAATGTTGAAAACGGTTTGCCTCAAAGCACCGTGTTTGATATATTTCAAGACCATAACGGTTATCTGTGGCTGGGAACAGATGGGGGTGGTGTAACGCAATACAATGGCCACTTTTTTAAAACCTATAACAAGAAAGACGGACTTGCAGGGAACGTTGTTAGAAAAGTGGTAGAAGACAAAAATAACACGCTTTGGCTTGCAACAAACAATGGTCTTTATTATTTCGAAAACGACAAATTCAAAGAATTAAAATTACTAAATGAAAAAGTCTCTATCTATGTGATGAGCTTAAAAGCACATAAGAACAAATTATATGTAGGAACAACGGAACAAGGGTTTTTTGAGGTAGACCTTGATTCAAAAAAACCAAAACAATATTCTCCTCAAAACTCTAACCTCAGCAATAAATTTATTTTAGATTTTTTAGTAGATGAGGATGAAAATGTTTGGATTACCACCGTTAATGGTGGAATAAACTGCCTTAAACCGAACAAAGAAATTTCTTCATATAACGATGGTCTACTTTCGGATGTTGCCTGCGTAAGCTTGTTTAATTTGGGCAACAATAACATCTTATGTGGAACAAGGTTCTCTGGTTTTTTTGTATTTAACACAAAAGACATTGATAAAAAAGACTTTTTACAAAACCCTCCTTTCTATCTTTCGGGAAACAGTATTTGGTCAGCAAATATGTATCAAAACCAACTGTATATTGCCAGTCAAGAAAACGGAGTGTTTTTACTCGACAAAAAAACATTTGAACCACTTGTCCATTTCAATAAAGAAAATGGACTGCCCTCAAACCAAATTTATAAAGTATACCCCGATAATCAAGACAATCTTTGGTTAGCAACCAGCGGCTCGGGGTTGGTGAAATTTGCCGGATTTTCCTTTTTGAGTTTCGACAAAAGTCAAATTATTACCTCCTCGGGCATAAGTTGCATTACCAAAATTTCCGACAATAAATACTGGGCGGGCTCTAGTGATGGCGTTTTTGAATTAACAAGTAAAGGTGGTTATAGTTTTGAAAATTCAAAAATTCAACGACATTGCCATTTCGTGCATCTATAAAGACGCAAATCAAAACATATACTTAGGAACAAAAGAAAAGGGGCTTTATATTATTGGCGCACAAGGCGAAGTAAAACAAATAACAGAAAACGAAGGGCTTGCGCAAAATACGGTTTCTTGCATCACGCATTCAAGCATTGATAATTCATTGTGGGTTGGCACAGGCGGAGGAATTTCTGTTTATAAAAATGGAGCGCATTTTTTTAATTTATCGGAAAGCAATGGTTTAGCAAACAACGAAGTATATAAAATAGAGCAATATAAAGATGACATCATTGCCGCAACAAATGCCGGCTTAGTAATTATTCGCGGGTCTACCATAAAATCATTTGATGAAGCAGAAGGTCTATTGGAAAAGCGCTTAATAACCTTCTGCATTGATAAAAACGGGTGGATTTATTTAGGGACTTTTGGTGATGGTATTTATGTTTCTGATGCACCGATTGGAGAAATAAAAAAATTCAAGAAATTATACAATGCAGGACTCAGTTCTGAAAACATTTACTCTCTTACATTTTGTAATGACACCTTATTGGCAGCGGCTACCGACAGGGGATTAAGTTTGCTCTCCCTAAAAAATCACCTTGTAAATAACTCTTATTTGTATAATAATTTAAACGGCTTTGAAGGAATTGAGAGTAATATAAACGCTAATTACTTATCTAAATTCGGGCAGTTATTTTTAGGAACTGTGGGTGGCCTTTCTGTTCTTACCATTCCAAAACTTTCCTTCAACTTTTTTTCTCCAAAAATAATTATTGACTCCATTAAAATAAACAACAAGAGCGCTTCTTCGATTCCCACAACATTAAAGTACAATTTGAACTCTATTGAATTGGCTGTTGGTTTAATTGGCTACAGCAATGTGGCGCAACACCGCTTAGAGTATAAGCTGGAAGGGAGTGATGCGAACTGGACGATTATTAAATCAAATGCTTTTTCTGAAAATGGCACTATTACTATAAAATACAATAAACTACCTTGGGGCAAATACCGATTGTTGTTAAAGGGTTTGTGCACGGAGGGGGTGAGTCCGGAGACAAGCATAATTGAATTTGAAATTTTACCCCTTTTTTGGTCAACCTGGTGGTTTATATTGCTTGCGGTCGCCCTGTTGGTTGTTATAATATTTGCGTTCATTAGAATACGCGAAAATGTGTTGCGCGAACAAAACCGTTTATTGGAAGCAACAATAACCGAAAGAACCAAAGAGATTGTTATTCAAAAAGAGGAGATTGAACAGCAAAGCGTTCTCCTTTCGCATAAGAATCAAGAAATAACCGACAGTATCAACTATGCTCAACGGATTCAAAATTCATTATTGCCCGATATTGTTGAAATTGAAAAAGAGCTTCAGTCGGCTTTTATTGTTTTTAAACCGAAAGACATTGTAAGCGGTGATTTTTATTGGGTGCAAGGAACTTGTAAAAACTTTTGTATTGTTGCTGCAGACTGTACCGGACACGGTGTTCCCGGGGCATTTATGAGTGTAATTGGAATCGAAAAACTAAATGATGCCTATGAAAAAAACAATTCTCCAGCAGCCATACTAACATACTTAAACAATGCTGTTAAAAAAACCCTCAAACAAAATTCACAAAGCAATGCAAAGGACGGAATGGATCTTGCTTTTATTAAAATTGAAAACAATAGCATTACTTATTCTGGGGCAAATCGACCTTTATACGTTATTAGAAAAGGCAGCTCTGAAGTAGATGAAATTAAAGCCGACAAGGTCGCAATTGGTGGATTTACAGATTTTGACTATACATTTTCAGAACACCAGCTAAACTTATTGCCTGGTGATACGGTATACATTTTCTCTGATGGTTATGCCGATCAGTTTGGAGGAAACAGGGGGAAAAAGCTGATGACCAAGAAGTTTAAAGAAATGCTACTTGAATCACAAGGCCTCTCTATGGCCGAACAGAAGAAATACTTTGCTAATGAATTTGAAAGCTGGAAGGCGGGTTATGAGCAGGTTGATGATGTGCTGCTTATCGGATATCGTTTTTAATTTAATAAAGCTTCACACACAAGTTGAATATATAACTTTCTATTATTTAAAAGTAGGATAACAAATCGCCCTTTTTCAAAGGTTTTATTTTAAGCATATCATAACAACATAATGTAATCCAATGCTTAATAATTATTTACCAAAACACACTTTTTATCTTGGACATGTGTTGGGGAAGGTCATAAAAAAAGCCCCCCCGAGCAATCGGAGGGGCTTTTTAAAATAGTAAAACAAATTACTTAGTAACTGTAAACTTTTTAGTTAAACGGTTAGTGTCAGAATTAACTGTATAGTAATAAACACCTGCCGCAAGATCTTTTGTGTCAATATCAAAAGAGTTAACAGTACCTGCATTTGCAGAAATAGTGTTTACAAATACTTTTGCGCCTAAAGCATTAACAACTTCAAGTGTTGATTTCGTATTTAATTGAGCAACATAAGATATCTTTATCATACCATTTGTTGGATTTGGATTAGCGCTAAGCTTGTAACCAGAAGCGAAATCATTTCCTTCGATGCCAGCAGCTGTTGCATCAAAAACTGCCCAAATTGCAATTGATCTTTGATCAAAACTTCCTCCTTGCCAAACGTGGTCAGTTTGTCTCCACTCTAGAGCTCCGCCTTGTCCAATCGGAAAAGCCTGAAAACCAAGTGTAGCATCAATACCGCCACCAACGCCTGAGCAAACTATGCCAATTGTGTCAGAGGCATTCGCCCAAGCAGTAAAATCAACAGTACAAGCATATTTAGAACTAACAAATACAGAAGGGTTAAATACTGCAATGCTTAAACCTTGTGGAATACTTGTTCCTGTATCAACGCTTGCATAAGGAATAGTTGCTGTTCCTAATACCGAACCTGGGCAAATAATAGTGTTTGCTCCGTAAGTTACAGTTCCATCCAATTTTTGGATTTTTACAGTAAGCGGTTGCCCTTGAGAAAGAACCTCTTTGTATGCTGTCCAAACCAACACTTCTTCAATTTTATATTTTGTATATCCGCCATAACCACTACCAATAGCATCTAAATTATAGCCTTGAGCACAAGCCCCTTCTGATCCAAAAACCCCACCACCAAAGTCAATTCTGTTAACACCAAATACATAACCACCACCATTGCTTGAAAAAACAGTTGGTTGACCACCACCCCAAAAAGTTGGATAGTCTACAGTGTCTGTACCTGCATTTACTTTGCCTGCAGAAACAATCGATCTATTTGAAGATACTGCTTTTTCTGCCCCTACTTTAAGTTGAGGTAAGTTGTTTTGAGCAAAAACAACAGATCCTATGGAAATAATTCCAATAAGTGAGTAAATTTTTTTCATTTTTTTTAAATTAGAGTTTACGTTTATAACAACAAATATAGGCATTGTTTTAAAACAAAACAAAAAACCGCCTATTTTTAAGTTTGGCAATAGAAATATATTTGTCGGCTCAGGTTGAGTATAAAATATATACAAAGTGCATGTAATATAAAAAGCCCTGCTGTATGCAAGGCTTTTCGTTCCCTCTCTTGGGCTCGCCCCGATAGCCATCAGGGCAAGGACCCTAAATTAACCCCGCAATAAGCTTGTTTATTATGTCAGGATGCTGCTTTAGGTCTTGGTAGTATTTTCTTGATTTCATCTGTTTTATATGCTTTTCAACCCTTCTTGCAACCAAAAGAGAACCACAATCATACGACCAATAAATTTCCCAGTCATCAGCAATTTTTGTAGAGGACTTTTTGAACGTTTTCACACGATGCAAAAATAACCTTTGGCTTAAATCCTTGGTTTCGCCAACGTAATATTTGTCGGCAGATGTTGAGTATAAAATATATTCAAAGTGCATAAAACATAAAAGCCCTGCTCTATGCAAGGCTTTTTGCTCCCTCTCTTGGGCTCGCCCCGATAGCTATCGGGGCAAGGACCCTAAATTAGCTTAGCGATAAGTTTGTTTATGATGTCAGGATGTTGTTTCAAATCTTGGTAGTATTTTCTTGATTTCATCCGTTTAATATGCTTTTCTACTCTTCTTGCAACCAAAAGAGAACCACAATCATACGTCCAATAAACCTCCCAATCATCGGCTATTTTCGTTGAGGACTTCTCGAATGCTTTTGCACGATGCAAAAATAACCGCTCGTTTAAATCTTTCGTTTCTCCAACGTAATATTTATCGGCAGAAACTGAGTATAAAATATATACAAAGTGCATATAATATAAAAAGCCCTGCTATGTGCAAGGCTTTTCGCTCCCTCTCTTGGGCTCGAACCAAGGACCCCATGATTAACAGTCATGTGCTCTAACCAGCTGAGCTAAGAAGGAATGTTATTTTGGGAGGGCAAAAGTAGACAAAACAAATAAATATACAATATATTTGTGCGAAATTTTTAAAAAAACAGACAAAATGAGCTTATTAGTTGTCGGTACAGTAGCCTTTGATGCCATTGAAACCCCTTTTGGAAAAACAGACAAAATTGTTGGCGGAGCTGCCACATACATTGGCTTATCTGCCAGTTATTTTACAAATAAAATCAATCTGGTTTCGGTGGTTGGCGAAGACTTTCCACAAGAAGCCATTGACATGCTGAAAAACCACAAAATAAACACTTCGGGCTTACAAATAAAAAAAGGAGAAAAAACTTTCTTTTGGAGTGGCAAGTATCACAACGATATGAACACGCGCGACACTTTAGCAACAGAACTAAATGTGCTGATGAATTTTAACCCCATAGTTCCCGAAGATGCAAAAAATTGCGATTTTTTAATGTTAGGAAACCTAATGCCCGCTATTCAACGACAAGTAGTTGAGCAAATGAGCAAACGACCAAAGCTTATTGTAATGGACACAATGAATTTTTGGATGGACTCGGCTATGGACGAACTTAAAAAAACCATTGCTATGGTTGATGTTTTGGCAATAAACGATGCAGAAGCTCGCCAACTTTCTGGAGAGTATTCTCTTGTAAAAGCGGCTCAAAAAATATTGGAAATGGGTCCTAAATACCTCATTATTAAAAAAGGAGAACACGGAGCTTTGTTGTTTAACAAACAACAAGTGTTTTTTGCTCCCGCATTACCACTAGAGGATGTTTTTGACCCAACTGGCGCAGGCGACACTTTTGCCGGTGGTTTTATTGGTTATCTTGCACAAACAGAAGATATCTCTTTCGAAAACATGAAGAGGGCTATTATTTTTGGTTCTGCAATGGCCTCCTTTTGTGTGGAAAAATTTGGAACAGAAAAATTAATTGGATTAACTCAAGAGCAAGTAGATGAAAGAGTACAAGAGTTCATAGACCTTGTACAGTTCGACATTTCTTTAGTAAGTTAACTCTTTAGCAAGCTTTCCCGTTTCGTCCCAGTAAGTCCATTTTCCAGACTTTACATCGTTTTTATATTCGCCCTCATAGCGCTTTTTACCGTTCTCAAACCACACTGCCGTTTTACCATTTTTCTTGCCCTCGTTATACTCACATTCGCTCCATATTGAGCCGTCTTTATACCAATACATCCACTTACCTTGACGTTTTCCATTTAACACATTGCCTTCATATTGTTTTACTCCATTCGGATACCTAACCAAATTTTCACCTTCCGACAAATCTTCCATTTTAATGGGCTTGACGCTTTCGGTCTGGCTTATTTGACTTGGAGCCTTTTCAATTGTTTGTTCTATTGGGGCAACCGAATGATTACTTGAACAGGAAAACAAAAAGGCAAACGAAACCAAAAAAAGAAAAATCTCCTTCTTCATATCTGCTATTGCGGTGCTATAATGGCGTAATCGGGTGTTGTTTCGTGATTACTTTCGTGCAAGGCTTTGTCTTTTATATAAAACTCATAACGCAAAGTATCGAAATTGGAAAAGGGATTGTAGTAAGTAGGCGTTATATCAATAATTACTTCTCCTTGAAGGGCTTTCTTTTTACCACTTTTATTGATTACCGGCATTCTATAATTAAATGGTGCGGGCAAAACAATCTCCTTCCAGTTTCCATTCTGCAACTCAAAATATTTGATAAAAAAATCAAAGCCTGTATCTGATTTTGCTAAGCCTATATCACCATCACCATCAGTAAAAGTAAAGTAGAGTTTTGCAGAATCGCCCGTGATAACAAAGTTGCTATATTTTATTACAGGTTCAATTGGGAATTCCTCTTTCTTCTTACAGCTGCTCACCCCTATCAAGCCAATGATAGGTAATGATAAAAATATGTTTTTAAATATTCGTCTCATTTTATCTCAATATGGTTACAAAGCCTGTTATCGTTTCTTTGTTTGGAATTTGTAGAATGTAATAATATACACCATCGGGCGCTTTTCCTCCATCCCAATCATTTTTATAATCGGCACTTTCAAATATCTTGTTTCCCCAACGATTATAAACACGCAAACTGCTATTTGGGAAATATTGCAAATTTTTAAATGCCATAAAATTATTGTCCTTATCGTTGTTGGGTGTAAATATATTTATGGGCAATATTATCTGCGGTAAAATTTCATATTCCTTTGTGATTGTATCTAAACAGCCGTCTTGTGTTTCAACAATTAATTTCACGGTATACTTTCCGGGAGTGAGAAAAGTATAGCTTGGATTTTGTAAAACTGACGTTCCAATAGCATCTCCAAAATCCCAGTTCCAACCAACAATAGTCGCGGGTGCTGCAACTGTTGATTGATCGATAAAAGAGGTAACGGTGTTGATGAAATTTTGATCGGCAGGTGTAATTGAGAATGCCGCCAAAGGTTTTGGGCTTGGCGTTACGTTTATGGGTGCCGATGTGCCCTTACAGCCATTTGCATCTGTTACGGTAACAGTAAATGTGCCGGCACCTGCACGAATAGAAGGGTTTGTAATTCCTCCGGGGTTCCATAAATAGGAAACGTAAGTAGAGTCGACACTTAGTATTGCGCTATCGTTATCGCAAGTATGCAACAATCCAATAATTTCAGGGGAAGCGTTTGGATACTGAACAACAGTGTGTGTTGCCACTTTTGAACATCCATTGAAAGAAACAATTACGGTATAGGTTCCTGCAGGAACTTTAACCGAAGGTGTTGTTTGTCCACCCGGCAACCATTCATAAGTTGTATAATTGCTGTTTAAGTTTAATACGGTACTGTCTCCGGGACAAACACCGGCAGCGCCAATTATTGCAGGAAGTACAGTGGCAAATGTATCAATGTGAACTACCACATTAACCGTTGTTGTTTGCACAGGAATGCCATTGTCAGTTCCTGTGAAAGTAATTGTATTGTACCCAAAGTTACTTGCATCGGCAATAATTTGTGCAACAATAACGGCAGTATTACCAGGGGTATTACTTAAAATTGAGAAATTATTTACTCCAGGAGCTGTTGCGTTTGCTGTGGTAACTTGACCCAATTCGGGCGAAAGAAAAGTGACAGGAAGAACAAATGTATCGCCTTCACAAATTTTTATGGTATCGCACAAAGCCACACCACTCACAATGGGCGGAGTATTTCCATTTGCACAAGCATCAAAAATAAATTGTTTGTAATCCAACCAATCAACTCCATCCGGCAAGTTAAAAGGTCCATCAAACGCGGCTCCTGCTTGATCAAAAGTTCCAAATTGTATGGAGCTTACACCATCCCCTTTGTTGGCACCTACTGTGGCAGGAATGCCGCCAAAACCTTGTACTCCATTCGATGCGTCACCGGTAGTCCATTGCATATCCTTGTAGCAAAATGAAACATTTGTACCAAGAGGTAATATTGGATCAGCACCATTTGTTAAAATTAATTGAAATGTATTTCTTTTTTCCCCGTGAGCATTAAAATAACCTACCGAATCCCAGTTCACAAAAATTGCTGTTGGTGTTACTTTGTACCAAACTTTTCCAAGCCAACCTCCCACTCCATCATCTGTCATTACATCTGCCCAAAAGGGTGCCACCATCACAAAACTTGGGTCGGGAAAGGAATTTGCAGAAAACGTTCCATAAGGTGACCCAAAGGAGACATTTCCATTATTGTTTATATAAAGCGAATTGTATTGTGTTCCATAAAGACAAAAATTGAACGGTATTGGAATAAGCGGTGAGGAGTCGTCATCAT
Organism: uncultured Bacteroidota bacterium; assembly: GCA_903840505.1. Taxonomy (GTDB): domain Bacteria; phylum Bacteroidota; class Bacteroidia; order UBA4408; family UBA4408; genus CAIMGI01. The sequence goes on from CAIMGI010000054.1 coordinate 24,278, forward strand.
TAGGTTGCATTGCCAATGAATAGGTATTGTCGGGTGGAATATAACAATTACAACTTCCTGAAAGTGTTTGGGGTGGATGATTTGGTTTTTTTTGAACAATGCTGGTCGACTCTTTTTTCTTCTGCTGAACAAGGACATCTTTATTTAGAGCCCCGTTCACTATCAATGGAAGTTTTCCTTCCTTTTTTAGTTGCTTATATTCTTTGCTTTCCACAACAATATTTTTTTGAGCGAAAACAAAAATGCTGTTGCAAACAAAAAAGAAAATAAGCCAAAAAGACGCCTTAAACCTCATTGTATATTTCATCGGTTAACAAACAAATATAGTGTTTTTAACTGCAAAAATCAAATTTTATGCTTGTCCTGTATTTCAAACTGCTTTAATTTATGCAATTTTGCAACTATGTCATTGCCTGCCTTTTTTCAAGATGTTTTTTCCTTACAATCAAAAAAAGACTTTGAGGAAAAGGCTTTGAAAGCATTTGCTTACCAAAGTGAAAAGTGTAATATATATAAAAAATACCTAGAACTGCTCGGCATAACTGCAAAAAGTATAACAAAAACAGAGCATATACCCTTTCTTCCTATTGAGTTTTTTAAGTCTTCTATGGTGCTTTGTGAAGAAAAAACTGACATTGTATTTACCAGCAGCGGAACAACAGGAAGTGTTGAAAGCAAACATTTTGTTGCAGATGTAAGTGTCTATGAAAAAAGTTTCAGAACCTGCTTTGAACTTTTTTATGGGCCCGTTTCTGATTATTGTATTGTGGCCTTATTGCCTTCTTATTTGCAAAAAGGTGGCTCCTCTTTGGTATATATGGCAGATAAGCTTATTAAAGAAAGTAACCATCGAAACAGCGGTTTTTACAAGGAAAATTTTGCGGAATTAAAAAGCGTTCTTCATGAATTGCAAAACACAAATCAGAAAACACTTTTATTGGGCGTAACTTATGCATTGCTTGATTTTGCAGAAGAATACTCAATGCCTCTTAAAAACACCATTGTTATGGAAACAGGTGGAATGAAAGGTAAACGAAAAGAGCTTACCCGCGAAGAATTGCATACACAATTAAAGAAAGCCTTTGCTGTTGAAAACATCCATTCTGAATACGGAATGACAGAGTTGTTGTCGCAAGCATATTCAAAAGGAGACGGGGTGTTTTCAACGCCTCCTTGGATGAATGTGGTGATACGTGATGTAAACGACCCACTAAGTATTTTAGAAAACAATTACAGTGGCGGATTAAACATTATCGATTTAGCAAACATACACTCCTGCTCTTTTATTGCTACGCAAGACCTCGGAAAAAAACTGGACGACAATACTTTTGAAGTACTCGGGCGATTTGACAACAGCGATATTCGCGGCTGTAATTTATTGGTTGAGTAATTTACCGCTCTCGTCTTTGGTTAGAAATTTTCAAGGGGTTTGATGTTAATGACTCTAATTGTTTCCGCTGTTTTACAATATCAACAGCAAGATAAATTGCTTGTCTAATGGACGATTCTGAAGCTTGGTTTTTTCCGGCAATATCATATCCGGTGCCGTGATCGGGTGAAGTACGAACAACTGGCAAACCTGCTGTAAAATTAACCCCTTCGCCAAAAGACAATGTTTTAAATGGGATTAAGCCTTGGTCGTGATACATAGCAAGTGTTGCATCAAAATTTTTGTATGTGCCCGAACCAAAATAACCATCAGCAGCATAGGGCCCCATTACAAATACTCCTCGCTCCTTTAGTTGATTAACTGCAGGAATAATTATTTTTTGTTCTTCATCGCCCAACAAGCCATTATCGCCCGCGTGTGGATTAATCCCCAACACTGCTATTTTGGGTTTACGTATTCCAAAGTCTTTTATTAAAGACCGGTTTAATACTTGCGCCTTAGACACAATTTCATCAATGGTAATTGCTCCCGAAGCCTTTCCTAATGGAAGGTGTCCGGTAACAGTTCCTATCTTTAAATTTTCACTTACCATTAACATCAAATAATTACTTACAGCAAATCGCTCCGCAAAAAACTCAGTATGGCCGGCAAATTTAAAATCTGTCGATTGTATGTTTTGTTTATTGATTGGTGCAGTAACAATGGCGTCTATTTTACCCAATTTTAAATCGTTGCTTGCGGCATCTAACGCTTTGAATGCCATTTGTCCAGCAAGAGCTGTAGATGTCCCTATTTCAACCTTAACCTCTTCTTCCCAACAATTAATAATATTGATGTTTTTAGCATTCGCCTGGTCGGCATATTTGATTGTAGAGAGATTAAAATCAGTTATCCCCAGCTCCTTTTTATGATGAGAAAAAACTTTTGAAGATCCATAAATAATAGGCGTACAAACTTTCAGCATCAAAGGGTCCATAAATGCTTTCATTATCACTTCTGTACCAATGCCATTAAAATCGCCTTGTGTAATGCCTACCATTATTGGTCGTTCCTGTTCGCTCATAATTTTATTTTTCTATAATGCCTATTACTCCTAATACCGAAGGGTTATCTACACTTTTCCACTTTCTGTAATCCTTGTTCCAAACAATAATTCCTTGTGCGTATTTTTCGTTTTTAAATACTATTTCAAAAGGTACAACAATAATATTGTTGGCTGTTTTTGTTCGATTGTAATCACAGTAGTAATTACCAATTTCTTGTCCTTGATACTTGATACTTCTTCCTAATGTTCTGTACTCGTTGAGGCTTATAGTAAAGCCGTTTCCGATGTTTTCGTTTTCCTGCCAAGTCATTTTCTTTTCTTTCAAACTTATAACATATTTTGCTGTTGGTGTACTTGCAAATACCAATTCGTTCGCAGCATTTTTATATATCAAAGGATTAACAGCAGAATCAAGCGGCAAATCTATTTTTGCAGAAGCAATTTTTTCTTTCCCTTTCTTCACATTTACCTTGTAAAGGGTAACTATATTTTCCCCATTTTCATTTGAATAATTAGGATAAATAAAATTGTCATTGTCTAGCCAATAAGTGGGTATCTTAAGCTTATCTTTTTTAACAAAACCGGCATTGTCTATCAGCAGTTTTTTTTCTGCACCTATGGGGTAATAGTATATTTTAAAAGGGGGTGAGGAATAGTCTACTTCTATGTCTTGACCTAAAAGCGGTTTATAAGAAAGGTTTTCTATTTTTTGGTAAGTATTGGTTAACGTATTATAAAAGGAGTAATATTTCCCTTTAAAAATATCGTTAGTATAAAAAACAATGCTGTCGTTTGCGCACTTTACAAGTTGTGCTTTTTCTTCCATTACCACCTTGCCTGTTTGAATATCGACAATGGGTCCATTTCCTGCAACAACATAACGGTTTTTATACAGCGTGTTTGTTGCCAAATCAAAGCGGACGTAATCTTCCTTGCTCCCTCTTTTTTTGGTTGATACACTAATTAATTTTTCCTTTCTAACCATTTCGCCTTTTTCAAAATCGTATCGCACCACAGCTTGGTTGAGATTGATATTGCTATTTTCCTCATACTCGGCAACCAACACAGAAAATTTTCCTTCATTGGTTTGCGCAGTAAGTGTCTGAGAAAATAAAAACAACAATCCCATTAGTTGCTTAAAAGAAACTGCTGTTATTTTTCTCATTGTGTATCTTTAATTAGAAATTTTTTTGAAAAAATCGAACAACAAACGTACACCGTAACCTGTTCCCCCTTTTCCTCTGTAACTATCTTTTGCGCCAAGAAAAGCAGGTCCTGCAATGTCAAAATGCATCCAAGGATAATCAACAAAATGTTGTAAAAACTTTCCAGCAGTAATCGCCCCGGCATAGGCTCCTCCAATATTTTTTATTTCTGCAATATCCGACTTTATCAATTCACCATATTCGTCCCAAAAAGGCATTTCGGCTAAACGTTCATATACATTGTTGCCGCTTTCCTTTAATTTGTTTTTTATTTTCTCGTCTGCAGTTCCCATTGCAACGATGCCATAAGGCCCTACGGCAGCAACGGCAGCTCCAGTAAGCGTTGCCAAATCAATCACCAATTCGGGCTTATATTTTTGTGCATATACAAGCGCGTCTGCTAATATCAATCGTCCCTCTGCATCCGTATTTAACACCTCCACCGTTTTACCGTTTGAAATGGTTATAATATCCCCCGCAACATATGCCTTTCCGTCAATGCGGTTATCTGTTGCCGGAATTAATCCTATTACGTGAACATTTAATTTTGCCTTTGCAATCGCATACAATGCCCCTGTTACTGCTGCGCCCCCTCCCATATCGCACTTCATTGTTTCCATTCCCACGCCTACTTTAATATTATAACCACCCGTATCGTAAACAACACCTTTTCCTACCAATATATAAGGCTTTTTGTTTTTTGCATTTTTGGGTTTCCACTCTAATACGTTAAATGTAGGTGGCTCGTCACTTCCTTTATTAACAGCCAAAAGACCGCCCATTTTCAATGATTCTATTTTTGATTTAGTAAATACATCTACAGTAAAACCCGCTTCTTTTCCCAACCTTATCATCTCTTTAGAGAATTTTGTAGCCGTTAACACCGCGGGAGTTTCATTCACTAAATCGCGTGCAGCAATTGTACCGGCAATCATAATTTGCAATTCGTTTATTGCGCCATTATTTACCTTGTTGCTGTGTATATTTATTTTATTTAATGAATTTGGTTTGCGTGTTTTTTGCATTTTGTAATGCAAAAATTGGTAATTGGCTAAGGCTATTCCTTCAGCCAATGCCAGTGTTTCTTCTCCATTATTATTGGTGTCAACAATGGTAACACTTGTTTCTTTTAGTTCATTCAGCATAGCACACAAAACCGCACCCGATTTTCTGCAAGACTCTAACAATAAGTGCGTTTCTTTTTTCTCTTCTACCAGCTGTAAAAACACTCTATGGGTGTAACGGTTTATGCCAATGAGTTTTTTTTCTTTTTTCTCAATCTCTTGCTTTATATATGTTTTTTCGGCAGCAGAAAAAGGCAAAACCGAAGTTGCGTTTTTTTTGTTACACAGGTAAATAGCATTTTCCTTATTGGAAATCGCAGCGACTTTGTGAATAGATATGTTCATTTTATTTGTACTTTTGAGAACGGTAAATGTAGAAAAAGATTTCAAGATTAATGACGGTAAGCAAACTTTTAGAAAGGGCATTGGCTTTTGAGTTTCTTCTTGCAGAAGAAGGCTTGTTTTTATTTAAAAATGCCGACACGAGCGAATTGATGTGGGTAGCAAACGAATTGCGCAAAAAACAAAAGCCCGATGGTAAAGTAACTTGGCAGATAGATAGAAATGTAAATACAACCAATGTGTGTATTGCCAACTGTAAGTTTTGTAATTTTTATCGCATACCCGGACACAAGGACGCTTACATCACAGACATAGAAACGTATAAAAGAAAAATTGAAGAAACGCTTCGTTTTGGTGGCGACCAATTACTATTACAAGGAGGGCACCACCCCGAATTAGGATTGAAATTTTACGTTGAAACTTTTAAACAACTAAAAAGCCTTTATCCTCAAATAAAGTTACATTCACTAGGTCCGCCTGAAATTGCCCACATAACCAAATTAGAAAAATCCACGCATACCGAAGTGTTAAAAGCACTAAAAGGTGCGGGCTTGGATTCATTGCCTGGAGCAGGAGCAGAAATTTTAAACGACCGTGTTCGCAGATTAATTTCAAAAGGTAAATGTGGCGGGAAGGAGTGGTTGGATGTAATGCGTGCTGCCCATCAATTGAACATTACCACTTCTGCAACAATAATGTTTGGACACATAGAAACATTGGAAGAACGATTCGAACACTTGGTTTGGTTGCGCGAAGTGCAAAGTGAAAAGCCTGCCGATGCGAAGGGCTTTTTGGCATTTATTCCTTGGCCGTTTCAAGACGATGGTACTTTGTTAAAGCGACACAAAGGAATTAGTAATACTGTTAGTGGCGAAGAATACATTCGTATGATAGCCATTAGTCGCATTATGTTACCCAACATCATTAACATTCAAGCAAGTTGGCTTACTGTAGGAAAACAAGTTGCACAGGCTTGTTTACACGGTGGCGCAAACGACTTTGGTAGCATTATGATAGAGGAAAATGTTGTTTCTGCTGCAGGTGCTCCACACCGCTTTACTTCTAAAACCATACAAGAGGCAATACGCGAAGCAGGATTTGAGCCACAATTGCGCGGACAACAATATAATTATCGTGAAATTCCTGTTGATATGGAAGAGCAAATTATTGACTATTGATTCGTGAACCTTGTTCACAATAAAAAACAGTATAAATAATAAATCTTGATTTTTCTTTCGTATTTTTATGTCATCTCATCTTTAATGAAACACATTATGAAACTTAAAACCTCACTCCCATTCTTCTTAGCACTTTGTTTATTAAGCACCGCTGTAATCGCTCAAAAACCAGTAGCAAAGCCAGCTCAAAAAAAAACTGCTGCGAAACCAAAGGCTGCTGCTGCTAATAATGGTCTTGTTGTTAGTTTGGCAGAACTTTATTTTGGAAAGGGAGAAAACGAATATGCAGGGAACGTAAAAGTATTAAGAGGTGCGATGAAAACTGGTGATAAATTCGAAATCATTACAAAAGACGATAAAAGGGTAAACTGCACCGTTAAAACAATTCAGTTGCAATCCAATCGTTTAAGAATTGAGAAGGCAGGAAAAGATGCGGAACTATTGCTTATTTTCTCCGTTGATAAAACGGATGCGGAATGCGATTTTGGGGTAATGTGTGCCCTAAACACAGTTAAAGATTATGCCGAATTTGAACAAATAAAAAAGGACTATAACCCTTCGCCTAATTCGGGAAAAAAGGGAGTTGATAACTCTCAATTATTTTCATTGGACAAAGAATAAATCGCTTTTTACTTTTCTTTAATCAGTTTGATTGTTTTTTGATAATCGCCATTTGAGCTATTTATTGTAAGAAAATAAATCCCGATTGGTTGTTGAAGAATATCTATCTTAAATTTTCCTGCCGAATGAAGCCCTTTGCTTTCATAAACAACTTCTCCAAATATATTTCTTATCTGGAAACTTGTAATGGCATTTTTAAGTTCAACAAAAAAGACTCCAGGTGAAGGGTTAGGAGAAACAAAAACTACTTGTTCTTCTGTTCGAGACAATATACTGTTCGGGAAAACTTGAATGCAAATTGTATCGGAACATCCAAAGGAGTCATAGCCTATTAAACAAGCTATATACGCAGGATTTGGAGCATTATAAATATGCGATGGATTTTGCAAAAAACTATGTGGAGAACCATCTCCAAAGTCCCAATCATAGGTATAGGCAGGAACACCACCGGTAATATTTGAAGTAAAATTTACGGTGAGCCCGTTTATAGAGCTTGTATAATTTGCCTGCACAGCAGGTGCTACAACAACAACCTGATAGGCTGTATCCAAACACCCAACATTGGATGTTACAATTAAACGAACATTGTATTGACCTGCATTCGCATAGGTGTTTTGTGCGTTTTGCGTAATGGCACTATTTCCATCGCCAAAATCCCATTGCCAAGCAACAATGCTTCCTGCAGCAATCGTTGATTGATCAATAAACATCATAGCGGCTCCAAAACAGGTATCGGCAGTAGCAATTTGTGCTAGCGGCAATACTCCTCCAACAGGAACTAGTTGAGAAACGGTATCCGAACAGCCAAAAGCGTTGACGACAATTAATGAAACAGTGTACGTTCCAGAGACTAAATAAGTATGTGATGGATTTTGTTGTCCTGAAGTGTTGCCATCACCAAAATCCCAAGCTCTGCTTATTATATTAATATTTCCACCTGCTTGCGAAGCGTCTTGAAAATTAATAATTGTGCTTGCACAACCATTACTTGTATAAGAAAATGCCGCGATGGGATTTGGGTTTACGGTGACTGAAATTGTTGCACAAGCAGTACAATTATTGTTTGTTCCAACACAAAGTGTTACGGCATAAATACCAGTTGCTTGATACGTATGTGTAGGGTTTTGTGCATTGCTGTGTGGCGAATTATCGCCAAAATCCCAATCCCAAGTTGCAATTGTATTTCCCATACCATTAACAGATGACGCGTCTGTAAAAATGGTATTTGCCCCCAAACATTCAGTAGTAGCAGAAAATGCCGCAATAGGTAAAGGGTTTACAACCATTGTGTAAGTAATGGAATCTTTGTTGGCAAGATCGTCTTTCACTACCAACTTTACTGAGTATGTCCCTGCTGAAGGATAAGTATAGCATGGGTTTTGTTGTGCCGATGTTCCCCCATCACCAAAACTCCAAGTCCAACTATTTATATTTCCCAACAAACTAAATGAAGAATCTGCAAAACAAGATTGTTGTCCTAAACAAACGGTATCTGTTACAATTCCAAAATCAGCCGTGATTGGTAAAGGGTTGGCTATTACGGTAATATCGTCAATGGCAAACTCATCCCGAGAGCCGGCACCAGCCACATCATTTCCTGTCCACTTTAAATAATAGAATCCGTTGTTGGGAATATTTAAACCCGACAAAAGAATTTTTTTGTTGTTTAGTTGCCAAAAGAGTGTATCAGCTAAAACATCAGAAGTGTCGCTCAAAGATGCTTCGGGCGTATAGGTAAGGTTATCATTTGAGTGAGAAAAATTCAACAAGCCCGACCTGTCTTGATCGTTATTTATCCATAACTCATAGGAAACATAAAGACTTGTAACAGTTACTCCTGTTGTGTTTTGTATTTTAAAAATAAAATCTCCCGGAGTAAAGTCGGCAGCAACAGGCTGAACGCCCATTGTAGTGTCGCCATTTATATCGAAAGCATACAAACCACCTGTGCCGGCACCTCCATTGTTTACGCCACGCGTAAAATCGGTATTGGGCGTATTCATTGTTCCACCAAAAGGTAAATTTCCATCACTCATTCCTGTTATCGACCAGGTATTAGAACTCAATTCCCCCGCAGCAGGACTGGGCTGAAATCCACTGGCCATAAAACCGTTAAAGTTTGTAATATACTGCGTATTAACGCTTGCTATTTGTTGTTGTGCCGTTGTTGTAGAATAAATTACTGTACACAACAAGGTGAATAATAGTTTATATAAATGCTTCATCATAGTCTGTTTAGAATGGAAAGGTAATTAAAAAACAGCAAACTTGTATCAATTTATCGCCAAGAAATTGTTATTGTTTACCTTTGCTTTCATATGGCAACATCGGGTTTTAAAAACTACCTTTCTCTCATTAAGTTTTCGCACACTATTTTTGCAATGCCATTTGCGTTCATCGGCTTTTTTTACGCTACAAAAACAACGAATACGCCATTTAATGCTCTTCTTTTTTTATTGGTAATAATGTGTATGGTTTTTGCGCGAAGTGCTGCAATGGCATTTAACAGGTACATTGACAGGGCTATTGATGAAAAAAATCCACGAACGGCTATCCGTGAAATTCCTTCCGGAATTATTTCCCCTTCTAATGCATTGACTTTTGTAATAATAAACAGTTTATTATTTATCGCCACAACCTGGTTTATAAATCCTCTCTGTTTTTTTCTTTCGCCCATTGCCCTGTTGGTGGTATTGGGTTATAGTTATACGAAACGATTTACGGCATTGTGTCATTTGGTTTTGGGATTAGGATTGGCACTTGCACCTATTGGAGCATATATTGCCGTTGCAGGAAAATTTGATTTGCTGCCACTGATGTTTTCTTTTGCTGTACTTTGTTGGGTAAGCGGCTTCGATATTATTTATGCCTTGCAAGATGAAACATTTGATTCGCAAAACCAATTAAATTCCATACCGGTTTTATTGGGTAAAAAAAACGCACTTGCATTTTCACTTGGCCTGCATTTTTTATCGGCAGCCTTTATTATTGTTGCCGGAATGTTGGCACAACTTGGTTTGTTTTATTGGATAGGCGCTGGCGTATTTTGCTCACTGCTCGTGTACCAACACCGTTTGGTTAAACCCAACGATCTTAGCAAGGTTAACTTGGCATTTTTTACTACCAACGGTATTGCCAGCGTTGTTTTTGCTTGCTTTGTAATTCTTTCTCTTTATTTTTAGGATGTTGGTTTTAAGATTTAAACCTTATACACTCCAACTTAAATACCCTTTTGGTATAGCCGGAAACACCCGCACTACCACTCCAATTGTTTTAACGGAACTAGAATACGATGGCGTGATTGGTTATGGTGAAGCTTCGCTACCACCTTATTTGGGAGAGACACAAGAAAGTGTGCAATTGTTTTTATCACAACTTTCACTCAACCATTTTTCGCCCTTTGAGCCGAAAGAAATATTAATTTATGTAAACAATTTATTGCCGGGAAACACTGCTGCAAAGGCATCTGTAGACATTGCACTGCACGACCTTTTTGGAAAATTAAATAGCATTCCTTGTTACAAAATGTTTGGAGCAAATCCTGCTCTGATGCCTAAAACGTCTATTACTATTGGAATAGATACCGAAGAGGTGATTGCAAAAAAAGTAAACGAGACAATTGGTTTTGATATATTGAAAGTAAAACTGGGCAGTGTTGATGATAAAAAAATAATCAACGCCATTCGCAAAGTCACCAACAAGGTCTTAAGTGTAGATGTGAATCAAGGATGGAAAGACAAACATTTTGCATTGGAAATGATAGAGTGGTTGAACGAACAAAACGTATTGTTTGTGGAACAGCCAATGCCGAAAGAAATGCTAAATGAAATTTCTTGGCTAACTGAACGAAGCCCTCTTCCAGTTATTGCAGACGAATCTATTCAGCGTTTGTCGGACTTAGACAATATAAAAAACGCTTACAACGGCATCAATATTAAATTGATGAAATGTAGCGGAATGTACGAAGCCTCGAAGCTTATTGATAAAGCGCGTGAATACAATTTAAAAATACTTATTGGTTGTATGAACGAAAGTTCTTGTGCGAATATGGCGGCAGCACAGCTTGCTCCTTTGGCGGATTGGGTGGATTTAGACGGACCATTTTTGATTAACAACAATCCGTTTAAAGACCCTGAAATAAAAGAGGGGAAAATTGTATTATCAGAGCTTCCAGGAATTGGATTGGAGTTAAACACCTCGAGTTCCTTATAATTATATTAAATCGTTGTTGCCAATTTACAACTCGCGTTTTCTGTGAGGCTTTGCCTCACGCTCCAATTACTTTTTCCTTGATGAAAAAGTAATCAAAAAATCAAGAGCAAACGCCATTTTCAGGTCTTCGTTTTTCACACAAGCTCGCGCCATCAATTTCCACGAAACCTGAAATTCGCACCGTTTGCTCATTAGCTCCCCGCCTTTCTAACAATATCATTCTATACGCTTTTGCGAACATTGCTAAGTTAAAACCTAATATACTCCTGCGGATCAACTGGGGTTCCCTTGTACCAAAGTTCAAAATGCAAATGCGGACCGCTGGTTAATTCACCCGAATCGCCCACAATCGCAATAGCCTCACCAGCCTTTACTCTTTCGCCTGCCTTTTTTAATAATACCGAATTGTGTTTGTATACCGACACAATTTCATTGTCGTGCTGCACTGTAATGGTATAACCTGTTTCCGAAGTCCAGCTGGCAAGAATTACGGTGCCATCCAATGTTGTTTTTACAGCCTCATTTTTGGGTGCGGCAACATCCACACCATAATGGTCGATGGTTGATTTAAATGTATTGGTGACAATTCCGTTAATGGGCGCAAAAAAGAAAAAATTGCTTATCCCGCCTTTTCCGCCTTTGTTAGAGCCTTGTAAAGAAAGACTGTATTTGTCCTGCGACTCTATCTCTGCTCTCAACAGAGAGTCTTCCTTTGAAGGGCGCGTTGAAATATATTCGTATTTTTTTGTGCTGTCTTTCGCAGCCTTTTCCGACTTGCCTTCCATCGGTCGGCCCTGAATAATATTATTTAAATTTTCAATGTAAAAATCCTTCGCCATTAAATCCTGTTGCAAAGAATCTGCTTTTAAACTCAAGGCAACAATGTTTTTTCGAATCGTTACATCGGCATAACCGGGAATGTACTCACGCAAAGGAGTGAATGCAATGATGTAGGTAACAAGCGTAATCATAAAAATAGAAGCCGCAATAATAAAAATTAAAAAGCTCAATGGCGACATTACGAAAGATGCCCTTTCTTCAAAGGTTTCATCGTCCATAATAACCAAGCGAAATTTATTTTTCAGCCAGTTAACGAGTCTGCTTTTCTTTTTTTTCTCCTCTGCCATAAAAACAAATATCGAAATTATAGGTGAATATTCTAGTTGTTCTTTTTCCTTATTGGATACTTTAACGACAATTAACATTGTTTCACCTGATAAAACGCAAATGCTAATTTGTTTTTATTTTTACCTTTACCCAATGCTCAAACAAATTCTTGCAGCCTTCCTTTTACTTTCAAACATACTGTTTGCGCAGGATGTAAGGTATGCACACGGCATTGTTGACTCCTTGGCTTCACCAAAAATGTTTGGTAGAGGATATGTGAAGAACGGTGATAAAATGGCTGCCAATTATATTCAACACAAATTACAAGAATCAAAATTAAATTTCTTTGGCACAGGATATTTCCAATCTTTTACCTTATCGGTAAACACCTTTCCCGGCAAAGTGTTGCTTACTGTTGATGGATTTGATTTTAATGCTGTTGCGGGAGCTAATTTTTTATTGGGTTCGGGTAATCCGAAAATTAAAAAGAAAAAGTGCGAAGTTGTTTGGGTGGATAGCACTCTTCTTTCTTCAAAAGAAAACACATTGCGTTTTTTAGGCTCCAACTTAAAAAACAAATGGATAATCGTAAATAAAAAAGATATCAGCAGCAAAGAAAATTTGTCTCTTGTGAATGCCATACAGGCTAACTTCCTAAACGCTTTTGGAGTTGCAACCATTGAGCCAAAAAAATTAGGCTGGCACGTTTCACAACAAAAACATTCCTTTCCAACACTTGACTTGCTTGTTTCCGATTCTGCCTATTCGAAAATTAATAAAAATAACACTTCGTATATCACATTGTCTTACGATGAAAAATTTATTAAAGAGTATAAAACACAAAACGTCATTGGCTATATAAAGGGTTCACAACATCCCGATTCTTTTATTGTTTTTTCAGCACATTACGACCACCTGGGACAAATGGGTAATGATGCCATTTTCACGGGTGCCAACGACAATGCCAGCGGAACGGCAATGTTACTCGACCTTGTAAAATATTATTCCAAACCCGAAAACAAACCCTCCTACTCCATCGCTTTTATGTTTTTTGGTGCTGAGGAAGCCGGCTTGGTGGGTTCAAAATTCTATACCGAAAACCCTTTATTCCCGTTAAAGAATATTCGATTTTTAATTAACCTCGATTTAATGGGTGCTGCCGAAGAGGGCATTACGGTTGTGAATGCCACCGAATTCACAAAAGAATTTGAAACCATTAAGCAACTAAACGATTCGAAAAAATATGTAGCACAGGTTAAAAGTCGGGGTAAAGCAGCCAACAGCGACCATTACTTTTTTTCAGAAAAAGGAGTGCCTTCGTTTTTTATTTATACAATGGGAAGCATAAAAGCATACCACGATATTTACGATACAGCCGATAAACTCCCCTTTGTTAAATACAATGAATTGTTTGGTTTGATAACGGATTTTGCCAAGGAACTGCAGCTTAAGTAATGGATTATTTCATCATCATACTTGTTTCATTATTCGCTTCGGCACTCACACTTTTTTCGGGTTTTGGCTTGGGCACATTGTTGCTTCCTGCTTTTGCATTGTTTTTCCCAATTGAGGTTGCCATTGCATTAACAGCCATTGTACATTTTTTAAACAATATTTTTAAACTCTCGTTGTTCGGTAAAAAAATTGACAAAGAAATTTTGATTCGTTTTGGTATCCCCTCTGTATTGGCTGCATTTATTGGCTCCTGGTGCTTGACACACTTAACGGATTTGTTACCATTGTATACCTACACTTTATTTGAAAAATCATTTTCTGTAACACCTGTTAAATTTACAATGGCCTTGGTAATGGCATTCTTTGCTTTGTTTGAGATTGTTCCCAAATTGGCAAATGCAAACTTTAATAAAAAGTATTTACCGCTTGGTGGGTTACTGAGCGGCTTTTTTGGCGGACTGTCCGGTCACCAAGGTGCTTTACGAAGTGCCTTTTTGGTAAAGGCAGGATTAAGCAAAGAGTCGTTTATTGCAACAGGTGTTTTAATTGCTTGTTTTATTGATATTACAAGGCTTGCTGTGTACTACAAACAAATTAATCTTGCTTCAGGTAACATCAACTATTTGTTACTTTCGCTCGCTACACTTTCGGCATTTTTAGGAGCGTATTTAGGTAGCAAATTACTCAAAAAAATCACCATCGAATCGGTAAAATTACTGGTAGGTATTTTCTTATTGATCTATTCTGTTGCTTTCGGAATGGGGCTTTTTTAATTCTTATAAGGGTATATTCCCGTGTTTCTTTCTTGGTAATTTATCCACTTTGTTCTTCAGCATACTGAACGCCTTTATCAATTTCTCGCGCGTGTCTTCCGGTTTTATTACCTCATCAACATAACCTCTTTCCGCTGCACGATAAGGGTTTGCAAAATGATCAATGTATTCTTTTTCTTTCTCCGCCAGTTTGGCTGCAGGATCTTTTGCCGCAGCAATTTCCGCTTTAAAAATAATTTCGGCAGCTCCTTTTGCTCCCATAACAGCTATTTCAGCCGTTGGCCAAGCATAGTTCATATCGGCACCAATGTGTTTGCTATTCATTACATCGTAGGCTCCACCATAAGCTTTGCGCGTAATAACAGTCACTCGCGGCACTGTTGCTTCACAAAAAGCATAGAGTAATTTTGCACCGTTGGTGATAATTCCGTGCCACTCTTGATCGGTACCCGGCAAGAAACCAGGCACGTCTTCAAATACCAACAAGGGGATATTAAAGCTGTCGCAGAAACGCACAAAACGCGCTGCTTTAATGGAAGAGTTTATGTCTAACACGCCAGCTAAATATGCGGGCTGGTTGGCAACAATGCCAATACTTTTCCCCGCTAAACGAGCAAAGCCTACCACAATATTTTCTGCAAAATTCTTATGTACTTCTAAAAAACTATCTGCATCTATTGTTCCGCTAATAACCTCTCGAATATCATAAGGTTGATTCGGGTTCTCGGGAATAATTTTATTTAATTCCGGACGTTTTTCGTTGCCTGAACTTTCATAAGGAATTTTGGGTGACTCCTCTTCACAATTCTGCGGCATATAGCTCAACAGCGCTTTAATATTGTTGATGCATTCAATTTCGTTTGCACAAGAAAAATGGGTTACACCCGACTTCGTTGAGTGTGTTGATGCTCCTCCTAACTCTTCACTTGTTACCTCTTCGTGTGTTACTGTTTTCACTACATTCGGACCGGTTACAAACATATATGAGGTGTTTTCTACCATCATAATAAAATCGGTAATGGCCGGAGAGTAAACAGCACCGCCTGCGCAGGGTCCCATAATAGCGGAAAGTTGAGGCACCACTCCCGATGCCAATGTGTTCTTGTAAAAGATATCGGCATAGCCACCCAAAGAAACAACTCCTTCTTGTATTCGTGCACCACCGCTATCGTTTAAACCAATAACGGGAGCTCCGTTTTTCATTGCTAAATCCATTACACGGCAAATTTTCTCAGCGTGGGTTTCGCTTAAAGAACCACCGAACACTGTAAAATCTTGAGAAAAAACATACACCAATCTTCCGTTAACGGTTCCGAATCCTGTAATAACACCATCGCCTAAATATTTTTCTCTATCCAAGCCAAACTCTGTGGAGCGGTGCGTTACAAACATTCCTATTTCTTCAAAACTACCCTCGTCTAATAAAAAGTGCAAGCGTTCGCGTGCGGTTAGTTTTCCCTTTTTGTGTTGTGAATCAATACGCTTTTGTCCACCACCCAATTGGGCTTCTGCAATTTTGCTATTAAGCTCCTCTATCTTGTTTTTTTTCACTTTTCTTGTTTTTGAGAACAACAAAAATAAAAGATTATTCCTAACCCCTTTGCTTTTTGCGAATTAAATATAATTAATGGGTTTTTAAAATTGCATTTCTTAACACAAGGTTACATTAATTTACTTATTTTTATTTGAAAAATTGTTTTACGGACTTAGAAATATACGATGAAAAAAAGTTGCTACCCAACACTCCTTTTGTTACTTTTAATGCAAAGCTTATTGCAAGCCCAACCCCTAACACCAATGGTTGACTCCATCCTAATGCGTGATGGAAGAAAACTTGCTGCAAGTATTCATATTCCTGCAGGTTGTGTTGGAGCCTGTCCGGTGATACTAATACAAACCCCATATAACAGACAATTGTATAATTTCACGGGACTCCCATTAGGCATTGGAATGAATCTTAACAACAGCAATTACATTTTTGTTATTGTTGATTGGCGTGGCTTTTATGGATCGGCAGCAGCAATGCACGTGGGTGCGCCAACAAGAGGACAAGACGGTTACGATGCAGTAGAGTGGGTTTACGCCCAACCTTGGTGTAATGGAAAAATTGGAACCTGTGGACCATCTGCCCTTGGAAGGGTTCAGTTTATGACTGCAAAAGAAAACCCTCCTCATCTCACCTGTATAAACCCTTCGGTTAGAATAACAGTAATTGGTACTTTTAATCTTGATCCACGAAGCGCAAATTTGAATACGGAATGTGTTGCCATTATTTACTCTAAAAAAATAACCAAAGCTGTTCTAAAAGGAATGGAAGAAGAATTCAAACCGGAAAACTCTTGGGAAACAACACTTGAATCAAATCCCGATTCAAAAGTGGAATTTAAAAAACGAACCAAAGCATTCACAAGAAAAATTGTTCCGAAAAATATTTTATGATTTTTCTAAAATCGCGTTCATTTATAACTACTTAATTTTCTGCTTGTTTTGTATTGCTATTTCTATTAACTTTGTTAAGATGGGCCTAACAATGAAAACTATAATTACACAAAAACTAGTAGTGGTAAATGAGTAAGCAATTTACTTTTATAGTAAAATTATGCTTTGCTCTTTTGTTTGTACTTAACACACAAAGGGGCATTGCACAATGTAATGGTACTTCCGTTGTAAACCCTTCTTTTGAAGGGCCAACGGGATTTAACCTGACTCCTGCACCTTGGGTTATTTGTTTATTCACACCGGACACGCAACCTTGTATGGGAGGAGCTCTGTCTCCTTCAAATGGTAATTCCTATATTGGAATTGCGTCTTACTTTCCTGCAAATATTTATGAATCCTTTTCCCAACAATTGAGTCAAAATTTTAGCGCAGGGCAAACATATACTTTTAGTATTGATTTGGCAAAGTACAATGCGAACGGTTACTTAAATGGAATTGGTGAAGTTCA
>CAIMGI010000055.1 GCA_903840505.1 uncultured Bacteroidota bacterium
CAAGTTCTTCTGCAATTCCGTGTACCTGATCCCATTTAAAATTCAATTTTTCTACCAAAAAAAATTCCCATAAACGGTGTTTTCGTATAATACTTAGGGCTATTTTTTTTCCCG
This sequence comes from uncultured Bacteroidota bacterium, assembly GCA_903840505.1. Lineage (GTDB taxonomy): Bacteria > Bacteroidota > Bacteroidia > UBA4408 > UBA4408 > CAIMGI01. The sequence continues at coordinate 115 of CAIMGI010000055.1, forward strand.
AAGCGGTGAGTGAAACACCTTGGTATTTTTGGTAATTAATTAATTTTTTTAGCGACAATTTCTTAAGCATATCTGTAACTGTGGCTGCTTTTGTCGACATTTTTTCGGCAATGGAATTGGTACTCACTTCGCTATTGGTTTGCTCCGTTAGTTTGTAAATTGCCTTTAAATAATTTTCCTCAGTAAATGAATTCATCGGTATAAATTTTATACAAATATAAATATATTTTTAGACTAATCTAAATTTTTAACAAAAATATCAATGCAAACAATTTTGAAATAAATATTGTTTATACCATTTATTTTATAAATTTGTAATAACAAACTAAAATAATTATGGGAGAATTTGACAATAAAGACAAGGAAGAAATCTTTGCAAAGTCGGTAAGAGCAGGCAAAAGAACGTACTTCTTTGATGTAAAGGCAACTAAAAGCAATGATTATTACTTGACGATTACGGAGAGTAAGAAGCGTTTTACCGATGACGGTAAGTTTACCTATGAGAAACACAAAATCTTTTTGTACAAAGAGGATTTCGAAAAATTCTTGGATGGATTGAATGAAACCTTAGATTATATCAAAAAAGAACAACCTTACACTCCTCCTATCCGAGAGGCTTCCAGCAATGGAACTTCTGACGGCTATACCAATGTAAGCTTTGAAGATTTAGATAAATAAGTTACAATTTAGTATACTGAAAAACCTCAGATTGTATCTGGGGTTTTTTTATTGTCCATATATATGTTAAAAAAAGAGCGGTTCGAAAAGGTATTGGCGTATTTTGTAAAAAATCATCCTGTTGCCGAAACAGAGTTACAGTATGAAAACCCTTTTCAATTATTGGTTGCTGTGATACTGTCGGCACAGTGCACCGATAAAAGAGTAAATATGGTTACTCCTGCCCTCTTTAGAAAATACCCTGATGCTCCGAGTATGGCACTTGCTCACTCGGACGATATTTTTAAATACATACGCAGTATTTCATACCCTAATAACAAAGCCAAACACCTTGTAGGAATGGCACAAAAGCTAAGTACCGAATTTAAGAATACCATTCCATCAGATATTGAAGCATTGCAAACCTTGCCAGGTGTAGGGCGAAAAACAGCCAACGTGATAGCATCGGTAATTTATGACAAACCGGCAATGGCTGTTGATACACACGTATTCAGAGTTTCAGCCAGACTAGGACTTACGACTAATGCAAAAACACCATTGGCAACCGAAAAACAATTGGTGAAATATATACCCGAAAAGCTCATTGCAACGGCACATCACTGGCTTATATTGCACGGTCGCTATGTTTGCTTGGCACGTAATCCAAAGTGTACTGAATGCAAACTAAAGGAATATTGTAAATATTACAATCAACTACACAAACAATGAAACAATTCACAATAACCATTTTTATATTGTGTATTGTTTTACTTGGTGCATTTAGAATGTGTTCCGATAAAAATGACATACACTATACTTTCTCCTCACCTGTCGAACGTATTGTTTTATCAACACAACTAAATGAAATATCGGGTATTTGTTGGATGAATGAAAATGAAATTGCCTGTGTACAAGATGAATTAAAGCACATATATATATTGAGCAGCAAAACAGGGAAAATTCTAAAGCAATACAACTTTAATATTGCAGGTGATTACGAAGCCATTACCAAAAGTGATAGTGCATTATATCTTTTGCGAAGTGATGGTGTATTAACAGAAGTAAAAACCTTAAATAGTGATAATCCCATAGGAAAGGATTATACCTTGAAATTGCTTACCACAAACAACGAAGGATTATGCTATGACAAAACAAACAACAGGTTACTTATAGCGGCAAAGAACAAAGTAAACGGCAACAATCAATACGAGCAAAAAAGACCGGTGTATGCTTTCAATTTGAAGACAAAATCATTAGAAGAGAAGCCTGTATTTACAATTGATGAGAGAGAAATACTAGAAAGAGCATTGGAACAAAAATTAGTGGTCATTGATAAAAAAGATCGGGGAAAAAAAGCTGAAAACATTATTCGTTTTAACCCTTCGGAAATTGGTATTAACCCTATAGATGGTGAAATTTATATGCTATCATCCAACGCAAAAATGCTAATCATCGTTAATGCAAAAGGCAAAATTAAGCAGATAGAAAAACTAGACCCAATTATATTTAATAAACCGGAAGGTATTACTTTTGCTACCAATGGTGATTTGTTTATATCCAACGAAGCACAAAACAAACAAGCTACACTACTTAGGTTTAATTATAGATAGTTGACACTATCCTATTTCGCCTCTCCTTCTTTCTTTTTACTAAAATTTAAACTAAAATTTATTCCAAGAGATATGTGAAATGGTAAGTATAAAACTTGGTTTTCCGCACGAAGGTTGGCTGCAGGAGTTCTACTAAAGTTCGTTCCTGTATCAAAACGAAATTGAAACATTCCTTTTATACTTTTTGAACCACCCCTTATCATAATACCTGGTTCATATCGTTGATCCACTCCCCATTTATCAACACTGTAATCAAGTTGACTCAGGCGCATAAACAATGCCATTTCAAAATTTTCACTCGAATGAAATCCTACAGTTGGTTGCACAAATGCCCGCGTATACGGGGAATATGTAGCAAAGGAATTATCCAGACTTTTGCTTTTGGTAAGCCCCAGACCAACGGGCATTTCAAAACTCATATTCTTATACGGATAAAATGGAATTAAGGACATTTCATAATCAGCAAAAGTACGGGCTACACCTGTGCTCGAACTATCCGTATTTTTTTTACTACCAGCATAGGAAAGGGATAAACCCAAGTAATTAATAGGAGCATAAGCAGCATACACTTCAGCCCCTGCACCGCCAATGTTTAGCTGTCCAACAAAATCATTCCTTTTTGTAAGCAAAGGCGTTTTGGGTGTAACGGAATGATACACATAGGTTCCACAAGAAGAGATTATTAAAGCAAATAGCAGTGTAGAAATTAGCAAGGTGTTTTTCATCACTTGAAAGAAATCTTTTTGTAAAATTAGTCTATTTTATGAATTCGTTGCACTCAATTTCCTGACTGCCATATCTTGTTTTAACACACCAACTGTAGCAAAATATAAATGAGGTAATTTTTCTCTTAATGAATGCGGTTGTTCAAAAAAGTTCTCCACACAAACAGCCCAAAATTCGTTCATATTTGTTTCAGCATATTCTCTAAAATGGTGGTCATCAACATTTCTCATTCTATTGAACTCTTCTGTTGCTATGTTTTCCCAATGTTCCCATTCAGGCAAGGAATAGCCTGCAAATCTATCAACATATAATGCGTGTGCTAATTCGTGCAGCGCTAAATTAATATTATCCTCTTCATCAATATATCCATTCAAAAAATCTTCCCAGGATAAATGAATGCGTCCGTTTTTAAAAGTTAAACCTTTTACTTCTGCACCAACCAGTCGTGAATAGAATGTTTTGGGATAAATATATACTTCATCGAAATTATACAATTGTACTTTATCATAACCAAAGGTTATTTGGGTAAAGGCTGCTGAAAAAAGTATGCGCATATCTTCCGATATAACAGTCCCTTCTCTTGAATAGAACTGCTTTTTATCTTTCATATACAACATTCGTTTTATGAATTTCTTTCTTTCCTTATCATCAATAAGTATACAGTAATACCTGAAACGTTTTGAAAGATAATCGTGGTAATGCTCGTATTCCTTTTTACTAATGTATCGAAAGCTAAATGCTTGAAATTTAACTAAAATATAGACCAAAATAATGAGTGCAATTGCAATTTCCATTTTCCCTAAACCACCAGTATTAAATTATTTTCTAAAAATGCACTATTAAAACAATTATTCAAGCTAAGTTCGTTACTTTTATGCTTTTAATTTTCAACTATGGCTCGCAAGAATAAAGATACGGATGATTTACCAAAAGTAAAACTGAACAAAGAAAACCTCAAAAAAGCAACCCGTATTTTTAAGTTTATTGGTCCGCATAAATGGAAGTTCTTTATAGGAATGGTGTTTTTGGCACTTACAGGTGCTACTGCCCTAATTTTTCCAAAGCTAATGGGACAATTAATGGGTGTGGCGGGAAATAGTAAAAGTGTTTCCGCAGACTTAATAAGTAAAGCCAACGAGGTTGGGATACAAATGCTCATACTTTTTGCAGCCCAAGCGGTGTTCTCATTTTTCAGGGTAGTTCTTTTTGTGAATGTTACCGAGAATATGCTTGCATCCTTGCGACAAGCAACTTATGGGCAATTAATTAAAATGCCTATGACTTTTTTCTCACAGCGTCAGGCAACTGAACTTAGCAGCCGCATTGGATCGGACATAACACAAATACAAGATACTTTTACCACCAACATTGCCGAATTTATACGTCAGCTGATCATCATTGTGGGTGGTATTACAATGATTTGTTTTACTTCCTATGAACTTGCTATCATTATGCTTTCCATTATTCCATTGCTGGCGGTGCTCACTGTTTATTTTGGAAGAAAAATTCGCAACATTTCAAAAAATGTACAGGATAAAATAGCTGAATCCAATACCATTGTGGGTGAAACCTTTCAAGGTATTTCAAATGTAAAATCCTTTGCCAACGAATTTTTTGAAATAGCACGCTATAAGAAAAGCACCGAAACCATTGCTCAACTGGCAATGAAAGGAGGCTTGGCACGTGGCGCATTTTTTTCTTTCATAATCTTTTGTCTATTTGGCGCTATCATTCTCATTGTTTGGTATGCTGTAACAATGAATATGAGTATGGAAAAAATGATGACTTTTATGTTTTATACAGTCTTTGTTGCGGCCTCAATTGGTGGTATTGCTGAACAATATTCACAAATACAAAAAGCAATTGGTGCAACAGACAGGGTAATGGATATTTTGGATGAGGAACCGGAAAAAATTGATTTGAATTATAATTTAAATCCTGTAAAAATTAAAATAGAAGGTAATGTTCAACTCGAAAATGTTGCCTTCTCCTACCCTAGCAGAAAAGATTTTGAAGTATTAAAAAACATTTCCTTTAGTGCAAAGAAAGGTGAAACAATTGCCTTGGTTGGACCAAGCGGTTCGGGTAAATCAACGTTGGCAGGACTTATCCTTCGTTTTTACGATCCGCAAGAAGGTCGTATTTTAATTGACGGAAAAAACTCAACCGATTATTCCTTAACTGAATTGCGTAACCAAATGGCAATAGTACCACAGGATGTATTATTGTTTGGTGGAAACATAAAAGAAAACATTGCATATGGTAAACCCGATGCAACTATGGAAGAAATTATCGAAGCAGCCAGAAAAGCAAATGCATTGAGTTTCATTGAAAGCTTCCCGGATAAATTTAATACAATGGTAGGCGATCGCGGTATTCAACTTTCAGGTGGACAACGTCAAAGAATTGCCATAGCAAGGGCTGTATTGAAAAATCCGGCAATCTTAATTTTAGATGAGGCTACAAGTTCTCTTGATTCGGAATCTGAACACTTAGTGCAGGAAGCCTTAGACAAATTGATGCAAGGAAGAACTTCTTTTGTTATTGCGCATCGTTTATCCACCATACGGAATGCCGATAAAATAATTGTGATAGAGAATGGTAAAGTAAAAGAAAGCGGAACACACGATGAACTTATTAAGCTTGACAGCGGTTTATATAAAAGTTTGAGCAGATTACAATTTGACACCATTTAGCGATTGAACTTCACCGTATATAAATCATCGGCAGGATCGGGGAAAACATTCACCCTCGTAAAAGAGTATTTAAAACTTGCCTTAAAAGCTGAAAACGCAAAAGAATATAAATCTATTTTAGCCATCACTTTTACCAACAAGGCTGCGGCCGAAATGAAAGAAAGGGTGCTATTGGCACTTAAGAGTTTTTCAAGCAAAGAAAAGCTGGAAGGAACACCACTATTTTTACTTCTTGAACTCGAAAAGGAGCTCAAACTGCCCCAACACGAAATTCGTGCAAAAGCAGAAAAGGTACTCAGCTCCATGCTTCACAATTATTCCGACATAGGCATCAGCACCATTGATAAATTTACCCATAGAATCATTCGCACCTTTGCTTACGACCTGCACATTAAAATGAATTTTTCGGTTGAAACCGATGAAAAAGAGATGTTGGAAAAGGCAATTGATATGGTGTTGGGTAAAATTGGCGAAGACTTACAACTCACAGAGGTTCTTAAAGAATTTACCGTAAGCAAAGCCGAAGATGAAAAAAACTGGTCGATCGAGACTGATTTATTTAATTTTTCAAAAAGTTTGTTGAAGGATGAAGGAATTGCTCACATCGAGAAACTAAAAGAAATAAGCATTGAAGAATTCAATGAGATAAAAAAAACACTGCAAAAAACAATACGCGATTTCGAAAAAACGATATCCACATTTGGAAAGGATGCCCTGGCATTAATAGAATCTTCGGGTATTGACAAAGCTTCTTTTGCAGGTGGAGCAAACGGATTACCCAAGTATTTTGAATATTTAAATGCACTCAAATACGACAAACTAAAACCTTCAAATACCATTCAAAAGGCAATTGCTGACGACAAATGGTTTTCTGCCAAAGCAAGTGTTGATGATAAGCAAAACATTGAAAGTATAAAAGGGCGCTTATTGGAGTTTTACAACAAAGCAATACAAGTCATTGATTCCAATATAAATGAAATAACATTGTTTAGGAGTATAAACAAAAACATATACAGCTTAATTACGCTCAATGAAATAGAAAAAGCAATTGTTCAGATAAAGAATGAAGACAATATTTTGCACATTTCGGAATTCAACAGGCGAATCGCTAACATTGTAATGTATGAGTCGGCTCCTTTTATTTACGAAAGACTGGGAGAAAAATACAAGCACTTTTTGATTGACGAATTTCAAGACACCTCTGTATTACAATGGCAAAATTTGCTGCCACTTATCGATAATTCGCTCGCCAACGGAAATTTTAATATGCTGGTTGGCGATGGAAAACAATCTATTTACCGTTGGCGTGGCGGTGATGTAGAACAGTTTACAGCATTGCCTGAAATGAAAATGTCTGATAATTCTATTGTGCAAGAAAGGGAAAAAACATTGAAACGTAATTATCGAGGAGAAATATTGCAACATAATTTTCGCAGCAAAATGGAAGTGGTACAATTTAACAACGACTTTTTTAAAAGCTGTGTAAAACAATCTGACAATGGTTTAATTGCAAACGTATACGACAAAGGAGAACAATTATTTAATCCAACCAATATAGGTGGAGGTGTTAGCATTGAGTTTATTCCCAAAAATGAAGAAAATGAATTTACATACGATGAACTGAGCTGTTTTAAAATACTGGAAACTATCCAACAACTACAAGAAGATAATTTTGAACTGCGCGACATAGCAATCATTTGCCGTATTAATTCAAAAGCGAATATCATTGCCAATTACCTAATTGAAAATGGTATTCCGATTCTTTCAAAAGAGTCGCTCCTACTCTCAAGTTCAGCCACCATAAATTTTATATTATCCACACTCGAATACATTCACAACAGGTCGAATAATATTGCAAAGGCAAACATTATTCAATTCATCTGTAAATTAAAAAACAAGGAGATAAATACCAGCGAAGAATTGATGGCTGCTAATATCTTCGAATTTATGGAAAAGCACAATATCGCTTTTAATTTAAGTCGTTTAAGCTCTCTACCCATTTATGAATTGTGTGAAGAAATTATAAGAAATACGGGATTAAATGAAAAGGCAAATCCATACATTCAGTTTTTTCTAGATGCCGTTTATAAGTTTTCCGTAAAAAACAACTTAGGTATAAGTGGCTTTTTGGAATGGTGGGAAAGTAAAAAGGATACTTTTTCTGTACACATTCCCGAAGGTATGAATGCCGTAAACATATTAACCATACACAAATCGAAAGGGCTTGAATTCCCTGCTGTAATATTTGCTTTTGCCAACTGGCAATCAATGAATAATGATGCTATGTGGGTATCGGTGGACAACAATAAAATACCCAAACTGAAGGCGGCACTCATACAAAAAAATAAAAGTTTTGATGATACCGATTATGCCCCATTGTTGGAAGTTGAAAAAAGCAAGGAGAATATGGATAACCTAAATATGTTGTACGTTGCTTTAACACGACCCAAGGAAAGATTGTACATTATTACTGATAAAGCAGCAGGACAAAAAAAGATTGCACAATACTATCAAAATTATTTAACGGAAATTGGTGAATGGAAAGAGGATAAAACAATTTACCGTTTTGGCTTGTTTCACAAATATGTCCAAAACAACACAAACAAGTCAGAAGAACCATTTACACTCACAAAATTTATTTCCGAACCTTGGCAGGATAAATTAAAAATCAGTACTGAATTTGAGAATATAGATCAAAATGTTGATACTGAAAATCAAAAAAAATACGGAAATCTGCTTCACACAGCTCTAGCTTCAATAAAAAGTGGGGAGGATGTTGCCCCATCCTTAACCAGTATGTTGCAAAAAGGACTGATAAGTTTGGAAGAACAAAATAAACTAAATACAATACTTATAAACCTGATTAGTCATAAAGATATTCAAGCTTTTTTCGCGAAAGAATTATACAGTAAAAACGAGAGGGATATATTGCTTCCAAACGGTGAAACATATCGGCCCGACAGAGTAATATTAAATGAAAAAAGTGCAATTATACTTGATTACAAAACCGGAAAAGCAAATAAAAGCTATGCCAAACAACTGAACAAGTATGGAACTATTTTGGAACAAATGGGATATACTTCCGTTGAAAAATACCTGATCTACACTGAAGAACAAAAACTTGAAAAAATAAATTAATATTGTATCAAATTCGAAAACTGTTACTATGAAAACACTTATAAATAAATCATCACCATGGCTCATCCCGGTAGCTTGCATACTGATATTGTCTTGTAATAATAGAGAGCAAAAAAAGGAAGCAAATAGCGACACAAAAGTAGCTATTTGCTTCGACACAAAAGGTCTAGACACAAGCATTAAAGCAGGCGATGATTTTTATGAATACGTGAATGGAATCTGGTCAAAAAACAATCCAATACCCTCAACCGAAAGTAAGTGGGGCTCCTTTTCTGAAATAGATCAACGCAACGAAAAAGCCTTGCACGAAATATTGGAAGCTGCGGCAAATAATGGCACAGCAATAAAAGGTAGTACAGAACAAAAAATTGGTGATTACTATTACAGTGTAATGGACTCAGTGAAAAGAAATAAAGATGGTTTTAATCCCATTAAAGAAGAACTTACGGCTATAGATGCACTTCAAAACAATGAAGAAATACAAGGAGTATTGGCAAAATATGGACGATATGGGATATTCCCATTGTGGTCGGTATATGTTACACAAGACTCCAAAAATAGCGAAGTAATGGCATTGCATTTTGGACAAAGTGGTTTAGGATTGCCCGACCGAGACTTTTATACCAAAACAGATATTGAAACGAAAAAGATACAACAAGCATATATAAGTCATATTAAAAAGATATATGTATTGCTTGGCGAAACTGAGAAAGAAGCAGAAGTACACGCTCTAAAGGTAATGGACATTGAAACGCAATTGGCAAAAGTTCACAGAACCAATATTGAAGAACGAAAAGTAGAAAAATTGTATAATAAATTGGATGTTGCCGGATTGTCAAAACTTGCCCCTTCTATAAAATGGTCATCCTATTTTGATAAAATTGGAGCTACAGATTTAAAGAATGTTATCGTAAGAGAGCCTGAATTTATTACAGCTTCCGAAAAAACACTTAAATCTATTCCACTCAACGATTGGAAAGTTTATTTGCGTTGGAAATTGGTTGACAAAGCTGCGGCATCCTTAAGTGAAGATTTTGAAACAGCCAATTTTAATTTTTATTATGGAGTATTAAACGGTGTGAAAGAAATGGAGCCTCGTTGGAAAAGAGCCATCCATAGTGTTGATGGATCCTTAGGAGAAGCTTTGGGAGAGAAATATGTGGCAAAATATTTTACCGAAGAATCTAAAAAGAAGGTAAAAACAATGGTTGACAATTTAATCGCTGCTTACAAAGAGCGAATAAATGCAGTTGATTGGATGAACGATTCTACCAAAGCAAAAGCACAAGAAAAATTAAACAGTGTGATGGTGAAAGTGGGATATCCTGACAAATGGATTGATTACAGTACGCTTGAAGTTAGTCGTGAATCCTATTTTAAGAATCAATTAAATGCAACTGCCTTTCATTTCAATAAGATGATGAATAAATTAGGTAAGCCGGTTGATAGAACCGAATGGGGAATGAGTCCTCCAACAGTAAATGCATATTACAATCCCTCTATGAACGAAATTGTTTTTCCTGCCGGAATTATGCAACCTCCATTCTTTAATCCCGATGCAGATGATGCTCTTAACTATGGTTCAATGGGGGCAATTATCGGACACGAATTAACACACGGCTTTGACGATGAAGGAAATAAATTTGATTCAAAAGGAAATATGCTTAATTGGTGGACTGCTCAAGATAAAAAGCAATTTGAGGAAAGAACAACCAAAATTGTTGAGCAATTTAACAGTTTTGTTGCTATTGATACAATGCACGTAAACGGTGAACTTACCTTGGGTGAAAACATTGCCGACTTGGGTGGATTAACCATCTCCTATGCTGCCTTACAAAAATCATTTAATGGTGTTACGCCCGAAAAAATTGATGGATTTACAGCCAATCAACGTTTTTTCTTGGCTTGGGCGCAAGCTTGGCGAATAAATTTCCGCGATGAAGCTTTGAAACAACAAGTACTTACAAATCCACATTCACCGGGCAAGTTTCGTTGCAATGGCCCCTTAACAAATATGCCGGAATTTTATGCAGCATTTGGGATACAAAAGGGAGATAAAATGTACAAAGAGGAAACTGAGAGGGCTAAGATTTGGTAGTTTTATGAAACCCTATCCTTTCTAGAAACCAATAACTCATAATTAAACAGCACAATCGACAAGGCTATAAAGGCATAAGAAATTACTTGTGTTATGGTTGTGG
>CAIMGI010000056.1 GCA_903840505.1 uncultured Bacteroidota bacterium
CTACACGACGCTCTTCCGATCTTTTTCATAGGCTGAATAAAATACATCTTCTGTAATTTTAGTTAATGTATCGTTGTTTCCTAAATTTGCTTGCACACGCTTAATTACATCTTCATTAATTGCAGAAGAAATGCCTAAATCGTCACCCATTTTTTTAACAGTAACAAAATATTTTACGGCTTGAGGACCAAAATCGAAAATGCTGCAATAAAGTAAATCGGCAGAGTATACACCAAAATTAAGCGACTTGCTCTTGGTATCAACATATTTTGTTAATTTATCAGCTGGGTTCAAAATTTCAATCCCCTTTGCCTTAACTTTATTTTCTTTGATAAAAAAGAAAATTTCATTGGGAGCAGGTATCTGATAAAAGTTCTTCACTTCTTCAGGAATATCTTTTTTTTCTGCAGAGTCTGCTGCTGTGGCATTTGCTGTTTCTTCACTTCCTCCGTCAGAAGAACATCCTGTAATCAGAATGCCTGCCATCGAAAATAAAGTTATACCAATGAGTACACTTGATTTTTTCATATTGTTTTTATAATTCTTTTAATAAAAAACAAAAATAGTTATTTTATTCAAATAAAAAAGCAATTCTATTTTGCCTCCTCTTCCCACACCATACATAAATACACTATCGTCAACACTGCTTTTTCCATATCCTGAACCGATACCCATTCCTGTTTAGAATGAAATGCGTGTTCACCTGCAAAAATATTAGGACAAGGCAATCCCATATATGAAAGTCTTGAACCATCAGTTCCACCTCTAATACTTGACAAATGTGGCTTTACTCCTGCCCTTCGAATTGCTTCCAATGCATTTTTGACTATTTCGGGATTTTTATCCAATACCTTTTTCATATTCCTATATTGTTCTTTCACTTCAAATGTAAAGGAGGATTTAGGATAATCTTTCATTACCTTTTTGGTAAGAATCAACAATTCTTCTTCCAGCAATTTTAAGCCTTCTTCAGAAAAATCTCTAATTATAAATTTAATTACTGTCCTTTCTATACCGCCTCCAATTGAAACAGGGTGAACAAAACCTTCTTTTTTTTCAGTTGTTTCAGGTGAAATTCTATTGTTGGGCAAGCTGTCAACAATTTTAGAAGCAATTTTTATGGCACTTTCCATTTTGTTTTTTGCAAAACCAGGATGGGTACTAAAACCATTTATGGTGATTTCAACACCATCGGCTGAGAAAGTCTCATCCTCAATATGACCAAGGCTTTCCCCATCCATTGTATATCCAAAATCGGCAGCCAGTTTTTTCATATCTGCTTTATCTACCCCTCGTCCTATTTCTTCATCTGGTGTAAATAAAAGTTTAATTGTTCCGTGTTTTATTTCAGGATGCTTCATCAAGTAGTTTGCGGCATCCATTATTTCAGCTAGGCCAGCTTTGTTATCTGCACCTAACAAAGTAGTTCCGTCTGTTGTTATTATATCGTTACCAATCTGCTCCAACAAAGCGGGATGTTCACTTACTTTAATAACTTGAGTACTATCGTTCTTTAAAACAATATCTTGACCGGCATAACCCTTATTAATAATAGGATTTACATCCTTTCCACTACAATCGGGTGAAGTATCCATATGTGAACAAAAACAGATAACATGAACCTTTTTATTTGTATTAGATGGTATCGTACCATAGACATACCCATTCTCATCCATATGAGCATCAGAAACTCCCATTTCCAACAACTCCTTTACCAATAATCTACCCAAGTCCTTTTGCTTTTCTGTTGAAGGGCAAGTAGGTGATTCGGGGTCCGACTGTGTATCGATTTTTACATAATTTAAAAACCTTTCGGTAACAGTGTGATCAATATTTAACGTATTCATAATGTATATTTTTATTAGGAAGTGAAAGTAATTAAAAATTAGTTAAACAGATTTAAAAATCATAAATTTGGACAAAGATTTTATATGAAAGCACTTGTAGGAATTATTATGGGCAGCCAAAGCGATTTATTGGTGATGAACGAAGCTGCTATTGTATTAGACAAATTGGAAATACCATTTGAGATAACCGTTGTATCGGCACATCGAACACCGGAAAGAATGTTTGAATATGCTAAAAATGCAGTTTCAAGAGGAGTAAAAGTAATTATTGCAGGTGCTGGCGGTGCAGCCCATTTACCGGGAATGGTGGCATCCATAACACCATTACCTGTTA
>CAIMGI010000057.1 GCA_903840505.1 uncultured Bacteroidota bacterium
GAATTTTATGAAGAATCATATTATCAAAAGGACACAGGTCAATATAGTAAAACATATTCTCAGGATGAGATTAATTACTTTCAAAGTGACTGCAAAGTATTAGATAAGTTATTTGAATTAACCTTCCCGCAAAGTAAAAGGAAGTCCTTTCTTGATGTTGGGTGTGGTGAGGGGTTTCAGGCAAATTATTTTCACGAAAAAAAATGGGAAATTACCTGTTCAGACTATTCAGATTTTGGTCTTAAAACACATCATTCGCATTTAATGGATAGATTAATTAAAGGCGATTTTGAAGGCTTGATTAAACAATTGATTGAAAGGAATGATCACTATTCAATTATTTTACTAAAGAATGTACTTGAACACGTTGTTAATCCTATTGAAACCTTAAATCAATTGAAGAAGGTAATGGATGAAGAGACACTTCTTTGCGTTGATGTACCCAATGATTATTCACCTTTTCAGTCATATTTAACCGAAAATCATTATACAGAAAATACTTGGTTTTGTCCCCCACAGCATCTCCATTACTTTCAATTTGAATCTCTAAGGAAACTATTTGATAGTCAAGGTTTTGAAATTGTAAGTCAGCAAGCAGGATTTGCAATTGAGCAGTTTTTGTTGAATGAGCATTCCAATTATGCAAAAAATAAATTGCTTGGGAAGCAAGCTCATCTTGCTCGTTGTAAAGCATCAACTTTCCTTTTAAATTCTGATGTGGAAAAATATATAAAACTCAGAGAGGCATATGCAAATCTTTCTTTTGGTCGGGACATTGTTATGATAGTAAAATTGAAAGCAAAATGAAAATTACCCATCTTACTTCTGCTACTGAAATTATCACTGCCAACGGGATAAAAATTTTAACTGACCCTTGGCTAGATGATGGTATATACTATGGCTCTTGGTTTCTATACCCTCCGTACAAGCAGGACGATAGTATTTTGAAGGATATAGATTACATATATGTTAGCCATATCCATCCAGACCATTTTTGTGAAAAGACAATGGAAAGGTTGAATAAATCAATTCCTGTATTAATTCACAACTTTGATGAAAAATTTTTAAAAAGAAAGATTGAATCGTTGGGATTCAAGGCCATTGAACTTGAAAACAATAAACGGACATTATTAAAAAATAATGTTTATATTAATATTGTAGCTGCTGACAATTGTAATCCTGAAATTTGCGGAAAGGCTTTTGGTTGTTTTTCATTTACAGGCAACTCTAGTGGTTCAAATCAAATAGACTCAATGTGTGTTATTGACGATGGGAAGCACGTACTTTTAAATACAAATGATTGTCCATATCCTATAGCATATGAGGCATTAGGAAAAGTAACAGCACAATATCCTAAAATTGATTTCTTATTGGTAGGTTATACTGGTGCTTCTCTATATCCTTATGCAATGTTCAACTATTCTGATTCGGAAATGAAAGAAGCTCAAGAACGTACAAGAGCAAAAGGATTAGGCTTTGGAGCAAAAATAATTGGAACAATTAAACCTAGATATTATATGCCATTTGCTGGTACCTATATCTTAGGTGCTGCTAATTGGAAACTAAATAAATACTCTCCAATGCCTGAACTTCAGGATGCTACGGCTTATTTTTCACAGCAGCTTGAAATTCAACAGCACTCAATTATTCCCGTGTTACTTAATACAGGAGAAACTTTTGATCTAGAAACCGAAACGCAAACAAAAGCTTACACTTCAATTGATAAAATCCAACGGCTAAACTATATTGAAAATGTATTATCAGCAAAAAAATATACATATGAGGAAGAACCAGAACCATCCTTACAAGATTTTCAAGAATTGATTCCTAAGGCCTACAAGCGATTTTATGAAAAAAGAATAAAATTGGGATTCGAAACTCAAACCAGTATATTAATAAAGTTGCCAGATGATAAATTATTAAAATTAAATTGTTTCGGTGACTCTAAAAATGCAGAAATAATAGAAAATATACCAAGTAATTTCTTGGAACCTTACATATTTTTTATGGTTGAATTCAAATTGTTGTACCAAGTTTTTAAAGGGCCAAGATATGCCCATTGGAACAATATGGAAATTGGTGCTCTACTAAAAATGGAAAGAAAACCAGATAGGTACGAGATGGGAATTCATTTAATGCTTTGTTATTTTCACGCATAAAAAATAAACTAAATGCAAAAAATATTGAATGTTAATGATTTGATTACCAAACTAAAAACTAAAATATCTTTTGTTAGAGAGAAAAACAATGACTTAAAATACTTTAAGTATTGTGTTTTCTTTTTATTAATTAGTTCAAATTGCATTTACGCTCAACAGGATAATATTTGGTATTTTGGTGATCATGCAGGTTTGGATTTTTCAGGTGGCACACCTGTTTCTATAACTAATGGTGCAGTTTTTACACCTGAGGGAGTTTCGACTGTATGTGACCCTTCTGGAAATTTGCTTTTTTATACAGATGGTATAACAGTTTACCAAAGTAACCATCAAGTAATGCAAAATGGTACGGGCTTGATGGGCAATGGTTCAACAACTCAATCTACTACGATTGTTCCTTTACCGGGTAACATTAATAGATATTATATTTTTACTTTGGACGAATTGGCTAAGGTTAATGGATTTAGGTATTCAATTGTTGATATGACTATAAACCCGCCATTCGGTGCAGTAGTTGCAGGAAGTAAAAATATTCTTATTTATTCGCCTTCCTGTGAAAAGATGGCGGTAGTGCAACATTCTAATTGTATAGATTTTTGGGTAATCACCCATGAATGGGGAAATGCAAATTATAGAGCAGACTTATTAACTGCTTCGGGATTAAGTAATAATCCTGTTATAACCAATATTGGACTTAATCATTCTGGAGGAATATTACCTGCGAATAATGCGGTGGGTTACTTGAGGGTTTCTCACAACGGTCAAAAAATTGCAGCAGCTGTTAGAGATGAAAGGGTTGAGCTATTTGATTTTAACAATAACACCGGATCACTGTCTAATTTTATTAATTTGACACCAAACTTTGTAAATGACCCAACATATTATGGCATTGAGTTTTCTCCTAACAACCAAGTGTTATATTGTTCTAGGATAGCGAATTGGGGGGTAGGACACGGTCAAATAATTCAATTTGATTTAAATGCTCAAAATATTCCTAATAGTCAGGTAACGGTTGCTAATACGACCAATTATTTTGGAGGATTGCAAATTGGTTTGGATAATAAAATATATATACCTCGTTTAATATCTCAAGTAAATGGAATACAATATTTAGGTGTAATTAATAGTCCTAACACGGTAGGTGCTGGATGTAATTATGTGGATAATGGGATATCTCTATTAGGTACTACAAAGGGTTTATTGGGTTTGCCGGCATTCCCAGTTATATTTTCGCCAGTTACAGTTAATCTTGGACTTGATACTGCCGTTTGTACAAATTCTCACTTACTCGATTGTGGATTACCAAATGCCACCTATTTATGGAGTACTGGTGCTGCAACTCAAACAATAAATGTAAATGTTTCAGGGACATATTGGGTTGAGGTTAGTAATGGTGGTTGTAAAGGATACGATACGATACAAGTTGTTTTCAATGTTGTTCCAAATGTAAATTTAGGTCCCGATACTACTATTTGTGATAATGGACCCATAACCCTAAGTAGTGGAGCTGCTAATACTTATTTGTGGAGTGATGGGACTACGGGTCAATCTATAACTGTTAATGCTTCCGGCACTTATTGGGTTCGGGCAAATAATGGAATTTGCTTCGATGTTGATAGTATTACTGTGACTTATATTATTCCAGTTGTTGTAAATTTAGGCCCGGATACTGTAATTTGTGGAAATAATCCAATAACCTTAACGGGTGGGGCTGCCAATATTTATTTGTGGAGCGATGGAACCACCGGCCAATCTATAACTGTTAATGCTTCAGGTACCTATTGGGTTCGGGCAAATAATGGAATTTGTTTCGATATTGATAGTATAGTTGTGCTGTATATTAGCCCTTCAGTTGTAAATTTAGGTCCCGATACTATCGTTTGTAACAACTCATATACAATCAACTGTGGTGTTCCGGGAAATGTTTATTTATGGAGTACCGGTGCAACAACTCAATCAATTACAGTTAACAATAATGGCACATATTGGGTTCGTATTGGTGCTGGTAATTGTTTAGGCATTGATAGTATAGATGTTGTTTTAATAGCACCGCTAAATTTAGATTTGGGCAATGATACTGTTATTTGCAACAATAATTCTTTTGCGATAGATTGTGGAATTCCCAATAGCACTTATCTGTGGAGTACCGGAGAAACAAGCCAAATGATAAATGTAAACAGTACGGGAAATTATTGGGTTCAAATGGGCAGTTTGCCTTGTTTATCATTTGATACAATTCAAATAACATTTTCTACTCAACCTATTGTTATTCTAGGTCCTGATACAATTATTTGCGATGTTAATCCACTTACTTTAAATTGTGGTTTACCCGGCAATACCTATTTATGGAATACAGGTGCAACTTCCCAATCAATTAATGTGAATACTTCGGGTATTTATTGGGTTCAAGTAAACAATGGAGCTTGCGTTGGTATTGATAGCATTAACATTACCTATGTTTCCCCAATAGCAGTAAATCTTGGTCCCGATACTGTAGTTTGTATCGGTACTCACGTACTAAATACTGGAATTCCAAACAACACTTATTTATGGAGTACCGGTGCAACAACCCAATCGATTACTGTAAATAGCAGTGGCACTTATTGGGTTAAAGTGGGTAACAGCCCTTGTTTTTATTATGATACCATTCAGGTAACTTTTGTTACACCTCCTATTGTAAACCTTGGTAATGATACGGTAGTATGTAATAATAGTTCGTTAATTTTAAATTGTGGTCTATCGGGTAATACTTATTTATGGAGTACAGGTGAGGCAACTCAGTCAATTAATACAAATGGTTCCGGCACTTATTGGGTTCTAGTAAACAGTTCGGGATGCATGGTTTCGGATACTATTAATATTACTTATTCTGTCTCAACTCCCTTTAATTTAGGCCCCGATACTACCATATGTGGAAATATTGATTTTAAATTAACTCCCCCAACTGACTTTATTAATTATAAATGGCAAGATGGTTCAAGTCTCGAATTTTTTAATGTTTTAAGTCCGGGTGTTTATTGGCTAAGTGTTATGGATGCTTGTAATAATATGTATCGCGATTCTATTCTCGTATCTGCAAGCATTGATGAAGGGCAAGTAAGTTTCCCAAATGTTTTTACGCCCAACGAAGATGGTATCAATGATATTTATAAAATAATAAATCAAGAATACCTTTCACCCTTTGAGTTAACAATATATAACAGGTGGGGAGTTAAGATGTTTGAAACTGTGAACAATAATCAATATTGGGATGGTACTTATAAAGGAAAACAAGTTCCCGATGGTGTGTATTTTTATATACTTCAATTTAAGGATTGTGAAGGCACATCAGTTTCTAAATCGGGTACTGTAACATTAATGAGATAACCTACCTCGTACTATTATAAATTCTTCCTTGTCTCCAAAGTTCTCCCATTTTGTACCATTCATCTTTGTAGGTTTCGCTCCTGTTTAGAATGTAATCATTATCAGAAAAGGGATTTAGCACCCTAACAAAACTAAAGTTTATTGATTTATAACTATTTTCTTCACCGTATATCCAGGTTTCGGAGTATCCGTTTTTGAATGTTACGTTGGGTGGACCATAAATAATGTAAATAATCCCCCTGTCTGTTTTCCAGCCTTCATCGTAGGAGGTGAAAAATTCATTTGCATTTTGTACTCTATTGTAGTATGCTTTAACAACCTCTCTTGCTCTGTCAGGGTTACCTGCATTTTTTATCCAAAAATCGTCAAAGCTAGCCTTTTGGTTTTTACTGTATAGAATTTCATTATACTCCTGAGAGGTGGTTAAATATCGCAGAGGAGCCACCATTTTAGCCGTAGTATTAATAATGGGGAAATCTTCTACGAAGCGATACAGTGTAATGCCTTCCTTTTGAGTTGTGTCGGCCTGTATATGATAAAAACCTCTATTATTAAAACGAACAATGGCAGTGCTACTATCGCTCAATTGAATAGTAAATACACTGTCAGCTGCATACGAAAAAGGTTTGTTGTTTGACACAATAAATGGAGGGGCAGGGAAGGGGAAGGAACGATTGTAATAGCGTATTGTTAATTCTTTTTTATTCGGAATCTTATTGTATTTAAGTAGTACACTTTCGTTTTCGCTTAGCGCATTTCTAAATATAGGTTGTTGACTATTGATAGAAGTAATTGAAAAGTTTTGGCGTGTAAACAAGCTCGATTTGTCAATGTTTATAATCGATTTTACTTCCTGGTTTCTATTGAGGTCAGAAAGTGTAATTTCCATTACATAGATATTTGGATAGCTTGCATTGAACTCTATTTTCCCTATTAAAAACCCTCCCTCGCTGCTGTATTCATTGTCCACAACTTTTATTGATGATGAGTCGGCAATTTGTTTTTTTTCAATGGAGCTGAATAGTTTATAGGATATTTTTATAGTAGCCTCTGCATTTTGTTTCTCCGGACTCTTAACATACAGTAATTCTTTACAGTTAATTTTAAAGTATAAAAGGGATTTTGATTCTGAGTTATGATAGGCTTCGTATTGAGGGTGTAAAAAGGAAGCTTCTTTTTGATAGGCAGAAGCGGTGTTTTGATTGCTTATTTTTCTAGGTGTAAAACACCCAACGAATAAAAATAATGCTGAAAGAAGTATTAAAAGGTATCTATTAAATATGTTTTTCATCGTACTTATTCTATTAATAAATCTTCGTTTGTATTTTCTTCCGACATTTCGTCAATCAATTTTTTGGAAGTTTTTCCGCCTAATTCTTTAATTTTATTCGCTGTATTTACCAAATTTCCTTTACCAGTTGTTAACCTCTTATAAGCACTGCTCCAAGCATTTTGTGATTTTAGCAAGTGTTTCTCCACCTCTTTCATATCTTCGCTTAAGCGTGCAATTTCATCGTGTAAGCTGCCACCGATGCGTGCAATTTCCTGTACATTTTTGTTTTGGCGTTCTTGTTTCCACAAGGATGCAATGGTTCGTAAGGTTGCCAATAGGGTAGAAGGGCTTACAATCACAATTTGTTTTTCCCAAGCAAAACTAAATAAGTCTTTGTCGGC
The DNA here is from genome assembly GCA_903840505.1 of uncultured Bacteroidota bacterium. Lineage (GTDB taxonomy): Bacteria > Bacteroidota > Bacteroidia > UBA4408 > UBA4408 > CAIMGI01. The sequence goes on from CAIMGI010000057.1 coordinate 7,200, forward strand.
TTCAATAGCAATACTGAATGATGATTCAATGGGTACAAAAAGCATTACAAAATCAGGAGTATCGAAATCGGCAGCACTGTGGTATTTTTTTTCGCTTAGTTGTTTTATGTGGTTTTTTAATGAAAGTAAATGCTCGCGTTTATACAATTCTCTTTCTACATCATCCGTTGCATTTACACAGGCTTCGTAAGCAATCAAGGACACTTTCGAGTCAACTACTATGTGTTTGTTATCGGGTAAATAAATAACCACATCGGGTTTAATTATTTTGCCGTCCTCGTTATTGGTAGTTACCTGGGTTTTATATTCCCTGTCTTTTACTAGTCCCGAACGTTCCAGTATTTTTTCGAGTATTACCTCACCCCAGTTACCTTGCTTTTTATTGTCGCCTTTTAAGGCTGTTGCAAGGTTATTGGCTTCGCTGCTTATTTGCTTGTTTAGTTCTGTAAGCAGCTTTATTTCTGTTTTTAAAGAAATTCGTTCCTTGTTTTCTTCTTGGTAATTTTTATCAATTTTCGATTCAAACTCCTTTATTCTATCCTTTAAGGGGTTAAGTATAATGTCTAGATTGGTTTTATTTTGCTCGGTAAATTTTTTACTTTTTTCATCCAATATTTTATTGGCAATATTTTCGAATTCAAGTGTGAATTTTTTCTGCAATTCCTCTATCTCCCTTTTTTGTGTTGTTAGTTTTTCATTCTGACTATTAAATACCTCTTCGGCTTTAGCCAGTCGTTTATGAAGTTGGGTTGTGATATCTCTCTCTGAGATAATTTCAGATTTAGCAAGGTCGTATTCTTTTTGTAAATTAGTAAGTAGGTTGTCGGTTTCCCTCTCTTTGTTTTTTAAACGTTCTTCTAATATACTTTTTTCTTTATCGAGCAGTATTAGTTGTTCATTCAATTTTGTTTCGGGTACACTTAACTTGTTCTTAAAATACAAATAGGCTATTACAGCTCCCACAATTAATCCCGTAATAAGAAATACAAGTTCCATTTTTATCTATCTGATGTAAAAATACGCAATTGCTTGTACTTCCTCAACAAAAAAGCCCCGCAATTTGCGAGGCTTTTCTTATTATTTTAAGGATAAGCTTAGTGTGTGATAACCAATTTTTTAGTGCTGGTAGCTTTATTATCTACAACAAGCGAATAAAAATACATTCCATTTTCTAAATCAGAGGTATTTATTACTGCTTTCCCTTGTGCATTTTCTAACTGAATGTCGCGAACTAAAACTCCTACCATATTAAACAATTGCAGTCGTGTATTGGCTGCATTTTTTGTAGAGTAAGATATCGTTGTGCTATTAATAGAAGGATTTGGTTGTGCTCCTGAAATCTCATTTTGCAACAAGGAAGTATTAGTAGCAATTCCCAATGGTGTTGGATGATAAGTTATATAGAAAAATATACTATCTGAGGTTTGTGGAACAAAAAAAGTAAACTCAATAGTCATAAAGCCGGAAGTAACAGCATGTGGCTCAAAATCGCTAACAAAAGGGAAATTACCACCTGCTGCAATATTTTGAGGTGTGGATACAAAAATATTTTCAGGATAACATAAGGTCCAACAAAAATAATTTACCGTTCCGTTAAGTTTTAAACCAAAACCATCACTGCTAGTCACATAACGTTTTTTTACGTTAATGCTGTAAGGAGAAGCACCGGTATTATCAATTTTAAAGGTGTGCGATGGAAAGGTATTGGGTTCGCAATAAATATCAACAGTACCTCCTGAAGGAATTAATGATTGGTCTGCCATCAACTTAATTTTAACATCGTTAGCAAACTGTGCAGATGCAACAGTGCTAATCAACACCAAAGAGAATAATGAAAGTATAACTTTTTTCATAGGTCAAATGTTTTAATTACATAACAAATATAATCAAAAAAGTATTAAAATGAAAATGTGAGTCCGGCCATAAGGTTAAATCGCTGCGTAGGGTAGTTATTCCAACGGTAATAGCGCATACCTGCTATGTTGTTAAACCGTACAAAAGCCGACAGTTTTTTGTTGTAACGGTATTCTGCACCCACATTTATGTCAGTAATGCCTTTTAATGTTTTTTGTGATACCAAAGTGCTGCCGGTAATAACATCCAGTTCATTTAATTGGGCAATTTGGTTGCCAATGGTGAAAACATCCAAGGAAACTAAAAATTTATCTTCTAAGTTGTATTTACCAAAAAGTCCAACTTCAAATACAGGCTTATACCAAGCTTTGGCTTCGTTGGATGTGGTATAATTAAAATAATTGGCCTTTAAGGAAATATTCAATTTCTCTTTTTGGGTATAAGAAACTTCTCCGTGAACGGTAACAATATTGATATCATCATACACAACGGTGAATTTATTTTGTAAGGTATTGGCTGCATAACTTGTATACAATGGCATTTGCTCACAAATTTGGTAGGAACCAAATACATTAAAAGCCAATTTTGAACTGTAACTACCCCTGAATCCAATTTTAGCATCGGCCTTGGTAGTGGTGTTCTTTAAAGGTAGCGTGTGAACAATAAAAGGGTTTTCCAGTGACAGTGATTTAAAACTATTGCGTTTGGTGGTTCCTATGAGCTCAGCATAGGCAGCAAAAATATTTTCTACTACATTGTATTTGAATGTGAGGTTGGGTAAAAAGTGTGTTTTACTTTGATCGGTTTCAATGGTAGTATTGATTCCCATATTTGCTTGCCACTTTGTGCCACTGAATTTTACAAAAGGGTTAATTAGCACAATTCCTGCTGTGGTTGGTTTTCCTGTGTATTTGTAATCGTAATAATCAAATGAAATTGTTCCCCCGATTAGTTCTTTGGTGAGGTATTTACTTCCTGTAACTGTAACTTTAAAGTTATTCTCTACTGTTGAGCCAATATCCGAGAAGTTGTAATACGTTAAGCCAATGTCGTGGTTAAATGCCGATGAATCTTTGTATGTACTTTCAAAACGAACTTTCCCGTCAATATTTGTATACCGCTCTTTGGTTTCATTTTTTAATGAATCGGAGTCGTATATATTACTGTTAAAACCATAATAGTGAATCAAATTGCTGTTGAAGTTTGTTTCGGCACTAAGAATATGATTGGGAACAAAATACTTTCCATATAAACGCACATTGTTGTCGCTAAACCCTGCAAAACCAACATCATTAAGTGTTGCTTTGGATGAAAAATGTTTTGCGTGTGCACCAATCGAATATTTTTTTGACCGCAAATTATTGATGAAAAATTCACCATATGGACTGGAGTAGGTTCCTAGTCCAGCCTTTACATAGCCTCTGTACAATTTTGTAAGCGGCTCCCCTTTCATCGTAGCCGGATTGATGGCGCTTAAATTTAATTTCCTGTCAATGTATTTAGTAATAATAGGGTATTTAAGTGCAGGAATAGGCGGTGTTGTATCTTTTATGGAAGGGTTATCATTTAATTTAAATGCATCGGCAATAGTTGGTTTGTAATCTTGTGTTACAATTACCTTATCGGTTGTAACTTGTGCAATACTTTTTATTGAAAAAAGGCATAGGATTGCTACTGCTGCTAATAAATAATTGAAATTCTTATTCATTGTTACCTCCTTGGTTTGGAATGATGTCTTCTTCAAAAAGTTCGTTATCATTAATATTGTTCGTATCAAACTTAATTTCCATTTCTTGCTGTTTGCGTTTTTGTTCTTCCGCTTTTTCAATTTCTATAATTTGGTTTAAACGATCTTGTGCTTCGTTCACTAAATCCTTTCCTTCGTAATTGTCAATGATGCTTTGTAAAGTTGATTTAGCTTGAAAATTATCAGCCTTTGCATAATATACTTCCGCCAATAAAATAAAGCTTTTTGCTATCCAATAATCATATGAAGGAATTTGATCCACCAATTCAAAAATTGTTTTTTCAGCTTCCTTAATTTTATTTTGCTTGAATTGAAGTAAGGCTACATTGTACTTAGCTTCAGCACCCATAATGTTTTTTGTTAGGTTGGCTGTAGTTACAAATTCTGTCATTGCCAAAGAATCATTTTTTAATGACAAAGCACTTTTTGCAATCGTTAAGTGCGACTCATAAACCAATTCATTGCTTACTTTTTCTGTTTGAAGAAGTTTGTTGGCTTGTGTAATACTTGCCAGGTATTGGTTTAATTTAAAATGACTTCGCATTTGTCCAATTCTCGCTTCCATTATATTTGAAGGCAATTCAGCAACTTGTTCTAATTTTTCGTAATGATTAATTGCATCAGTAAAATTATTTTGCTTGAAACTAATATAGCCTGCCCTTAACAATGATTTTTCAGTAAACTTATTTTTGGATTGTAGCGAAGCATATTTATATCCAATTAATGCTTCCGTTAAGTTTTCCATTTTGTACATACACTCAGCGTAATAAAAATTAGCATTGAGTAAAAAGTATCCGTTCGGATATTTGTCGATGTAATTTTTAAAATCTTTGGATGAGTTTTCACAATCGCCTTTCATATAACGATTTTCGGCAGCTTCATAGGTGGTAGAATCCAGTGTGGAAGGACTAATACTTACACCGGTTTGACCTTTTAAATAGGCTTCAAATTCGGCAATATTACCCTGCTCAACATACACATTTTTCATACCATTTATAGCTTCTTTTGCTTCAGGGGTAGAAGGATAAGCGGCAATTACTTTTTTGTATACTTCCAACGCAGCTTCATTTTGATCGGTATTAAAATAAATTAAAGCTGTTTTAAGTAATGCCTTTTTTGAATAGCTGCTATTAGGGTATTCTACCACAACCCGCTTAAAATAAACCAGGGCTTTGTCGCTGTTGTTTTGAACTTGAAAGGTATTTCCCAATTCAAAAATGGCATCATCGAGGTAAGGAGAAGTAGGGTAATTGCTGAGTATTGTTTCCAGATTAGAAACTTTTCCATCATATTTACCTAGTACTCCGAGTGAATTTGCTTTTTGAAACAATGCATAGTCATTATCAATCAAATGAATTTTTATGGCCTCATCGTAATAGTCAATAGCATTGCTATAATCCTTGTTTATAAAGTAGCAATCGCCAGTACGAATAAAAGCATCATTTATTTTTTTGCTGTCCTTTTCGTTTTTGTATCCAGTATATTTTCTGAACCAAGTAGCTGCTTCAGTATAATTACTTTTTTGAAAATAGGAATAAGCTATATTGTAGTTCACAGTATTAAAGGTATTCAGCACTGCGGCTCCAGGTTCAAATAAAAAGGCCTTATAACTTACTAACGCTTCATCGTATTTTGCTATTCTGTAATTGGCATCTGCTTTCCAATAATGTGCTTCAGCATTAATACGTTTATCTTTTGGTGTGCTTAATGATTTGTCAAACAATGCAATTGATTCAAGATATTTTTTATCGTTAAACAACTCTACTCCTCGATAAAAAGCTATTTTTTGGTAAGCAAATTCTATTTCTAAACTTTTGCTTTTTATTTTTTCAATAGAGTTAAGTGCCTCATCGTAGTTTTTAGTGCTTAAATACACATTTACTAAAAAATGGTATACTTCATCTAATCTTGGTGAAGTAGGGTATTCTTTGATAAATAAGTCAAAACCTTCTATTGCATTTTGGAAAGGATTGTCGTCTAACTCATAGGCTAATTTGGCATAGCTGTAAAGTGCATCTTCTTTTATGGTGGGGTCAAAATTTAATTTAGAAGCCGAAAAAAAGGCATTCTTGGCACCTTGTTTATTTCCCAGTTGTAAATAGCAATCGGCTAAGTGATAATAACCTGTTTGTGTAAGTATATCAACAGTATCTACAACAACTTTTTGGAATGATAAGGATGCTTTTTTGAAGTCGTTTGTTTTATAATAGGCATAGCCAATTTGGTAATGGTCGTTGCGGTTTATTTCGGTTGATTGTTTTAAGAATTTCTCCAAATAAGGAATGGCTTCTTTGTAGCGAGCAGTTCGGCAATATGCATCACCTACTATGTGAGCAATTTCAGGTATTCGTTTGGTGTTTAGCGAATCGAGTAGGGAAGGTCCGTAAGCAATAACCTCATCGTATTTTCCTTGCAGGTAATAAATTTGTGTAATATAATATGGGACAACCGAAGAAAAAATGCTGTTTTGTTTTAGCTTAATAAATCCTTGCATAGCTGTTTCGTAGTTTGTTTCTACATAGGCAATGTGCGAGTAATAATAGGTAGCCGGTACAGCATATTTATTGTCAATATCCTTTATTTCAAAAAACAGTTTTTTACTTTTATCGTATATCTTTTTATCGAAATAGCAATAGCCTGCTTTAAAATAATATTCTGATAGTTGATCGTTCGTTAGGTTGTAAATATCAACCTTTTCATACCACTCAGATGCGTCTTCGAAACGTTTTTTTCGGTATTTAAAATTTCCCATTTGAAAGTAGGCCAATTTAACTTTCTGGCTTTCGGGGTGGTTGTATATAAATGTTAGCAGTTGTTGCTCCGCATCTGTATTAAAAAGTTCCAAGGCACAAAGGGCGGAATAATATTCAGAATTAATAGAAACTTCCGATTGGGCAGGCATTTTTTCAATAATATCAAGAAAGCTTCTTTGGGCTGCGCTGTATTTTTCTTTGTTGAATAGTTCCAAGGCAAGCTTATAATCAGCTTCTTTGTCAACATATATCTGCGTTTTTTGGGCTATCGATGTCGCTGCAAGTGAGAAAAAAAATAAGGTACTAAAAAAGAGTGCTTTCACTTTCATATTGCTGCCAAGGAATTAAGCTGCTAATTTAAGTGCTATTAAAAAGGGAAATTTTAATGAAGCGATAAGTTATTAACCCTTAACTGTTCATAGTGTTAAGGAAAAACAATCAAAACGAAATTTGGTAGAATATTATGGAGCTGTTTGTAATTCAAAATCAAAGTGAAACTTCTTCAACCTGTATTCCTATTATTTAGTTGCTATTCAAGAGAAGTAATGGTATTTGTTTTTTATGCAGGATGCAACAAAGCTACTGACTCCTAACTTCGGCCAAAGCAATGGCGATTATGTGTAGAAATACTACTTCGTATGTCTAAAATATTTTTGAAAAGTCTGTTGTCGAACTAGCTTTTATCTTGAAGCACTAAGCATAAATAAAAATTTAAAATTTGCAGGATTCATTTTGTTTAACTATTTTTGTAAAAGATTAAACAAAATATGTTAACTTATTCAATAAAAAAACCGGGTCATATCAGTTGGTTACATTCCCACAACATAAGGGTTTGGGGACAAGGACATAACTTGTTTAGATGCATAAGTTTAGATGCCAATATTCGTTATGAAGATGGGCGGCTTAAAAAGTTAGGAAATGTTGGGATGGAAATTTCTCCATTTGGTGATTTTTCGCAAAAAGAAATAGTTTTTGAAGAAATTCCTATTCATAAGTATGGGGTTTCGATAAAGGAATTACAAATGCCAATTAAAAAAGTTGAAATTTGCAGTCATAATTTATTAAAAATTAGATGTCAATATCGGTCATAGGTTCTGGGTTTTCGGGTTTGTCAGCTTCAGCTTTGCTTGCTGCAAAGGGGAATACTGTTACGGTATATGAAAAAAATGATACCATAGGCGGTCGTGCGAGAACAATTCAGTCAAATGGTTTTGTGTTCGATATGGGCCCAAGTTGGTATTGGATGCCAGATGTGTTTGAGCGCTATTACAATTTATTTGATCGCACAGCAGCTGATTTTTACGAATTGAAAAAGTTGAACCCGGGTTTCAGAGTGATTTTTGGAGTAAACGACTATATAGATGTACCCGAAGATTTTGATCAATTGTGTTCTCTTTTTGAAAGCATTGAAAAGGGGAGCGCAGAAAAGCTTAAAAAATTCATAACTCAAGCAGAATATAAATACAAGGTTGGAATGGCTGATATGGTTTATCTACCAGGTCATTCTATTAAAGAATTTATGAGTATTTCATTGCTTAAAGACGCTATCAATATTCAACTTTTCTCTTCTTTTAAAAAGCATGTTAGAAGTTATTTTAAGAACCCTAGATTAATTGCTATTATTGAATTTCCTGTTCTGTTTCTTGGAGCTATGCCTAAAGATACTCCTGCTTTATATAGCTTAATGAATTATGCAGGACTTAAACAAGGCACATTTTATCCAATGGGAGGTTTTGGTAAAGTGGTGGAAGCATTTAAAAAAATAGCCATTGATTCAGGCGTGATTTTCAAAACTTCAGAGAATGTTGAGCGTTTTCAATTGCAAAATCGATCTATAAGTCACATTATATCAAATGGGAAAAGCATCGAAACAAATGCTGTGATTGCATCGGCAGACTATCAGCATATTGAAAGTAAATTACTTCCTAAAGAATTTCGTAGCTATGATGATAGTTATTGGAATAAAAAAACATTCGCACCTTCTTGCTTGATTTATTACTTAGGTGTAAATAAAAAAGTGGATAAACTCATTCATCATAATTTGTTTTTTGACGAAAACATAGAAGAACACGCTAAAGAAATTTATAAAGATAAAAAGTGGCCAAAAAAGCCATTGTTTTATGTTTGTTGTCCTTCTAAAACTGATCCTTCAGTTGCACCTGAGGGTTCTGAAAATCTCTTTCTTTTGATGCCAATTTCACCGGGACTTCAGGATGAAGAAGAAACGCGAGAAAGCTATTATACCATTATGATGGATCGTTTATGTAAATATGTTGGTGAAGATATTCGCTCTAATATAGTATATAAAAAAAGTTATTCCGTTTCCAATTTCATTAACGATTACAATGCCTACAAAGGAAATGCATATGGCTTAGCAAATACACTAAGTCAAACGGCCATCCTTAAACCAAAAATGAAAAGTAAAAAAGTAGATAATTTATTTTTTGCGGGACAACTAACTGTGCCGGGTCCAGGCGTTCCTCCTTCTATTATTTCAGGACAAATAGCAGCAACGGAATTAATGAAAAGTTTTAAATCTAAAATATGAAAGCACTATTTGATAAAATATCGGCTCAATGCAGCAAAGATGTCACAAAGACTTATAGCACAAGTTTTTCTTTAGGTATCTATTTTTTAAATAAAAAATTCCATAAATCAATTTATGGTATATACGGTTTTGTAAGATTGGCTGATGAAATAGTAGATAGTTTTCACGACTATAACAAACCGCAACTTATGGAGAGGTTAAGAAATGATACAGTTCAAGCTATTGACGAAAAAATTAGTCTTAATCCCTTACTCAATCAATTTCAAGAAGCTGTTCATACTTATAGTATCGAATGGGAGCTGATTGATACGTTTATCAAAAGTATGGAGATGGACCTTAATCAAAAGGAGCATAATGAGGATTCGTATAAAACCTATATACTCGGATCAGCTGAAGTGGTGGGCTTGATGTGTTTGCGTGTTTTTGCAGAAGGAGACCACGCGCTCTATAATAAACTGAAACCTTACGCTATGAGTCTTGGATCTGCTTTCCAAAAAGTAAATTTCTTAAGGGATCTTAAAGCCGATTTCACATTGCTTGGTAGAACTTATTTTCCGGGGATAGACTTTAAACAATTCTCACCTATTGAAAAGATAAGGATTCAAAATGAGATTGAAGCGGAGTTTGATCACGCCCTTATAGGAATAAAAATGCTTCCTTCCAGCTCAAGAGGGGGTGTTTATTTAGCATATTACTACTATAAAAAGCTATTCTTGAAAATTAAAAAAACTCCTGCGGAGAAAGTAATGAATTCTAGGATTAGGATTCCGAACCTAAATAAATTTGGATTAATGTTTAATTCACTTGTGAGAAATCAGATCAATTTATTATGAGAATTCTTTTCGCGTTATTTTTTAGCATAAGATTAAGTGCTGCATTAGCGATGTCAAAAGACATTTACAGTCTGCGACAACTTCATTATGAAGCAGCCGCTAAAAAAGATACATCGAAAGGCTTTGGTCGGATATGGAAATTAAAGATGTTAAATCCGATCCACTTCTTCAATGTTATAAGGGAATGGTTATTTTAATTAAGGCACATTACTATTATGACGCATATATGAAATTAGCTTACTTTTATAAAGGAAAAGACAAGTTGCAAAATCAATATTTTCTTCCCCAAAAAATTTAAAGATCAGGTTTATGTGTTTTTGTGTACAAACTAATGCCACTTTTTTCCTTGAATATACTAACAGTATTAATTATGATGAACTTTTATTATGTTACTGTAGCTCATTAACCGTATTGCTTTAATAGTAATTATATATGCTCAAATCAAAATATCACAGTAATAACAAAAAAAATATTTTTATATGAATACCCATATTGTACTTGTAGATACAAACGATGAGCCAATAGGCAGTATGCTTAAGTTAGAAGCACATCAAAAAGGTCTGCTTCACCGTGCTTTCTCTATATTTATATTAAACACTAGCGGTCAATTAATGATGCAGCAAAGAGCTTTAAACAAATACCATTCAGCAGGGTTATGGTCAAATACCTGTTGCAGCCATCCTTCTATGGGCGAAACAATACAAGATGCTGCTAATAAAAGGCTTGAAGAAGAAATGAACCTTAAA
>CAIMGI010000058.1 GCA_903840505.1 uncultured Bacteroidota bacterium
CAGTTAATTTATGTTTGTCGTTAATATTCCAGTCAACTCTTACTAAGAATTTTTTACTTGCATTAGTATTAGAATAGCCTTCCCATGCGCCAGTATTATAGTCGAACTTATCTTTCATGAATTTGGATAAAGTTTCCATATCAGTGTAAGTAGTTCTACTAACTTGTGTACCAGTCGCGATAGGAGAACCAGTAGAGAACCAAGTAGTTCCTGGCTCTGTTCTTTCTAATTGTTCGTAGTTACCAAAAATGAATAATTTGTTTTTGATAATCGGTGCGCCTAAACGGAAACCGCTAACTTTCTCATCGAATTTAGATGCGACTACAGGAACACCATTTGCTTTATTACCAACGAAGTTAGAACTATTATCTCTTTGTGATTGATAATAAGAACCTTCAATTTCGTTTGTACCTGATCTTGTTACTGCGTTGATACCTGCGCCTGTGAAACCTGATTGGCGAATATCGAATGGAGCAATGTTAACTTGTAATTGCTCTAACGCGTCCAATGAAATTGCAGAAGCGCCTGTTCTACCACCAGCTTGAGCCGAAGAACCCAAACCAAAATTATTATTGAATTGAGAACCATCAATAGTAAAGTTATTCAAACGAGAATCTTGAGCTCCGAATGAACTACCGTTTCCGTTTGGATTGTACTTTGTAATACCATCGATTGTTCTTGCTCCAGTAATAGGAATGTTTTGTAAATCTCTTCTACTGAATTGTTGAGATGCGCCTGTTCTTTCTTTAGAAAAAATGTTATTTCTTGAAGAATTAACCACTACATCTTTAAGAGCGACCTTTTCGTCTACTAATAATAAGTCTACGTTAGAAGTCACACCCAATAAAGTGTTCACATCTTTTACTTCTCCCATTTTGTATCCTACGTATGTAGCGTGGATAGTATATGGACCTCCTACTCTGATCGCAGGTAAAACGTACACTCCCAGTTTATTTGTAACTGTTTTGTACTGCGTACCTGTCGGAACGTGGATAGCGTGGATTGTTGTTCCAGCTAACACTTCTTTCTTTTCGTTCTTAACTACACCTGAAATGGAGGAAGAGGTAATTTGACCAAATCCTACCAAAGCAAACGCAGAGAGAACTAACGATAAAATCGTTTTTTTCATGTTTGTTGTTTTTTGTTAAAAAATAAAAAACGCGGGGTCATTTGGACCACCGCGTTCTTGTATGTTGATAAAGAGTTAGATCGCAATTGCAATCGGTATTGAGAATTATACGTATTTATTTCGTATGGTATATTCATATATTTTCGTAACACAACGGAGTGAAATCCGCTACCTTTATAAATATTTTAAGGATCTGTTTAACACTTCGTTAACAATAAGTTAACTTACTCTGTTTCACTTAAAAGATAATTTTGAAATTGCTTTGCAGCTTTTGGATTAACTTCTTCCAAATGATTTAAAGTCATCTCGTATTGACCATTTAATGTTTGTATTTGAAAAACTTTTGTTTGTAAACTGTCAATAACTTTTTCTTGTTTTACTACAGCAGTTTTTAACTCTGTAATTTTTGCGTTCTGAGTGTACATCGTGTATAGAAATAATCCTACACTGAATGTCGTCAAAAGTGGTTTAATGTACTCTTTCATTTCTTTGTGTTCTTTTTTTATTTGCTTTATCTATTAAAATTACC
>CAIMGI010000059.1 GCA_903840505.1 uncultured Bacteroidota bacterium
CAGCAAGGTTGATTTCCCTGCTCCGGAAGAACCTACAATGGATACAATTTCTCCCTGTTCAATTTCAACACTAACGCCTTTCAGCACTTTTAAGCTGCCGTACGATTTGTAAATATTTGTTGCTTTTATCACTCCCGTAAATTTAGGCTAAGGTAAAAGTAATAATGGTAAATAAAAAGCCTTCAATGATATAGTACTATTTGCTTAAAGGACTTCAGAATTTTGAAGTGAATCTATTTATTAATACATTGCCTACGATTTAAATTTATGCGCATTCGATTATTTACTCTCTTCCTCATTGTTACAAATACGGTATTTGCTCAAATAAATATCGATAGTATACAGTCCATCGTTTCGTCCAATGTGTCTGACACATTAAAAATTAAAAATTTACTTCTACTCACTGAATACTGCCAAGACAATAGCAAAAACAAATGTGTTGAGTATTTAAATCAGGCATTTGCCATTGCTAAAAAATCGGATTATAAAAAGTACATATCAGAGATAAGCAATCAATTGGGAATGAATTATTACTATTTGGGTGATTATAAAAGAGCAGTAAAGAATTTTTTAATAAGCCTGGAAGCAAACAAGTCATTGAAAGATGAAGTAGGAATTGCCAGCTGTTTGAATAATATTGGCAGCATTTATATTGGTCAGGAGGATTATGTAAAGGCATTGGAATACCAGTTAAAATCACTGAATTTACGACAAGAAAATTTTAAAAAAGGTTTGGGCAATGAAAACGATATTGCTATGTCATTTGGTAATATCGGACAGGCTTATTTTTATTTAAAGAATTTAGAAAAGGCGATGGAATATTATAACAAGTCGCTCAGCCTATCTGAAAAAACAGGAAGTAAAGAACGTGTAGCTTTGATGCTAAACAATAAAGGAAGTATTTACGCACAGCAAAAAAATTACGAAAAAGCCTTGCAGTATTATACAAAATCGTTGCAGATTCAAAGGGAGTTAAACGACAAACAAAATGTGGCAATGTCCTTAAATAATATTGCCTCAGTATATCTTGAAAAACGTGATTATGCCAATGCTATTGATTTATTCAATCAGGGTTTAGAACTATCTAAACAAAATGGCTATTTAGATGATTTAAAAACAAGTTATGAGGGATTAAACAACTGCTATTTAGGAATGGATGACTTTAAAAATGCACATACTTATTTAGCGCTTTTTCACTCCATAAAGGATTCCATTTATAATTCCGAAAACTCAACCCAGCTGAATGAAATGCTTGCCAAATTTGATACCAATAGCAAGGAGCAGGAAATACAAATCTTGCAAAAAGACCAAGATTTTCAGAGGTATGTTAGAAATTCCTTAATTGTTGGCTTCCTATTGGTTTTGATTATTGCCCTGTTACTTTACAGAAGAAACAAGATGAAATAAATGATCAATGTATATTATTAAACCCTTATTCCTATTAACAATACATCGTCTACTTGTTCCAAATTGCCTTTCCACTCGTTAAAGGTTTTCAGAAAAATTTCCTGTTGTTCATTCAACCGTTTATCGCAATTTGCCAAAAGCATTTGTTGCAATTGCTTGTACTTGAATTTCTTTCCGTTGGTGCCGCCAAATTGGTCGGCATAGCCGTCTGTATACAAATACAACGTATCGGATACATCTTTCATTTCAATAGTAAAAAGTGTAAAGGAGGCATCCTTCTCCCCTTTCCCTACCGGCATTTTGTCGGCTTTAAATTCCACTAAATTTCCATCGCTTATTAACACAGGATTGTTGTGCGCAGCGCTTGTAAAGGAAATGGTATAGTTGCCACTTTTTAGTGTTAAAGAATAAAAGCCATAGATGTTGGTAGTTATTCCTTCTGATCTATTTTGTTCGTTGAACACAGCAACTCCTGGAATGTATTCACCTGTTTGTGCATCTTTCACATAACCGCTTAGGGTATATTTTTCTTGGGCATTGGCTTGTTTTACAAACAATACAAAAAGCAAAAGCGAGATGTGGAATGAATACTTGAACATAATAGCATACAAAACTACAAATAATGTTTTTGTAGAATATGCAGAAAATACAATGGGATTAAAAACAAAAAACCCCGCTTGTGGCGGGGCTTTCTGATAGTTAAAAGTAAATACTACTTGTTAACGATTTTAGCTAACTCAGTACCAGCTTTGAACTTTGCAACTTTTTTAGCTTTGATTTGGATTGTTTTACCAGTTTGTGGGTTTCTTCCAGTTCTAGCATTTCTTTTAGCTACTGAAAAAGATCCAAAACCTACTAAAGCAACTCTGTCTCCTTTTTTAAGAGCTTTTGATGTTGCATCAATAAATCCTTCTAATGCTCTTTGAGCATCTGCTTTTGTGATTTTCGCACTTCCTGCGATTGCATCAACTAATTCTGATTTGTTCATTTTGTTTTTAGTTTTTTAGTTAAACATTAATTAATTATAGAACGCGACAAAAATAAATAGAAATACAATCACACCAATCACTACAGACCAAAAAAATGCTTATTTTGTTGATAACTCGACCTTTTGTTAATAACTATGGCTCAAAATGACCGTTATCAGTACCTTGTTAGGCAAAAAACACCCTCAAAAGACACCTGTTGAATACATATAGGTATATAAATTTAGCTTAGCTCTATATTATAGTACATTGTATATAGGTATGAAATTGTATTTTAAAATTGTTTTGCTTTTTTGCAATTGCGCCTTACAATAAAGTACATCAGTTATAATATGATTTGCTACTAGGCTATATGCCTTAGTATTGAAATCATTGTATTCAATAATTATCTTTTGTACTTTTGTGGTACAGTAAAGAAAAAATAATCTATACAATGAAAGTATTATTAGATATTAAAGACAATAAGGCTTTTTACCTATTGGAAGTGCTAAAAGGCTTATCCTATGTAAAAACGAGAACCCTTTCGGATGAAAAAGCATTGTTGATGGAAGAAATAAAAGATGCTGTTGAAGAACTTGCTTTAATTCGTAAAGGTAAACTAAAAGGTATATCTGCTAAGCAACTATTGAATGAACTATAGCATCATTGCTGTTCCTACCTTTAAAAAGGAAGTCAAAAAATTAGCAAAAAAATACCATTCCATAAAAACCGATTTAGCGACTTTATTCGCAACATTAGAAGTAAATCCTACGCAAGGAACTTCATTAGGTAACAACTGTTATAAAATACGTATGGCTATTGCTTCTAAAAGCAAAGGCAAAAGTGGTGGTGCAAGATTAATAACTAACTTTATTATAAGTGATTCTACCGTTTACCTTTTATCAATTTATGATAAATCTGAAAAGGAAAGCATTAC
>CAIMGI010000060.1 GCA_903840505.1 uncultured Bacteroidota bacterium
CGTTGGTTAGCATAATTCCACCATTGCTCGAAATATCGTGTATCAATAAATCGCGGTCGCCATCCCCATCAGCATCAAAAGTACACAATGCCGAACCTGAATGGTTTACTTGCTGCGGGTCAATATTCCCAGCGGGTCCCTTACAACTAATTCCTAAATTAATAGTGCTATTAATACCGCTTTCACTGAAATTTCCCCAACAGCTGTTATCAAGCTGATAGATATTTTTCAAACTGTCGCATACACCATATGTTTCCATCGACATATTTTTATGGTACTCCAAGAAGCCACCTAAAATATTAAAAGTGAGTATATCAATATCACCATCTTTGTCAATATCGTAAATAGCAGGTATGTCAACCAAAGTAATGTATAGGTTAAGCATATTGGGATGGTAATCGGAGTAAAGTAAACTTTCTGCAAGCACAAAGCTTAAGCCATTTGCATTGGACGTATTCCTATACACAGCTGCGCCACCATTGTTGTAGGTATAAATATCCATTTTGCCATCGCAGTTATAATCGCGCAACAATACCCAGTCATGCAGCTTTGGGAATTTTTTAATATAAGTCCAGTCGTATTTATAATCAACAGAATCTGCTGTTCCCTTGTTGATATAGGTTGATATTTTATTTCCGGTTCTATCAAACACAAAAAGGTCCATAATACCATCCTGGTCCATATCAATGTCGGATACTTGTACAAAATTCTCCCCTCCTGCCCAAGGATTCTCCAAATTTGTATTGCCTATCTTAACATTGAGGGTATCTATTTTTTTAAAATAGAATTGTGCCTTAACAACAAAACTGAAAGAGAATACACATAAAACAAGTAGAAGTATCTTTTTCATAATTCAGTTTATACTCTCAAAGTTACGATAAACAATTGATAGATGAAAGACTATGAAGATTTTATTTTGTAGAAGTCCCTGTTTTAAAAACACCTGTAGCAATAGATAACAGTATGTATAGAACAATAATAATGGGAATGGAAATAAATTGAGTACTAACAATCAGTATGGCAGACAGCGACAAGAAAATATAACGCAACTTATTGCTTTGCCAATCGAAGCTTTTAAACTTCAAGGCAAATAGCGGTAATTCGGCAACCATTAAATAAGACATAACAAGTATAAGTGCTCCTAAAAACCATTGGTTGCCAATTATTTCAATAAAACTGTACAGAGCAAATGAACCATCGGCATTTGTTGAATAGCCATTTTGATGCATTAAAATAACAGGAATAGAAGCTATTAACATACAGTTGGCAGGAGTTGGGACACCAATAAATGAATCGGACTGACGCGTATCGATATTGAATTTAGCCAAGCGCACTGCAGAAAAAACAGGTATTAACAATGCAAGGTATTTTATAAATTCATACCGTTCAAAATTCAAAGTATGTCCGTCCACTACAACATTGTATCCTGGCTCTAACATAGTATATAAAATCATACCAGGTGCAACACCAAAAGTTACCATATCGGCAAGTGAATCGAGTTGCTTGCCAATTTCAGAATGTACATTCAGCAAACGTGCAGCAAAGCCATCCAAAAAATCCAATACAGCCGCTATGGCTATCAGTATTGCACTATCATCCAATCTGTTTTCGAATGCAGCCACAATTGCCAGACAACCGCAAACCAGATTGAGTGATGTAATAAAATTAGGTATGTGCTTTTTCATATTTAACGCTGCTAATTTACAAATAAATACGCTTTAGGCAGGGTAGAATTTATTTTTGAGGACAGCTATTCTTTTTTCAAACAATTCGTGACTGGCAATAGCAACAATAACAGTAGAAACAAAAACGATGATGGGAACAATGATAAATACTTGAAGCGGAGAAGTGATGATGTGATAATGCTCCAGCCCTTTAATTACAACAGTAATTACAATTCCGTGATAGCAATATAAGCCAAGCGATATGCGACCAAAATAATTTAAGGTGGATGAAAATCCAATTTTAAAAAAGGAATGATTGAAGAAAGATTGTTCCAAAATAAAAAAGGCATAAAGCAAAGCGAAAATTAAATTTTCGAAAAGGACAGCAGTCGGATTTGCGTAAATAGAATGATACAATGCAACATTTGCAATAAAAATTACATACACCAATACAATTAAGCCTCTGGGCATTTCAATGAGTTTAAGAAAAAAGGTATGCTTATTAAATGCAATGCAGGCAGCCAAAGCACCTATGGAAAAATCGGACAAAGAACTTAGCGTATTGAACATTAGTTGATTGTCGTTGTCGAGAAAATAATACCTAAAAAAAAGAGAGACAAGTATCAGTATGGTGCATATATGCATTATATAGGATTTAAAATGCTTCAATACAAATGACCAGAAAAAGTAAAATTGTTCTTCTACAGAAATGGACCATAAAAAGACCAGGAAGAATAAAAAATGATAGCCATTGCTTGCTATATAAAAATTAAGTGTGAATGTAAGAAAGTAAGCTAGAGGAGGCAATTCATCGTTGGACGGAAAAAGGTAGGCAACAAAAAAACCCAGCGTTACGATTAAAAAATAAAGTGGCCAGATGCGTAAGGAGCGCCTTGCTAAAAAATAAAGTGGATTAAAATTTCCGCTATTCTTATACTCCTCCAATATGATCCAAGTAATGAGAAAAGCAGATAGTACAAAAAAATAATGAAGTGCCAATGTTCCCAATTGCAAATGTTCCTGTAAAAAAACAAAGGCAGAAGATTGTGTTATTTCAATATCCGTACTGTAAAAAGTATGTGTTAAAAAAACGGCAATAAAAGCAATGAACCTGCTTGCATCAAGATTTGAAAAGTAGTGTTTGGTTGATGACAATAGCGTGGATGAATTTAATTTAAATCACTTCCAACAAGGAACGAAAGGCAACAAATTTCCCTTTAAACTTATCCATTACTTCTTTCTGCAAACGAGCTGCTTCGTTCGCTTTATAACCCTCGTAATCTTCCATCGAGTTACAAGTATATTGTATAGAATAGGTTGTCCCCTCATCCTCTACGTTTAGCACTTTGCATATTTTGTGTTCCAAAAAATAACCGGTTTTTAGCACATCCGGAATATGTGATTCGCGCATCCACTTCAACCATTCATCGTGCACATCATTCTCTACATTTATTGTAACGTTGTATATTATCATAAAATCATTTTAATTAATAGTGTCTCCCCTTAGTCTTCTAAATCGTTTTCGGGCCTCAACAGTATATAGGCTTCCCGGATATTTTGTAAGCAAATCTTCATACAGTTGTTTTGCCTTATCCTTGTTTTTTAAATACAATTCATTGAGCGCGGCAAGCTTAAACAAAGCATCATCAGCCAACACATCCATTGAATAACCATCAAGTATAGCCTGAAGATGGCTTGCACCATTTTCGTATTGAAATTTTTTCATTGCTATTTTATACTTCTTAAAAAGTATATCGTCTGATAGAGAATGAGCAGGAAATTCTTTGCTAATAGAATCAAGCGATAATACTGAAAGACTGTCTAAGTTTCTGTAAAAAAGCAAATCAGCACGAGCATACATTTGCAAAGGAACAAGATTGGTATCGATGGTTGTATTATCGGCAATTAACAAAGCAAGGTCAATGGCATCGTTTGCAATGAGCTTAGATGTGGATGCTTTTAATACATTTAATTGTGCTTGTGCCCAAGCAAAATCGCCCCTATAAAAGGACAAACGGGCATTCCTAAATTTAGCTTCCTGACCAATGGGTTCCTGTTTAAACATTTTTTCGACTTGTGAAAAAAGCAAAGATGATTCCCACATTTCACCTGTAAAAACCAATATATCGCCCAATTCAAGTTTGCATTCTGCAGCATCCTTTTGATTTTTAGAAATATTAATTGCTTCTTCCAATAAGTAAATAGCCTCCTCTGATTTATTCAAATAAAAAGCTTTTAAATGTGCCAAGCCCCGTATAATTGGAACAGTAGAAGCCGATTTACCAAGTTCATTAATGGTAGTGAGATAAGTATTTTCAAGTGAAAGTATATCCGCTTTGGTATAGTTCGACATCGTTGTAATTTTCGTATAAAGGGCATTCACCATTTCGGTTCTTGCACCGGAATAATAATAGTTTTCCTTTCCTTTACTAACCACATATTCATAGCACTTTATTGCTACATCATATTGTAGATTCGCAATACAAATTTTCGCCAAAGCCATCAGTTTACCACCATCTAACTTTTGCCTCTTATCAAGTGCTTTGGTTTGTACAAATGCCGATTCGAAATCCTTTTGTTGTGTAAAAAGCCAAATCAACATATCAGAATAAACTGTTCTGTCGGAATTAGACTGAACACGTTTGAGCAATTGCGTCTTTAAAATTTCTGTTTTTTTACCGCCATTGTCCTCATTAATATCTGTTTGCAAAGCATTTTGTACACTTTGTAAATACGATTCACTTTGGTCTAACAAATCGAGATACTCATTGATCATCAATTCAATTTCACCCTTGCTGTTGTATGCTTCAGCCAACTCGTAATTAAAAGAATAAAAGCCACGCATAATTCTTCTTCCTCTCAAATACGTTTTTATGGCATAATCCATTTCCTTTTTAGCACGAAAACAAGCTGCCAAATCCAGTATCTGATCCTGATTCTGCGAAAGATTGTCGATGGCTCTTTCATATTCTTTTTTTGCCTTCTCCTCGTCTCCTTGCTTTTTATAAACTGTACCTAAATCGACAATAAGCGTTAAATTATCGGGATTCCTTTTTATTTGCTTTTTAATAAATTTTTCGGCTGTTTTAAAATCCTTTAACTCCAGCAAACAACTTGTGTAGCCATCATAGTATTCGGAGTTCGGATTGCTATTAAACAGCTTTTGGTAGATATCAGATGCTTTATCAAACTCACCTTTTTCAAAATATTGTTGCGCCAACTGCTCATCGGTATTTTGTGCAGAGGAATTTGTATAGTTAAAAATAACTATACAGAAACAAACAATACATTTAAAAAAAACCTTTAGTTTCATTCTTTTATTTCAGCGTTTTTGAGCAGCTGTTCAATTTTGGGAATCATAGATTCGTAATCAACTAGCGTTAATCCAATTGATCGTTGTGTAAGCTGAACTTGTGTGCAAACTTCTTGCAAAGCTTCCTTTTCACGTTCAACGTACTCTTCCATTTTTTCTTCTTTTACAATGTTCTTTTCAATGTCGTGTCGTAAATCAGCAATCTGCTTTTCACTTTCGCCAATCTCTTCCTCCAGCTTTTTTGATTGATTGTAAAACTGAGTCAACACGTTTCCTATGCCCTTATAATTTTCAATAATCAAAGCTGTTTCTTTACTGATTGTATCGCCATTGTATTTTTGATCAATCAACTTTAATTTCTCATTTATACTGATTACAGTCTCATTTAGTTTCTTGTAATCGATAGTTGCGTAAAGAGAATCGGCCTTTTTTATAAATATATTAAAGGTATCCAAAGTCGCTAATTCCTTATCCTCTTTATGTGTACAAGAGGACAATAAGAAAGAGCCAAAAAATGCACTTAGTAGTATTCCGAATAAATATTTCATAGCCTATTAATTAATGATTTCGAATTTAGTGTAAGGTATCAATGCTTTAGGTATAATTATACCTTCGGGAGTTTGATTGTTTTCCAAGAGTGTAGCAACAATTCTTGGCAAGGCCAATGCACTTCCGTTTAATGTATGCGCCAGTTGTGTTTTGCCATCCTTTCCTTTGAAACGCAATTTCAACCTATTGCTTTGAAAGGTTTCGAAATTAGAAACAGAACTTACCTCCAACCATTTTTCTTGTGCTGCCGAATAGGTTTCCATATCGTAAGTAAGTGCCGAACCAAAGCTCATATCGCCACCGCACAACTTTAAAATACGGAATGGTAACTCTAATTCACGCAGAATACCCGCAACAAATTCACGCATTTGTTCCAATGTTTCGTAACTTTTATCGGGATGTTGAATTTGTACTATCTCCACTTTGTCGAATTGGTGCAACCTATTCAATCCACGCACATCTTTACCGTAACTTCCAGCTTCCCTTCTAAAGCAAGGAGTATAGCCACAGTTCTTTATCGGAAAATCCTCTTCTTTCACAATTACATCGCGGTACATATTGGTTATAGGTACTTCGGCAGTTGGGATAAGGTATAAATTATCAATGCCAACATAATACATCTGACCTTCCTTATCAGGCAATTGACCGGTTCCATATCCCGATGCTTCGTTTACCAGAATGGGAGGCTGAACTTCAATATACCCTGCAGCAGAAGCTTTATCTAAAAAATAATTGATGAGTGCCCGCTGTAATTTTGCCCCCTTGTTTTTATACACAGGAAATCCAGCACCGGTAAGCTTAACGCCCATTTCGAAATCAATAATATCGTATTTGGCAGTCAACTCCCAATGCGGTATTGCTCCCGAATACATTTTTTTAATCTCTCCTTCTTGATGAACAGTCTCGTTATCGGCAGGTGTTTTGCCTTTTGGTACAAGTGTACTTGGCGTATTAGGTAACTGAACCAATAAAGTATGTTGCTCGGTTTCAAGCAATGCTAACTCTTCTTCCAACTTCTTACTGTTCTCTTTTAGAACAACCGTTTTGGCTTTTAACTCGTTTGCTTCTGCTTGTTTTCCAGATTTAAAAAGTTCTCCAACTTGCTTGGCAATACCATTCGATTCGTTCAATACAGCATCCAATTCATTCTGCGTTTTTCTTCTTTTGCTGTCAATTTCTAATATAGCCTCAATTGCTTGTTTAGCATCGAAATTCTTCACGGCCAATCGATCAATGATCAAATCTTTGTTCTCTCTTATTTTGCTTATCTGTAACATAATTATATTATTTTAAAATACTGTCTTTAATTAGGTTTTCTGAATGAAAAAATTTAATTGAATCCTCTGAAGAGTACGTATTATTTATACTTGCTTCCAACTTATCATAATCGGTATAACCCTTTTTTGGTAATTTAATTATATATTCCTTGTGGCTTGCATTTGTTAAAGAGCTTTTACGCAACCAAGGGTTAAACAACTTTAACATTTTGTAGTTAACGTTATTCGCAATTGCAAAATCTGTAAAATTCGTTACTGCCGAATCAATTTTCACATTGTAGGTTGGAATAAAAGGGTACAAATCCTTTTTGCGAATAATGTAGCCGTAGTTTTTAGGATGCGAAATTATTTCTTTCACTGCCAACAAGCGAAATACATAACGGGCTGTTTCTTGGTTTAACAATAAATCATAATAGCTCTTTACCTTTTGATTGTTCAATTGATTGGATATTCCACCCAAGCCCAAATTGTAGGAACTTGCTACCAAGGTCCAATTATGGAGTTCCTTATATGCATCCTTAAAATACTTGCAAGCCGCCACAGTTGATTTTTCAACGTTATAACGTTCATCTACTTCATCATTAATTTCTAAGCCATAATTTTTACCTGTAGACTCAATAAACTGCCAAAAGCCTGTTGCGCCTGCCGGAGAAACCACATTTGTTAAATTACTTTCAATTAAAGCGATGTACTTAAAATCGTCAGGAACTCCCTGTTGTTTTAAAATAGGTTCGATAATAGGGAACCATCTATTGGCACGTTTATGCAACATAATGGTTTGTGATTGAAAATAAGTATTCAACAACAATTCTCGATCCAGACTTTCACGCACATCAAAATTATTAATTGGGACGAGGTCGCCCGAAAAATTAATATCCTTTGGAATGTTTAAGGAAAACACCTTGTAATTCGCATTGAATTCGTCCTGAAAGGATTTATCATCGTTTTTTTTCGATGAAAAGCTGAAGAAGGTATATGTTAAGAAGATTGCTCCCAATCCTATACACACAAATATAATTTTCCTCATTTTCTTTTAATTTTAGTTACAATAAAAAGCGAAAAGAAAACAAGCAGTGAAAATATGAGCGAAAGTATCAATGTTACATTAGTACTGCATTTACTTGCAATTGCATAGCAAAACAAAGCGGATATGGATGACAAGAATAGGAAAACAAAGGCTACTTCAGTTTCAGACAACCCCATATACGACAAATGGTGTGTGGTATGATCACGGCCTCCGATAAAAGGCGATTTCTTTTTTAGCATTCGATTAATTATAACACTGATTGTATCGGATAGTGGTAAAATAAAAACAACAGAGGTTAGTATGATTTGTTTTATGATTGACTTGCCGTCTAAATCAAAGGGGGTATTCCAAAAACACATAATTCCAATGGCTGCCAATAATAAACCTAAAAACTGACTGCCAGTATCGCCCATATATATTTTTGACGGATGCCAATTAAAAAAAAGAAATCCCAATAAAGAGGCAATACAACCCAAAAGTATTATAAAGTATACACTATCCGTTGAATGAAGTAATACAAACACGACCAATCCGCTTAAGAAAATAAAAATAGACACAATAGAGCTAATAGCGTCCATATTATCGAGCATATTAATGGAATTCATTATACCTATTACCCAAATAATAGTAACAGCATAGTTTATTATTTGAATGGAACTTAATTGGATATAGGTTCCTGTTGCAACTAAAATAAGTCCACAAACAAACTGTGCCAATAATTTCAAAAGAGGTTTTGTATTGTATGCATCATCTGCCAACCCTACTAAAAAAGCAATACTTGCCGAAGCCAGTATACCAATGAATCCTAAATTTTGAAATAAAATTTGAGAACCGGAAAGGATGGAATAAGCTGCTATTGAAAGTAAAAAAACGATGTAAAAAGAGATACCTCCAAAGGCAGGTTTAGTTTGACTTTCCCATCTAATAACATCTTCCTTAAGATTACGCATTCCCATATTTTTCGAAAAACGAAAAAACAAACCATTAATCAACAATGAAAACACCATTGATACAACAAAAAAAAGGGAATAAAAAAATATATCCTTGTAGCCCATACCGCCAATAAATAAGGCATTAAAGGTACGAAAAATAGCTATTAAAACAAACTTACGAAGCTATGAAAGGCTTTCCCTTCCTTATCCTTTTCAGAAATAATGGGATTTTCAATTTTCCAATCAATATTCATGGTGTTGTCGTTCCATAAAAGAGTATCTTCAGATGCCTTGTTATAGTAATTTGTACACTTATAAAAAAAGATGGTATTATCTGCCAAGGTTAAAAATCCGTGAGCAAAACCAGGAGGGATAAACAACATTGATTTATTTTCTTCATTCAATTCAAATGCAAAATGCTGTCCGTATGTTTTGGAATCCTTTCTTATATCAACGCTAATATCCAATACCGATCCTTTAATTACCCTCACTAACTTACCTTGGGCAAAAGGAGGATTCTGAAAATGCAAACCTCTCAAAACTCCTTTCTGAGATAAGGATTGATTATCCTGAACAAATTGGAATGACACACCGTTTGAATGAAATTTCTCAAAATTATACGATTCGAAAAAATAACCTCTATTATCTTCAAAAACATCGGGCTGTATTATTTGTAAGCCTTTCAATGGCGATTCAGTAACCTTCATAATGGATGTAAAATAAAACTTAACTAAACATTCTTTTGATAAAACTCATTTTCTTTCCAGTCTTTCCAATTTTTGCATCGTCCTCATAATAGCCATAACCATAGCCGTAGCCGTAACCATATCCCGGGTGAATTTCATCCACACCATTGAGAATTACTGACAACTTAGGTATTTCGTGCTCCTTCACAATGTTATTTATATTTTCAAAAAAGAAACGTTTGGAATAATTTGCTCTAAATATAAAAATTGGATAATCGGCCTTTTTAATATTCGGTATTCCGTCTGCAACAATACCTACTGGAGGATTGTCAATAATAATTACATCGTAAATTGTTTTCAAATAATCTACCAAATCATCCATTCGTTGGTTTAAAATTAACTCCGATGGATTGGGTGGAATTGGTCCTGCAGTAATAAAATCCAAATTGTGCAATGAACTTTTCTGAATACAATCGTCACACTTATCCTTATCAATTAAAATGGTACTCATTCCTTTTGAATTGGTAGCATTAAAGCCCAAGTGTATTTTTGGTTTCCGCATATCCAAGTCTAAAATAATTACCTTTTTACCCGCAAAGGCAATTATTCCGCCTAAATTAATGGCAACAAATGTCTTTCCCTCACCCGATATGGAAGAAGTTACAGCAATTACTTTAGATCCAACATCGTTGGATAAAAACTGCATATTTGTTCGTATGGATCGGAACGATTCGGCAATTGTAGATTTGGGATTTTGATCAACGAGCAATTGCGAAACGGGAATCTCCTTTTTGTACTTCGGTATAATTCCCAAAATGGCACAATTGGTATACTTCTGAATATCGTTGGTTGAAGTAATATTGTTATGCATAAAATAGCGTACCAACACCAATGCAAAAGAAGCTACAATGCTTAAGGTAAATGCTATAAGGAGTATCATACTTTTGTTCGGAAAAAATGGTTTGGATGGAACATCTGCCTTTTCCAATATTTCATTTTGCGCAACAAATCCAGCATTTGTAATGGAATATTCCGCTTTTTTCTCCAATAAAAGAGTGTAAAACTTTTCGTTGATAATAAAAAGTCGCTGCAATCGTGCTAGTTCAATCTCTTGGTTGGGGACGTTTAAAAATTTGGTCTCCGACTGTTCAATTTGCCTATTTATATTTTTCTCCCTGTTTCCAATTTTAACCAACATTGCCTGCACCCCATCGTATAAAATTTTTCGCCTCTCCTCAATCTGTTCATTCAATCTGGTTATCGATAAATTATTTGGCTTGGCATCGTATAAAGCCTTTTCACGCTCAGTTAATAAATCGTTGAGTGAACGTACTTGTTCCGAAAAGGTTTTTTCATATTCAGTACCCGATAATAGCGATAATAATTTATATACATTGATATCTTTATTTTGCTCTATGTTTTTTTCTACTTCGTTGAGTACCGACTTTTCCATATTCATCGTTACTACCTCCTTGTCTAACTCCGTTAATTCATTTGCATAGCTATTGCCCATTTCCTTGGAATCAAATATTTTATTTGTCTTTCTGTATTCCTGGATTTGAATTTCGGAAGTTCTCAGATTTTCGTATACCGAACTTAATTGACTTTCAATAAAGGATAGAATTTTCTGAGAGCTCTCTGCCTTTTTCTCTACATCATATATTTTAAACTCTTCGGCAATTTGGTTCACCACATCACAGGATTTTCTAGCATTGTTATCTTTAAAATTAATGCTGATTGTTTTTGCGGCATCGTTCATTAATTTCACATCTATTCGCGAATAATAAGGATTTGCTACCTTCTCGGGATCGTTCACAACAAAATAAAAAGCATCTTTACTTGCCTGGTTTTGCTGAAATAAAATAGCATCGTAATCCAATACATTTGCCTTAAAATCGAGTTCAGGAAGTTTTACCCATTGATTCGAACTATAGGTATTGTTATTCTTTTTCCCTTTGTATGTGTAAGACAATTCAAAGGTATTTTTACTTTTAAAGTTTACATAAAAGGGCACATAATAAATATCAGCATCCTTTACATTTATTTCAACGGTGTATGGACTATTGGTATAATGCTCATTGATTTTAAAAGTTCCTTCGGCATAATAGGATATTTGAAGCGGTAATTTTGATAATGCTCGTTTTAAAAATATTTTGGAACGCAATAACTCAACTTCACTGGCAATTTCATCTTGGACCTCGGTGGGTGTTTGTACATTCAATATTTTATTGGCTGTATTGTTTGATTTTATTTGAAGGATACTTGTTGATTCATATACTTCACTAGCGTATCGAACATATAAAAAAGCAGTTAAAATGGCTACTATGAAAAACAGTAATATCCAAATAAGACTCTTTTTTGCTATAAATAAAAAAAGACTTAAATCAAACTCCTCGTTAATAGTTGAGGTCTTTTTTATCACAGGAATTATTTAAATAAAGTAATGTAGGTGTATATAAACACAACGCTGGTAATTAAACTTACATACGGTGCAACCTGATTCGCCAAACCTGTAGCAATATCTGCCGATGGTTCAACATAAATAATATCGTTTGCCTGCATTACCAAATCGGCTTGCTTAATACCGTCAATGGTCGACAAGTCAATCAGGAATACTTGTGGGTCTTTTAAGTTGCCTCTTAACAGTTTCACTTTACGTGCTTTACCTCGGTTGGTAATACCTCCAGCAATCGCCAATGCTTCAATAAGGGTTGTATTATCATTGGTAAGTGTAATAACCTTTGCTGCTCCACCAGATCCGGGGAAAACAATCACTCGTCTGTTTACAATACTGAGTAATACAAAAGGTTTTACATATTCTTTTGAATAAGTATCTTCCAATAGTAACTCTGCTTCACGTATGGTCATCCCCTCTAATTTTATCCTATTTATAATAGGTAGCTTAACGGTACCGTCAAATTCCACTTTGTAACTGTAAACAGCACCCGAACTTAAACGACCTTCAGAATTTAAAGATGTAATGTCAATAAGCTTAAAACCATCGTTGGAATATAATTTAAACTCCAATAAATCATTTGCAGCAATTTTGTATTCCTTCAACACTTCCTTGGGTTGCTCGGAATATTTAAAATCCTTACCCGTTTTAAACATCACACTTGGGTTAATGGAATGGCATGAAGATAAAATAATTGCCACAACCAATAACTTTAAAATACTTTTAAACGACTTCTGCATAGTTCTATTTAAATAATCACTCAAAGTTATTAAAAATACTTTAATTATTGGTGGCTTTTTGTAACAGTAGTTTATGGTATAGTTCTTTCATATTGTTCACCAATGCAGTATAATGAAAGCGCTCCTTCACATTTTCCCATCCACCGGTACCCATTTTATTTCTCAGTTCATCATTGCTAACAAGTGTTAAAAGATTGACGTAAAAAGCTTCTTTATCATCTATGTCAGACAACAATGCTGTGTGCGGAGTCACTACATTTTCTATTCCTCCAACTTGAGTAGACACAATGGGTTTATTTGCAGCTTGTGCTTCAATAAGACTTACAGGGGTTCCCTCATTAAACGATGTGAGCGTTATAATATCAGAACCTGCACACACTACATCAATTTCTTTGCTCCAAGAAGTAAAGCTAATGTCTGCCCTTTGCTGTTTCAAAAGAGAATCACAAAAACTCAAACCGTTTTCAAAAATCATTGCCTCTATATTTTTTCTTTCTTCGCCATCACCGATAATAAATGCCCTTACTTTTTTAGCAGAATGTTTTTTTACATAAGCAATTGACTCCACAAACAAGCGATGATTTTTGATGGGGACAAGTCTTCCAATAATAGAAACAACAAGCTCATCGCTGTCAACAGCATATTTTTCTCGGAAAGCCTTGCGCTTTTGCTCTACATTTTCTTGGAATTTTGAAAGATCAAAACCCAAGCGAACAATACTTATTTTTGAAGGATCGCAAATGCGGTACGAGTCCGAAAGCTCATACTTTTGCTTTTCACTAATTGCCACAATACAGCTTGTTTTTTTCGCAAGGTAGCGCTCAATATTTTTATACAATGCCGTTTTTATTTTGCCAAAATAAGAGTGAAAAACGTGGCCGTGAAAAGTATGTACAATTACAGGCACATTGCAGGATTTAGCTGCCAACCGACCTATTGTTCCGGCTTTTGAAGCGTGTGTATGTACAATATCAGGTTTAAATTCTTGAATTATTTTTTTAATTTTCAAATAGGCTTTGTAATCATTTACCAAATCTATTTCACGCTTCATTTCACTTATAATGATTGGTTCCAAACCAAGATTCTGCAATATATGATTGGAACTTTCTTCCGATTCATCTTTCTCTCCACCAATCAAAAGTGTTTCAAACTCGGGCGATAAATACTTGCTCAGATAGGCAACGTTGTAGGTAGGGCCTCCTAAATTAAATCGGTTTATGATGCGTAATATTCGTGGCATTGCTTATTTACGATTTTAAGAGATGTGAAGTTTTTTTCCACCAATATTGAAATACAATCAATGCCCAAATTCTTGCAACAGCATCATCCGGACTAGCCGAATATAGTCGTCTTTTAAAGGATTCAACCTCCAACACATTAAATATTCCTTGTTCAATAATAAATTTTTTGTTTAATAAATCATCTTCAATGATTGATTTGAATTCTGTTTTAAACCATTTCAATAATGGCACTTCAAAACCTTGCTTTTTTCTATTCAATACCTCCTCGGGTAAATCTGATTTAAAAGCATCGACAAGAATTTTCTTACGCCTGTGTTTATCAATTTTATAGTCAGAAGGCAAAGAGAATGCAAAATCAACAATCTTCTGGTCAAGGAAAGGCACACGTACTTCAAGGCTTTGCAACATACTCATCCTATCAACTTTTACCAACATATCATTTTCCAGTACCAATTTCACATCAGTATATAAAACCGAATTGTAATTATCGCTGATATTCTTTAACAATTCACTTTTTCTTTTAGCACAAATGCTATGATTTAATGCATTGTCCAATAACAAGGTATCGATATTTTCTTCGGTGCAGAATGAAGCCCACAACCAGTACCTATCGCGGTGATTGAGCAAAGCACCCTCTCCGAATTTTTTAAACTGTCGGAATTTATTACCTATTGCTGTGTTGCGCGACTTTGGAAGTATGTTTAAAACAGGCTTACTTATTCTGGCAATGGGTTTCAAAAAAGCATTGTTCCTTAACTCTAACTCTGCAGCGTGTTTGTTGTATCCTCCAAATAATTCATCGGCCCCATCACCACTTAGAGCAACCGTTACCTTATTACATGTGTACTTACTTAAAATACTTACTGCCAAAGCCGATGAGTCGGCAAATGGTTCATCCATATAATCGAGCAACTCGAATATGTGTTGGTACAAATCGCTGTTGCTTAATTTAAAAACGGTGTGATTTGTTTGGTGCTTTTTAGAAACCAAATCGGCATAATATGTTTCGTCAAATAGGGGTTCATCTGCAAAACCGACTGAAAAGGTATTGAGTTTTTTTGTATGTCTTGCGGCAATTGCTGTAACAATAGACGAATCAACACCACCACTTAAAAAACTACCGAGAGGTACATCGGCTAACATCCTGGAAGCAACCGACTCCTCCAGCAATACCTTAAAAGTATCCACAGCCCTTTCATAAGTTGGCACATTGCTTAATTCTTCGTGATAAGGTATTGAATAATATGCAACAGGTTTAACTTCAACCGAATTTGATATATATACATAATGTCCGGAAGGTATTTTCTTTACTTCCTTGTATATGGTATAGGGTGCCGGAATATAATTCAGTTGCAAATAGGTACTTAAAGATGCTTTGTCAATACTCAACATAATGTTATAAGCTGTAATTCCTTTTAGCTCAGAAGCAAAAATAAATTTATCGCTATCGGATAGGTAATACAATGGTTTTATACCATACCTGTCGCGTGCTAAAAACAGTGTATTCTCTAAGTCATCGTATATGGCAAAAGCAAATTCTCCGTCCAGTTCCTGCAAACACTTTTCCTTTTTTTGGATGTACAAATAAAGCAATACTTCCGTATCACTGTTTGATTTAAAAGCAAACCCCTTTAATTCCAGGTTTTCCTTTAATTGCTTGTAGTTAAATATTTCACCATTGAATACTATCGTATACCTACCGCTGCTGTCTGTAAAAGGTTGTGAGGCATTTGCAGAAGTATCAATAATAGAAAGTCGTTTATGCCCGAGTGCTACTTGCGCTTTTATAAAAGTACCTTCCCCATCGGGACCTCTTTTTATGAGTGCTTGTGTTGCATTATCAAGATATGACAAGTGTTTAAGGCCATTATCTGTAAAAGCCATAATACCCGTAATACCACACATATAAAGATTGTTGGAAAATTAAAACTTACTATTTAGCAAGCATTATTGTTTTTCAATTCGCAAACCCGCATCAGTAATCATCGGCAAGTTTTCTACCCTCATTGCCTGCTCATAGCTAAACGTGTAGATACCTGCTTTTTTAAAACGCACTCCTCTTTTAAATAAAATTTGATTGTCCCATACATCACCGGAACCTTTCCCTAACCATCTTCCACTTATATCAGCCAATATACACTCAACTGTATCGCAGGAAACTTTACCATCGGGATATGCTGTTCTTAAAAACAAATACAAATTGCTGTAAGTATATTCTCCCGAATTACGCACATTGATATATACATTGTGCAAGGAAATTGTATCGGCTATATTTACGATAAAAGGAACAATGTTTTTATTGTTCCAAATTCGATTGGGAATTTGCTTATTTTCTTCGTACAGCCTCTTTTTATCGCAACCAAAAAAGGAAAAAAGGCTACATACAACCAACAAATAAAATAGATGCTTTATTTTCAATTTGTTTTTGCTTGTGGAGCATTCGCTCTTCTATTGTTATTATTTCTTCTCTTATTATTTCCACTCTTCTTTTTCTTCTTGGCATTATCAAAACGTGTTATGCTGTCCTGACCCACCACATTTTCATAATCCAACTTTTTCTCAACAATAACAACATCCTTAAAGTTAGTTAGCTCAGCAGGAATTTCATTCTTCGCATTTAACTCAATAATTTCCTTTACCCTATCAATGGGCACCGGAATAAAATTCCCTGGATTATCGGGATACGAAAACCACATTAAGCGTTTAAAAATATCGGTTTTTTGATGAAAAGCATTTCCCTTTTGTGTATTCAAGCGTACGTTTGAATCGGGAAAGTCTTTGATGGCATCCAAATAAGTATCCAATTCATAATTGAGACAGCATTTTAATTTACCGCATTGTCCGGCTAATTTCAATGGATTTAGCGACAGTTGTTGGTATCGTGCAGCACTAGTGGATACCGAACGAAAATCGGTAAGCCAGGTTGAACAACATAATTCACGACCACAAGAACCTATTCCTCCTAACCTGCTGGCTTCCTGACGCGCACCTATCTGGCGCATTTCAATACGAACCTTAAACTCTTCTGCCAATACCTTAATAAGCTCTCTAAAATCCACACGCTCATCAGCAGTATAATAAAATATAGCCTTAGTTTTATCACCTTGATACTCCACATCGCTAATTTTCATATTCAACTTTAACTCCACTGCAATAGTACGTGCTCTGTACATCGTAGGGTTTTCAAGTGCACGGGCAGCTTCCCATTTATCAATGTCGTTCTGTTTTGCTTTGCGGTAAATCTTTTTTATTTCGGAAGAATTAGGATCTATTGACTTCTTCTTCAACTGAAGTTTCACCAATTCACCAGCCATAGAAACGGTACCAATATCGTGCCCGGGAGAAGTTTCTACAGAAACAATATCACCGGTAAATAGACTCATTCCCGGCTCTTTTATTATGTAAAAATCCTTTCGGCCATTCTTAAAGCGTACCTCTACAATGTTAAACTGCGACTGCCCCTTTGGCAGCTCCATATTGGAAAGCCAATCGAATATATTTAACTTATTACAGCCTCCACTACCGCAAGATCCATTATTTTTACAACCACCCGGGGTTGTTCCGCAACTACCACATCCCATATTTCTATTTATCTAATATAAATGTTCATTTTTCAAAGGTAAGATTTTTTCTTTTAAACAGGAATGTGCAACAAATCGACCATTTTAAAAGAAAGATCGAGCAACAAAATTTTAGGGTGGGCATTGCGCTCAATTTGGTTTATTGCCTTATTCAATTGCTCCGATATTTCATCGCAATTCTTGGGGTGAACAAAGGGGCTGAATTTTTTACTGAACTCCAGCTCTTGTCCATTCAACCGAACCAACTTATCGAGTTTTAAATGCAGCAATAAGGTTTCACGCATTGAATGCGACACATAGCTTAAAAAATTCTTCTGCCTTTCTCTTCCAATGGATGCAATAGAATCAACCCATGTTATTAAATCGGCAAACTTACGTCCGTAACAATAACGCATCCATAGCTGTAAATTGGAAAAGTTAAAATCATCCCCGTCCGTTTCCTGAATTAACTGCACTGCCAAATTGTAATTACCATTGCTTAAATGGCTTATTACCTGAGCCTGAGACAAAGGCAAACTGTGTTTTTGCTGCAATGCACTAATCAATTCCTCGTCTTTAATTTTATTCACCTTCACCAATTGTGTTCTCGAAATAATGGTAGTCAACAATTTTTCGTGTTCCCCCACCACCAATAAAAACAATGTTTTTTCAGGCGGCTCTTCCAGTATTTTCAACAATTTGTTTGAACAAGCAGCGTTCATCTTCTCCGCCATCCAAATAACCATCACCTTATACTCCGACTCATAAGTGGTAAGACTTAATTTTTTCAAAATCGATGAGCTCTCTTCTGTATTTATATTTCCTTGCTTGTTCTCTATACCCAAACGCTCCAGCCAGTTAAACACATCCATATAGGGATTGTCTAACAAAGCCTCTCTCCATTCAACAATAAAATTATCGCTGATGGGTTTTGATGTAATGCTTGTGGTGGTGGCAACCGGGAAAACAAAATGTAAATCGGGGTGTACCAATTTATTATACTTGATGCAAGAAAGGCATTCACCGCAGCTATCGACTTCTTGCTTATTGGTACAGTTAATATATTGAGCATAGGCAATGGCCAATGCTAAATTCCCCGAACCTTCGTTTCCTAAAAATACCTGAGCGTGACTAACCCTTCCATCCTTAACTGTTTGAACAAGATGCTTTTTTAAGTCAACTAAACCTATTACCTCTTTAAATAACACGTTCCAAATGTACTAAAAAGCTAATTTAATTTGTGAGCAAAATGTTAATTACCCAAAGCATAAAAAAAATAATTTTGTATAAAAATTTAGAAATCAGATTTAAGACAATGAAAACAGTCGATAATTACAACTTTTCGGGTAAGAAAGCATTGATAAGGGTTGATTTTAATGTCCCGTTAGATTCCAGCTATAATGTAACAGACGATACCCGCATACGTGCCGCTATACCAACCATCAAAAAAATTCTGAACGATGGTGGGACGGTAATTTTGATGTCGCATTTAGGAAGACCGAAAGAAATTCCGGAAGAAAAATTCTCTCTAAAACACATTGTAAAACATACTTCTGAACTATTGGGTGTTCCCGTTAAATTTTCGAACGATTGTATTGGTGCAGCCACAAAAAGTATGGTTGACGGACTTCAAAAAGGTGAAGTATTGTTATTGGAAAATTTGCGTTTTCACAAACAAGAACAGGCGGGTACCGAATCCTTTGCACAAGAGCTTTCTACTTATGGCGATGTATATGTGAACGATGCTTTCGGTACTGCCCATCGCGCACACGCATCTACTACCATTGTAGCTAAATTTTTCCCGAAGGATAAAGTTTTTGGTTATGTGATGGCAAGTGAAATTGAAAACATACACAAAGTATTGGATAATGCGAACAAACCTTTTACAGCCATAATGGGTGGAGCAAAAGTATCGGGAAAAATACTCATCATTGATCAATTGCTTGATAAAATAGACAACCTGATTATTGGTGGCGGTATGGCATATACCTTTATAAAAGCGCAGGGAGGAAACGTGGGCAGCTCCTTGGTGGAAGAAGATAAACTGGATGTAGCACTGAACATATTAAAAACTGCAAAAGAAAAAAATGTAGCCATATACATCCCAACAGATACAGTTGTTGCCGATGCTTTTGCAAACGAAGCCAACAAACAAACCGTAGATATTTATGCTATTCCTAGCGGATGGATGGGTTTAGACATTGGTCCGGCTACTGCAAAAAAATACGATGAAGTTATTCAACAATCAAATACAATTTTGTGGAACGGACCGATGGGCGTATTTGAAATGAGCAATTTTGAAAGTGGTACCAAATCGGTTGCTGAGTCAATTGTTAAAGCTACAAAAAAAGGTGCTTATTCATTGATTGGTGGTGGCGACTCGGTGGCTGCCATTAACAAATACAAAATGGCTAAAGATGTGAGTTATGTTTCAACCGGTGGTGGCGCATTGTTAGAGTATATTGAAACAGGAAGTTTGCCTGGTGTGAAAGCGATTGAAGGGTAGTTTTTGGTTGTTAGTTGTTGGTTATTGGTTGTTGGTTGTTGGTTATTAGTTGATAGTTGATAGTTGTTGGTGGGGAAATTTTACTTATCTCCTTTTTGTCTCTCTCCAATTTGTTGACGCCACATAGCATAGTAAAGTCCTTTTTGACTCAATAACTCTTCGTGTTTCCCTTGCTCTACAATTTGCCCACGTTCAAGCACCACAATTTTATCTGCGTGCATAATGGTGGAAAGTCGGTGTGCGATAAGGATAGTGATGTGCTTTTTATTTTGCGAAACATCGCGTATTGTTTTACTTATTTCCTCTTCCGTAATGGAATCCAGGGATGAAGTAGCTTCATCAAATACCAATAAAGATGGCTTGCGCAACAAGGCACGTGCAATAGACAAACGTTGCTTTTCACCGCCCGATACTTTTACTCCGCCTTCACCAATTACGGTATCCAATCCCTTATCGGCACGTGCCATTAAATTCTGACAAGCGGCTTTGTTCAACACCTCCAAACACTCTGCATCGGTAGCATTGGGTGCTACAAACAATAAATTTTCTTTGATGGTTCCTGCAAACAACTGTGTATCCTGCGTTACAAAACCTATTTGCGAACGCAACTGATCCAAATCAATATCCTTACCATTGTGGTTGTTATACAATACTTCGCCCGACTTAGCAGGGTAAAGTCCTACCAATAACTTCACAAGGGTGGTTTTACCCGAACCGGAAGGTCCTACAAAAGCAAGTGTTTCACCACTTTTCACCGAAAATGAAACGTTCTCCAATGCATTGGTCGTTGCCGTTTGGTGCTTAAAACTAATATCTTTAAATTCCAATGTTTGTACATTCTCCATTGGAATAGGATTTGCTGCTTTTTCTTCTTTTGGCTTATTGATGATAGCCTGAAAATTATCCAAGGAAACTTCAGCCTCACGGTAAATACTGATGATATTGCCCAATTCCTGAAGCGGACCAAAAATAAAGAAGGAATATATTTGTAATGAAAACAATTGTCCCAAAGTCATATGGTCGGCAAAAATCAAATACAGCAACAAAAACAAAATGCAGCTGCGTAAAAAGTTCACGAAGGTTCCCTGAATAAAGCTAATGCTACGAATGTAACGCACTTTCTTCAATTCCAATCCAAGTATTTTTACGGTAGTAGCGTTCAAACGATTAATTTCCTGATCGGCTAAACCCAAACTTTTCACCAATTCAATGTTGCGTAACGATTCCGTTGTTGAACCTGCCAATGCAGTAGTTTCACCCACAATTACTTTTTGTATTTTCTTAATGCGTTTGCTCAAAATGGAAGTAATAGAACCTAAAATAGGAACAGAAGCAAAATATACTACCGCTATCAGCCAGTGTATATTAATGGCGTAAACCATCACAAA
This sequence comes from uncultured Bacteroidota bacterium, assembly GCA_903840505.1. Lineage (GTDB taxonomy): Bacteria > Bacteroidota > Bacteroidia > UBA4408 > UBA4408 > CAIMGI01. Next base: position 21,339 of record CAIMGI010000060.1, read on the forward strand.
AACCACACCCACCAAAGATGTAAATAAAATACTTACAAAAGCATTGATGAGCTTCTCTACATCGGTGCGCACTTTTTGCAATTTCCCCAAGGTTTCACCACTGCGTTGATCTTCAAAAACCTGATAAGGCAGTTCCAAAGAATGTTTCAATCCATCGGAATATATTTGCGCTCCCAATTTTTGCACAATCACATTTACATAATAATCCTGGAAATTTTTAGCGATACGCGATACCATTGCTGCACCCATTGACAACAAAATTAAATAGCCTATTCCTTTAATGAACTGCTCTTTGGTGTATGCGTGCGGATTGCCCGCATATTCATCCACTACCCTACTAAAAATATAAGGATCGGTTAAAGAAAACAATTGGTTAATAGCCGCTAACAGTAGCGCCAAGAGCACCAATGATTTATATTGCTTGAGGTATTGATAAAGTAATTTCATACAATTTATTAGGGCACAAATGTATAAAAACTATCTGTGAAAAAATCGATTTATGAGCGTATTGAACTCACTAATAATCATTGCCGTTGCACCCCAAACGTGATGCCCTTCAAAATCGTAATATGGTGCTTCCACCCTTCCCGCATAACTTGTTTCTAGGTGCTTTGTCGACATTTTTTTTACATCCAACAAATCATTCAAACTCACTTCCAGCAATTGCTCCACCTCCCTTTCGTTGCGAACAAAAGTATGCGCCTTGTTTATTCTTGCTATTACGGGATTCACCACATAATTACTTGCCGGAATGTACAAGGAAGACAATTGTCCTATTTCTTCCAACTGTGCTTCGGCAATACCTACCTCTTCATTCGCCTCCCGAAAAGCAGCTTGCACAATACTTTCACCCTCTTCTATTTTACCACCCGGAAAACTAACCTGTGAGCTGTGCACTCCGCTATAAGATGGTCGCAGTGTGAGTAATGTGTGTATAACATTGTCCTTTTCATATAACAAGATAAGCACACTGCTCTTTTTAGGATGGCTATTTTGTTGCAAATAGTAGTTAGACGATTCACGTGAAGAAGGTGCCATTTTTAATTGCGCCACTTCACCCGGTAATGGAAATTCTAATTGGTATTTTAAGTCACTTACAAAATCGTTGAGCAACATCACAAATCAATTAAAACTCTGCGTTCATCGGTGTACGGGGAAAAGGTATCACATCGCGAATATTGGTCATACCAGTTACAAAGAGCATCAAACGCTCAAAGCCCATTCCAAAGCCACTATGCGGACAAGTACCGTATTTGCGTGTTTCCAAATACCACCACAAACTTTCTTCGTGAATGTTCATCTCTTTTACACGCGCCAACAATTTATCGTAATTGTCCTCTCGTTGCGACCCGCCAATTAATTCACCAATCCAGGGGAACAAAATATCCATTGCTCGAACAGTTTTTCCATCCTCGTTTTGCTTCATATAAAAAGCCTTTATGTGCTTAGGGTAATCAATGAGTATAACCGGTTTTTTAAAATGCTCCACCAAATAATTCTCGTGTTCTTTTTGCAAATCTGTCCCCCACTCCACCTTGAACTCGAATTTTTTTCCTGAACTCAACAACACATCAACGGCAGCTGTATAGGTAAGTCTTTCGAAAGAGCAATCTACTACCGATTGTAAACGGGTCAATAATTCTTTGTCGTACATAGAATTTAAAAACTCCAAATCGTCCTTACAATTCTCCAAGGCATAACGAATGAGGTATTTTAAAAAATCCTCAGCCAAGTCCATATTGTCGTTGAAATCATAAAAAGCCATTTCGGGTTCTATCATCCAAAACTCTGCTAAGTGGCGCGGAGTGTTTGAATTTTCAGCGCGGAACGTAGGACCGAATGTATAAATTAAACCCAAGCCCAAAGCGCCCAACTCCCCTTCCAACTGACCCGATACGGTAAGGTTGGTTTCCTTTCCAAAAAAATCTTTCTTGAAATCGATAGAGCCATCTTGATTTTTGGGTGGATTTTTAAGATCCAAGGTTGTAACACGAAACATCTCGCCTGCTCCTTCTGCATCAGAACCGGTGATGATGGGCGTATGTAAATTAAAAAAACCTTTGTCGTTAAAATACTTGTGTACCGCAAAACTCATTGCGTGACGAATCCTTAACACCGCACCGAAGGTATTGGTGCGCGGTCGTAAATGCGCTATCTCTCTTAAAAATTCAAGTGTATGCCCTTTCTTTTGCAAGGCAAATGTTTCATCGGCAGCACCCAACACCTCCAACTCTTTCAACAATATCTCCACACTTTGCCCTTGCCCTTGCGATTTCACCAAAGTGCCTGTAATGGAAACACAAGCACCCGTTGTTACTCCTTTTAAATTCTCTTCGCTAAAATTAGCCAACTCCACAACTGCTTGTATGGTATGAATGGTAGATCCGTCATTCACCGCAATAAAGGCTACATTTTTATTTCCCCTTTTGGTACGTACCCACCCCTTAATGTTTACTATCCTGTCTACTTCTGTAGAACTCAACAAGTCGATAATCTTTGTGTTTTTCATATTCTATTCAATTTTACTACAAAAAAAGGTTTTTTTAATTGCTTTACCAAGCATCCTCTTCAATAAAAGGGATACCAAAGAAAGGTTTTAGTAAAAATGATGTACTTTTGCAGGATGCAAATAACCTTGAAGTGAAATATATAAAGCAACCGCTGTATATACTCTGGAAGATAGTTTTTGTACTCAACTTTGTAGGTACAATGGTATTGCTGTACCCTTTTTTCTATATCGCTCTTTCAAGAAAACCCTGGTACAAGTATGCTTTTGTATTGCAAAAATTTTGGGCAAGATTGCTTACAATGCCTATGGGAATATTTTTTTCCATCAAGCGAAAAGGAACACAAAAAAAGGGACAAACCTATATCTATTGTGCCAACCATTCCTCCTATATCGACATCATTATGTGTTACTGTACCATATCCGATTATTTTATTTTTATGGGAAAACAGGAATTGCAAAAGGCCCCTTTGTTTAATATCTTTTTCAGGGATATGAATATTTTGGTAAACCGAAAAAGCAATTTCGGTTCGCACAAAGCCCTGCAAACAGCAGGTGAGCGTTTGGATATGGGACAAAGCCTCATTATTTTTCCCGAAGGAACCATTTCAAAAGAAGCTCCTAAACTACGTCCCTTTAAGTACGGTGCTTTTAAATTGGCCATAGAAAAACAGTTACCCATTATTCCCATTACCTATCTGAATAACTTTATGTTGTTACAGGACAAAGCCTTTTTAAAAGGAAACGGACGTCCGGGTATTTCACGTGTTATTGTGCACGAAGCCGTTGAAACAAAAGGATTAACGGTTGACGATGTGGAGATGCTGAAAAACAAGGTGGAGCAAATTATTAGGCAACCGCTGTTGGAGTATTATTCTTTTTTGAATTAGATGTTGGTTGTTGGTTTTTAGTTGTTGGTTGTTTTTTGTTGGAGGGGTTTCTGCACACATCATAAAAAAAGCTAAATAAATAAGGGTTATATTTGCTAGGTGAACACCTTTTGGAATAAAAAAATAAGCATAAAATACGTTGTACTGCTTAAGCTATTGCTGATTAGCATATTCGCTATTGTGCTGTATTTTGTGATTCCTGCCGAATCGGTAAAAAAAATCACGGGGGTTATTGCCTCCAAAATAAAAGGAAAAAAAGTTGAAATAGTTGACAGTCCAGGTTTAAAAAAATTGAAACTGGCAATCGACTCCATTGTAAATGCCGATGAAATAATTGCAGGTTCCTTTGCTTTTAGTTTGGTTACTGCCGATAGCAATATTGTATTGGCAGAATACAATTCGGGACACAGCCTGGTACCTGCATCGGTACAAAAAATAGTAACCACAGGTGTTGCCTTGGCGAGGCTGGGTAACAATTTTCACTTTACCACCACGTTGCAATACGATGGAAAGATTGATCCTGCCACACACACATTAAATGGCAATATTTATATTCGTGGGGGTGGCGACCCATCGCTGGGCTCGGATGAATTTGAAGGAACAAAAATTGATAACTTGATGGAGACTTGGATTAAAGCCATCCGTAAAATGGGCATCGACAGCATTACAGGTTCCATTATTGGTGATGCAGAACTATTTGAACAAGACCCCATACCGGCAGGATGGGCCTGGGAAGATGTTGAAAGTTGGTACGGCATTGGTGCCTGTGGTTTAAATTTTCACGAAAACACCTACGATATTTCAATCACTTGCACTAAAAACAGCGCTATATGCAAAGTAACACCGGCTATTGCCGATTTAAACCTGCACAACCAAATTTGCATTAATCCTTCGCTCACAAAAAATTATATGTATGTGTTGGGGGCGCCATATATGAACGAACGAGTTTTATTGGGCGAAGTAAATTCCGATTACGAAGAAAAAAGTGCCATTCCCGACCCGGCCGATGCCTGTGCCAGTACTTTGAAAAACTACTTACGCCAAAATGGAATTGGTGTAAGAGATTCGGGGAGCACAACTGTACGCAAGCTAAAATTATTGGGTAAATATGTAAAAGCCGAACGTAAAAGTTTTCATACTACCTATTCCCCTCCCTTGGCATCACTGGTTTATTATACCAACAATGTAAGCCAGAATTTTTATGCCGAATGTATACTCAAAGCACTATCCGTAAATAGTTGCGGATATGGCAGCACCTCGGGCGGTGTAAATGCAGTAATTAATTATTGGAAGGAAAAAAAATTGGACCTGCGCGGTTTTTATATGACCGATGGCAGTGGTGTATCGCGCTATAATGGCATAACAGCAAAACAACTTACCGATATGCTGGTAGTGTATACAAAAGACGCCAGTATGTTTAACACCTTTTACAATTCATTGCCCGTAGCAGGCGAAAGCGGCACCATACGTAAGCTGGCAAAGGAAACGGCAGCACAAGGAAACCTGAGAGCGAAAAGCGGATTTATGTCTCGCGTGCGAAGTTACACTGGCTATGTGCGCAGTAAAAAAGGGAAGCTTCTTGCTTTTTCTATGATGGCAAACAACCACAGTTGGGACCCTATAGGCATACGCAACAAAATGGAAAAGTTGATGGTGCTGATGGCAGAGTTGGAGTAAAGATTAAGGAATATTAGTTGAACAACTGAAATATATATTCAGGTATTACAAATATCTTGCAAAAGATAGGTTTAGCATTTGATTCATTATAAAAATAGAATATATTTACAAATGAATAAAGCGCTACCAACTATCGCAAAGCAAACCGTTTTTGGTTGTATATGCGAAGGTTTATATCGCATATAAGTAAGTTAGCGGTCAGCTTAAAACAGAAATCAATAAAAAAAGCAAAATGAATATTACAATCGTAGGAGCCTCAGCTGGAATAGGATTAGAAACTGTAAAAAGAGGATTAAATAGAAATCATTC
>CAIMGI010000061.1 GCA_903840505.1 uncultured Bacteroidota bacterium
AAATTAGTAGGTGCTGTTGTTAAATTGGTTGGTAGCGATGGTTCATCTGTAGAAACAAAATCAGATGCTAACGGTTATTACAAATTTGATTTAACTCCTGAAGGAAAAAGATATGTAAACGAAAAAACGTCATACACTATTAATGCTTCAATGGATAAGTATTTTGGTAACAAAGCTAGCTTTACTACTGTAGGTGTTGAAGTTGCAACGGACTTTACAAAAGACATTGCACTTAAAACTACTAAAACAGTTATTAAGCTTCCTGAAATATTGTATGATCTTGCTAAATGGGACTTAAAACCTCAATACCAAGATTCATTAAACGGTTTACTTCAAACATTAAATGATAACCCAAATTTAGTTGTAGAATTAGGTTCTCACACTGACTCTCGTGGTGATAATAAATCAAATGCTAAATTGGCTCTTAAAAGAGCACAATCGGTTGTTGATTATTTAATTGCTAAAGGAGTTGCTGCCGACAGATTGGTTGCAAAAGGATACGGTGAAGATATGTTGTTGATTAAAGATGCAGAGATTAACGTTATGAAAACGAAAGAGGAGAAAGAAGCAATGCATTCTAAAAACAGAAGAACTACATTTAAAGTGTTGAGAGAAGATTATATTCCTAAAAAGGATCCAAATGCTCCAGCACCAGTTCCTACTAAAATTCAAGATTCTTCTTCGGAAGGTGAGGATGAAGCTGAATAAGAATAAAATTAAATAAGTATATTAGCGTCCCGAACCAAAATGTTCGGGACGCTTTATTTTTAAGCCTATGTCAATCGATACAAGATACAATCAGCGAGGAGTTTCAGCATCAAAAGAGGATGTTCATAATGCCATAAAAAATATTGATAAGGGAATTTTTCCAAAAGCATTTTGCAAAATTATTCCGGATTATTTAAGTGGAGACGAAAATTATTGTGTGGTGATGCACGCAGACGGTGCCGGCACTAAATCATCGTTAGCTTATACCTATTGGAAAGAAACAGGAGATATTTCTGTTTGGAAAGGAATTGCAAAAGATGCTATTGTGATGAATACCGATGATTTATTGTGTGTAGGCGCTACCGATAATATATTACTTTCATCAACAATTGGTCGCAATAAAAATAATATTCCCGGAGAAGTAATTGCTGCCATTATAAATGGTACAGAAGAAACCTTGGAACAATTGCGTAGTTATGGAATAGGTATTTATTCTACCGGTGGCGAAACAGCCGATGTAGGTGATTTGGTTCGTACCATTATTGTTGACTCAACAGTTGTGTGCCGAATGAAACGCAGTGATGTAATTGATAATGCAAATATAAAGGCGGGAAATGTTATTGTTGGACTTTCATCCTATGGTAAGGCTACTTACGAAAGTGAATACAATGGTGGGATGGGAAGTAATGGACTAACTTCGGCACGACACGATGTGTTTGCTCATTATTTAGCAGGGAAATATCCTGAGAGTTACGATGCAGCAGTGCCTAAAGAACTTGTTTATAGTGGAAATATAAATTTGACAAATAAAATTGAAGTGGAGCAGGGAATGGAAGTAAATGCAGGAAAGTTGGTTTTGTCACCTACCAGAACTTATGCTCCAATTATTAAAAAGATATTGGATAAGTATCCTTCAGAAATAAACGGTATGGTTCATTGCAGTGGTGGTGGGCAAACTAAAATTCTGCATTTTGTAGACAATTTACATATAATTAAGGATACTTTATTTGAGATACCACCATTGTTTAAGTTAATTCAAGAGCAAAGTGGAACTTCTTGGCAAGAAATGTATAAAGTGTTTAATATGGGGCATCGTATGGAACTTTATGTTTCTTCAGCCATTGCCGATTCAATCATTCAAATATCAAAAGAGTTTAATGTGGATGCAAAAATTATTGGAAGAGTGGAGGAGTCTTCAATTAAAAAACTTACTGTAAAGTCCGATTACGGAATTTTTGAATACAATTGATTCTAAAAAAATACTAACTTTGTAAAAAAATATAACAATGACACTATACATTATACTTGGTTTTTTAGGAGGAATTGGAGCTCCGGAATTAATTCTGATAGGCTTAATTTTGTTACTTATGTTTGGTGGTAAAAAATTACCTGAATTAATGAAAGGTCTTGGTAAAGGCGTTAAGGATTTTAAAGACGCTTCTAAAGGTAACGACACTGATTCAAGTACTCCAACAACTTCGGGCGAGAATAAATAAGATTCTCTTTTTGAGGTAATTTTTGTGAAGAAATACACCACTTTATCTTCTGTTCAGCTCGATTTGATGAGCAATGAAACAAGTTGTTCGGCACTTGTTTCCTACTATTTAAAACAAATTGACGATAATAAACATCTGAATGCTTTTCTGGAAGTATTCACAGATGAAGCCATAAAGGCTGCACAACTTATTGATGAAAAAGTAAAAGCGAAAACAGCCGGGAAGTTGGCAGGAATGGTGATAGGTATAAAAGATGTTATTTGCTATAAAGACCATAAAGTATCAGCATCCTCTAAAATTTTGGAAGGTTTTGTTTCCCTATACAGTTCAACCGTAGTAGAGCGTTTGCTTAAAGAAGATGCCATTATTATTGGTCGTTTAAATTGCGATGAATTTGCAATGGGTAGCTCCAATGAAAAGTCGGCTTACGGTAAAGTATTGAATCCCATTGATAATACACGTGTTCCCGGTGGTTCATCAGGAGGTTGCGTTGCTGCTGTAGCTGCAAATTTATGTCTGGCTGCCATTGGTACCGATACAGGTGGTTCAATTCGTCAACCTGCTTCTTTTGTAGGTGTTGTGGGATTAAAACCGACTTACGGTAGGGTTTCGCGATACGGTGTGGTTGCTTACGCTTCTTCTTTTGATCAAGTAGGCCCAATAACACAATCGGTTGATGATGCTGCAATCATTATGGAAGTAATATCCGGTAAAGATGAATTTGATAGCACGCTTTCATCAAAGCCTGTTGAAGCATATTCTAAAAAACTTGACTTTACTGAAAAAGTAAAAGTGGCAGTTTTCAGAGATTGTATTGAACATAGGGGTTTGAATGCTGAAGTAAAAGAAAAGTTAATTCAAACGATTAACTTATTAAAAAGTGAAGGGCATATAGTTGAGATAGTTGATTTTCCTTATATAGATTATTTGGTTCCAACTTATTATGTATTGACAACTGCCGAAGCTTCTTCAAACCTATCGCGTTATGATGGTATTCATTACGGTTACAGAAGTAAAAATGCTTTTGATTTAGAATCGACCTATAAACTTTCTCGTACAGAGGCTTTTGGGACAGAGG
>CAIMGI010000062.1 GCA_903840505.1 uncultured Bacteroidota bacterium
GGCTGTATCCAAATTTATTTATAAAGCCGAATTGGACAATGGCTTAATTGAACATGAATATGACCACGTATTAATAGGCTATTCAGATACTGTTCCAATTATTAATAAAAGCGAGGCCTGCGCTTGGAAATGGATGAATATTGATACCCTTTATGAAGATATAAATATTAATCCTACTCGTTATACTGCTTGGTTAAAACCAGCTCTTGAACATTTGATGAAGTATTTATTAATTAAAGAAATTAAAACAGTCAATTAACTTACACAGATTTAAAGACAGCTCCGTTATCATGATAGCTATATTGATCAACATAACCATATTATTGGCCGCATTCTTAAGTATGGAATGCATTGCTTGGCTTGCACATAAATATATTATGCATGGCTTTGGCTGGCTTTTACATAAAGATCATCATCAAAAGGAAATCGAAAGCTTTTTTGAAAAAAACGACTTCTTTTTTTTGATCTTTGCTATTCCCGGAATACTTTGTTTGTTTTTTGGAAGACTATATGACATAGCTACGCTTTTAATGATTGGCAGTGGAATTACTTTGTACGGTCTGGCATATTTTTTAGTGCATGATGTATTTATTCATCAACGTTTCAAAGTATTCAGAAATTTTGATTCTATTTATCTTCGTGCTATTCGAAAAGCACACAAAGTTCATCACAAATATTTAACGAAACATAATGGAGAATCTTTTGGTATGTTATGGGTGCCCTTAAAATATTTTAAAGAAGCTCGGAGAGCCAATAGAAAATGAAACAGTTATACCTCATTATAAATATTTCTTCGATCATTGTTCCGTTTTTGTTCTCCTTTCATCCAAAGATTCTTTTTTACAAAAAATGGAAAGCTTTTTTTGTTTCGGTTCTTTTTTCACTTATTGTTTTTGTTCCTTGGGATATATTATTTACACATTTAGGTGTTTGGAGTTTTAATAGTAAGTATTTATTAGGTATTTATTTTTTTAATCTTCCAATAGAAGAAGTTTTATTTTTTCTTTGTATACCCTATTCGTGTGTATTTACATATCATTTCATCATTAAATCCATAAAAATGGATTGGATGTTAAAAGCAGAAAAAACAATTTCTTATGTCCTTGTAATCTTGCTTATTGTTATTGCTGCAGTAAATTACTACAAACTTTACACTTCTGTTACTTTTATGGCATTTGCATCGTTTATTTTGCTTTTAAAATTTGCTTTTCGAGTTTCTTGGTTGCATAAATTTTATTTTACTTACCTTATTTTGTTGATTCCATTTTTTATAGTAAATGGGATATTAACAGGCACAGGTCCTGATGAACCAGTTGTTTTGTATAATAACGCTCAAAACCTTGGAATAAGAGTGGGGACGATTCCTATTGAAGATGTAATTTATGGGATGTTCTTACTAATGCTTAATGTATCCATTTTCGAATACCTTTCAACTAAGCATAAAGATTAAAAAAGTATTTATTTTCCCTTTTTATTTAAAGTGTCACTATTTAAGATGATTACTAAAATTTAGCAAAAATTAATGTTGCACAACAATTTTATGTGCTTGATTTTGCATTTTAACAAAATATACACCGTTTGGTAAATGTGAAACATCAATACGAATCTTTAACTGATTGCTTTTTACATTTAATACAAGTTGTGATACACTATTGTATATGGCTATATTTTCTCCAATGGTTTTTGTGCTTACAAAAAGTAGATCGTTTGCCGGATTAGGACTAATGATTGAATTTGTGTTATTCATATTCTCTGAAATGGAGTTTGGCATTAGGTTCACGCCTCTATACCTAGCTCTGGTTGGTGTAAAATTATTCGCCAATACACTTCCACTAACTTCAAAGTAAGGGATTTTATCAGTATTCGTCAGCCATTTTATTGTGCGAGTATTATTTGGAAAAGCAAATCCAAAACCGTTTAAGGCAATACTATCTTTTGAAATTATATCAGAAACTAAGCGCAAGCAATTTGCAGTTCCAAATGGAGTTTTTATAGTACCCCAACCATCTACAGTATTAATCCTATATCCCTTTTGAATATAGTCTAATACTCCGGGTACTTGAATGGTATAATCAAAAGTTGTACTATCTCTGTCAGAGTAATTTAATGGAAAGGTGTAAATCTCATCGTTGTCACCATAATAAGCAGCTAAAGGAATGCCTGTGTACGTCATACCTGTCCCCTCAGCTTCAAATTTCCCATTTGATTTTTTATAAAAACTATAAACATCAGTAAATGAAAATGCTCCCACTCCAATTGTATCAGCTGTTTTTAAACCATATTTATTTAATCCTAAAAAGTAAAATGCATAAGGTGTTTGAAGTGCATTTTTGTAATTGTATACGCCTTGACTTATTGTTGCAACGGTATCGAATACCCAGTTATAATTAGCCCCAGTTATTGTAACATCAACCGCCATAGGGTTAACGCTGGTATAACGTATGGTGTCGTCTGCCGAAGGCATATCTGCAGTTGTAATCGTAATTTGTGCAAATAGAGCATTCGATAATACAATACAAATTGCCAGAAGGGTCGTTATTTTTTTCATTTTCAATTTTATAAAATATTAAGCACATTGATAAAATCCTTTTTGTAAGAATTGCTGATCGGTATTGTTTGTTCATTAATGATTACTGCCCCATCCTCTATCGCTTTTATTTTATCGAGTCTAATAATATATGACCTGTGTATTCGGGCAAATTCTTTCAAAGGTAATTTTGCTTCAATACCTTTCATTGTCGAAAGAACGGTATAACGTACAGTGGTGGTATATATATTTACATAATCCGATAAAGCTTCAATATACAGAACATCTTTGCAATCGATTTTTATTAAGCGCGAATCCTTTTTTATGTATAATTCTTTTTTATTATCATCATTTACTTTTATGCTTTCTTCAATCTCAAGGGCTTTTTCAGCCGCTTTTAAAAAGCGTGCATAGGCAGCAGGTTTTACGATATAGTCGGTAATATTAAAATCAAATGCTTCTGCTGCGTATTCCTTTTTGGATGATATAAGTATTATTTGTGGTTTTTCTTTAAACTCACGAATGAATTCAATACCGCTCATTTCAGGCATTTCAACGTCTAAAAAAATGACATCTATTTTTTCCTCTTTTAACAATTTCATAGCTTCTTTAGCACTGGAGCAAACTCCTATTAGCTTTAAGAAACCTGTTTTTTCAACGTATCCGGAAATGAGTGTTCGAGCTAACTCATCGTCATCAACTACAATTGCGTTTAGTATCATATTGTTTATTTTAAAAGTTCCTTAGCTTCTTGAAGATCGATGAGTCTGTCATTAAAGAAGGCAACTACAAATGCACCGTTAATACCCTTTTTAATAATTTCATTCTTTTGTTTTTCTGCTTGTTCAAAGTTTGGATATTGTCCTACGGTATAACGTGTTAGCCCTTCATTTGTTTTCTCTTGCTCAATTTTACCCAATGAAATATATTGCTGAAGTAAATCATTCGGGACTACTCCTTTGAATACACCCAATTGGATTTTAAACGAAATCGCTTTTTTATCAATTCCATTGCTCTCCTTATTGGCATCATTAATAAATGGATAGCCATTTCCATTTTCAGGAGGAGCTTCCAATGCCGCTCCGGTAGATTGTAATGTAACACGCTGCCCTGTACGGTATGCGGTAACAAATGCATCTTTATAGCCCAAAATATAAAGCTCATATCTCCAATCCAATGCTTCTTTGTAGGTTTTAAAACTTCCGCTTAAGTATCGTGATACGTTGTCTTCGCCTGTAAGAATAAGCAAATTAGGCACATTGTTAAATGCATCCGCTTTTGCTGTTTTGTTTTTATAGGCACCCACCTGTACTCTGTAGTTTACATTCTCATTGTTGGGTTGACCAACATTGTTTGCAGCAGAGGTGGAGTTGGTATCTTTTGGATTCGTATTGGCTGTGTTTGTATTGTTGTTATTTGAATTTGAGTTTTGATTATTGTTGTTTGAATTTGTATTGTTCGTGTTATTATTTTTGTTCGTATTGTTGTTATTCGAGTTTTGATTATTCACATTGTTGTTGGTATTATTATTTGTGCTGAAATCAATAATGTATTTGCTTTCGTCTACTTCACCTTCATTTACAGGAGCAGTCGCTTTAAGGTACTCTCCCTTGCGGTTTTTAAATACAACCACAGCATCGGGTATTCCTAAGCCATTAACTTTTCTGTTTCTTGAAATGGCCTCTTCGTAGGTTTTGTATTTACCTGCCAAATACATATTGGTAGAATCCTCAGGGTTTTTAATAACAAAAATATCATCAATGCTAAGGTATTTATTGATTAACTCAGTTGGCACTTTATTTTTAAATGAACCCAAAAACACAGAGTAGGATAGTATCCTCATTTTTGGATCGAGGGATGCAGCAACTTCTGTTGGGTCATTTAAGTTTACCTTCATTGCGTATGCATTTGTTGAGTCAATAAACCTAAGCCATTCCTCTTCCATTGTTTGTTCGGTATAAGTAACACCCTTTGTGTCAGTAATTGCCCCCTTAGCAGACCCCAACTCTTTGTCAAAAAAGTCTGAAGCCAAGTCACCATCTTCATCCAATGGAACACCTGCAGTATCTACTGCAACTCCTTTTGGAGTAAAAGGGCTGAAATCATTGGGGTCGGTAACACCATCACTGTCTTCATCAGCGTTATCCAATGCAAGGTAGTTGTCAACAGAATCTTTTTCAAGTACAGGTTTTTCTTTTTTCTGTGGGCCAACCAAATCATAATTTAATGAAAAGCAGGTCATCACAAATCTATCATTCTTCTTATCGCCTTGTCGAACACCCACGCCCATTTTGTTTACATTATCAATGTTATCGGTTTGTGAAAAATGGATTGAAGTAGCCAATTTAAAATCAACCCTGTCGCTTAATTTAAATATTACACCTGCTCCAACAGGAATTGCCATTGAACGTTCACGGTATTTACCAAGTCCGTCAATATTGGCTTCCCTTAAATCCGACTCATAAGTATAATCTCTCACCAATAATTTTGATTGTGATGCCAATGGGTGAGTTTCTTCTAGGTTGTGAATCGAGCCATCCGTCCAATAATGATAGGTATCAGCATTTTTGTCTGTCAAATCGGTTTTTGAAAGAAACTCAAATGTTTCGATTCCTAAAAAGATATAAGGTGTTATTTTTCGTTGCGCGGGTAAAAGTTGGTCGAAATTATAAGTAAGCGTTGCTCCTCCAAGGCGTATTTGAGACTCAAAATTTAAATTGCGTGCACTTGTCCTTTCGTCAGCTCCCAACTTACCAAACAATACATAAAATTTTAGGTTCAAATAATCGTTTAAGTTTTGAGCAATGTTTAGCTCGTAAGCAGGTCGACTTACTTGCATATTGGCAAATTTCTTATTGCTCACCTCGCCATAAAATGAAAGAATTCCCGTACCCAAACCTACCGTAGGTTTAGATGCATTTAAAGCACTTAACTCATATTCTCTTTGTAGAATACTGTCCCTTCTTGCTGGTTCAATTTTTTGCTGTATTTCAGGGTCGACTATATCCCTTTTTTTTGCTCTTTTAAGAGGGTCGTCTTGCGCAACAACAAGTGTAGTTGTTATTGTAAAAAGTAAAACTACCTGTACTAATTTTATAAGCATAAAGTTTAAAACCTTATAGGTACATTCTTAACTCGTAAATATACAATTATTTTTTTTAGAATAGGCTATTTTATCCAAGTTTGCCCTGAAATCATTAATGCCTCTTGAACAGTTATTCTACTTCCGTTATTGTACGCAGCAACAAAAGGGCCTAAAGCCGATAATTCTGCAATACTTTGATTTACATTTTCTCTTTTGTCTCGTGCTCCGCTATAGCTATTAAATGAACCCAGAGTGTACTTGTACCAACCTTGGTGCATTTCTGCAAATATTTCATCGTTGATTTTATAAGTATCTTTAAAATAAATTGTTTCAACCGATTTATGTGTTGCTGTAATTTGAACCCTGTATAAAATTCCTTTCTGTAAGGAAGGAACATTTGTTAATGTTGGCTCCTTCGGTTCATTTTCTTGCTTTTTATTTTCAACAACTTTTTCAACTTCCTTTTCCGTTTTTATCGGAGGCTCCACTTTATTCTCGGGCTCTTTTTTAGCATTGTTTTCTTCCGGATTTATTTTGTTTTCGTTGTTTCCGAAGGTTAAAGTAATAGCAGGGACCGTATTTTTTTTACTTACATCATCCTCAAGATATGAAAACAAACCTTCAACCGTGCAGGTTTTTCCATTTGCTTGTGTTGGTTTTATTTTATAGGAAACAACAATCTGTTCGTCTGAAGGCAATAGCATCCAAGTAAATTTTGCTTTTTGGTCAACAAAGGCAAATATGGCATTTTTTGATTCGATACCTGTTGCTGAAAATCCTTCTGAAATACTTTCCTCTAATTTTCCGAATTGATCCAACTCACCTTTGTTGATAGTTACTTCTACAAGTATTTCTTTAGGGTTGGAAGAATCTATTTTTCTTACACAAGTAACATTTCCTGTGTTTTGTTGTTTCGCATTTTCATCGGCAGAATTTTGTTTTTGCGCTTCTTTGTTTCCGTTTGAAGGGGGAGGGATAGAATCGTTTTTTTTATTTTCGACAAGGTTGTTTGTTGGCTCAGAAGGTTTTTTTGCAGTATCGTTCTTGTTTTCAATAGGTTCTTCTATTATCACAGCAGGAGTTCCACCTACTTTAATAGTTTTGTTTTCAGCATTGAAAACCGTTTTTTCGTTTCCTGTGAAATAAGAAAATTTTGGTGATATTTCGTGCTCTCCGGAAGCATCGGCACCAATTATTATTTTATATTTTACAACGAACTCAACATCGCCCGGCAAGGTCATCCAAATTATTTTTATGGAATTGTCAATAAAAGAAAAGGCGCCACCTTTCGTTTCAATGGCTTCTGCCGAAAATCCTTTTGGTAAATCTTCCTGAAATTTTCCAAA
>CAIMGI010000063.1 GCA_903840505.1 uncultured Bacteroidota bacterium
CCATTAACAGCTCCTGCTCTAAATGCGGATTTTTTTGGATACCAAATCATCCAACTGCCCGCATTAGCATCCCAAGCTGTTCCGGTTCCGTGCGTTCCTTTAAACCAAGCACCTTCGGTTCCCGAAACTTGTAAATTAGGTATAACGCTAACATTACCACCTATGTGAATTTTATCGGTAATATTATTTGGATACAATGTTCCGCTTATGTTCTTCCACAAACTTGTTCCTACCGGTAAATCAGAAGGCTTTATTGAGTCTGCAATAAAATAACTTCCATTTGCTCTTAAATATTTGCCTGCTACTGCTGTACCATTATACTTATAACCTAATGTTGTATTTGCTCCACCCACCACATCTAATTGTTGAACAGGCGCATTGTTGTTAATACCCACTTTGTCACCAAGGTTTGTAGGGTAAATATTTGTTCCAGACTTAGTCCAAGGTGGGGATGCTATTGCTGCCGGCAAATCAGCTAATTTAATAGAATCCGCAATAAAATAAGTACCATTTCCTCGTAAGTATTTTCCGGTAACTGCTGAATTTTTGTATTTATATCCACTGGTTGAATTAACATAAGAACCCGAAGTAAAATTCGTACTAGAAACAATTGAGTCTGTTGCCCGAATATCTCCGCTTACATCTAATTTAGAATTGGGGTTGTTTCCAATACCAACATTTTGATTAATGTCTATTCGCATTGCTTCAACATTGTTTGTTTTTAAAATTAGAGGAAACAAGTTAGTTGTTCCTAAAAAATCACCCCCTCCGGCAGCATTCCCGCTTCTGCTCCAATCTAAGAAAGAAGCATAACTGAATAGAGAAAACGGAACTCCTTCGAATTGAGTTTTTGGACCAATAGAAACATACGAAACTCCACCGGCAGTGTCAATAGAAACTTCTATATCTATTCCTGAAGCCCAAGGAAGTCCGGCAAATTGCAATTGAGCTTGACCTCCAAGAACGTGGGTAAAAAGTCCAAACTTATTTGTTGTAGTATTTATAGTTTCATTATAAACTGATATTCCAGTAACGTGGTTAAATAATTCAAACTTTACTCCAATATTTTTAGTATCGAAACCTTTTCCATTTGCATCTCTTGCAACTCCTTGGTAATTGAAACCATTAAATGGAAATTGAGCAAAACCTGAAATGGAAATTGCTAAAAACAGAAGTAATAATAATTGCTTTTTCATATTTTTATTGTTCGTAGGTAACTAATATTTTTAATGGCTTCTGTAATATTAAACCTGAATTCCCTAATTTTGTTTGAATTTCAATATTCGCCCCATTAATATAAAAATCATATTCATAGCCTGGTATAATGGTGTTGGGAGCAACAAATATCCCTGCGTCAATAAAGATGTCTACTGATAATATCTTACTAGCCGTTACTCCATGAGCATAAGTAGATATATTACCTTGCACACTTGGGCTGGTACCCGTAAGCTTCAGTGTTTTAATTGCAGGTGCATTATTTCCCAATTTAGTAAAATCATTAACCGTTACAAGTCCATTATTTCCATCCATTGTCAATGCGGTAAAAGTAGCTCCAGTAATTTTTACAAATTTTAATTCCCCGGTTACTTCTGAGCCTATTCTCCATTCATAGCCACCAGCTGTGTTTTGAAGCCCTATTGCCGCATCGTAGATTCCCGGACCTGCAACAACTAACTTAGCTCCAGGTGTATTTGTACCAATACCAACCTTTCCTCCACCATCAATTGTAAATAAATCAGGTAATAAGGCGCCATTATTATTTTGGCCCCCTCTAATTCTTAAGCCGAAACTACTGGCATACATCTCCCAATCATTCATATTTGCACCACTTCTCTCCAATCTAATAACTGCGTCACTCGGGTGAGAAACAGTAAATTGCTCTAGTGCATTTGATGTGCCAATACCAACATTATTATTGACTTTATTAATTGAAATTGCATCAATACCTTGAAACCAATTTCGAATGCAAAAATTATCGTTAGCAATAGTTCCTATGGTCCAAGTGTCAAGCCCTGCAGTTCTTAAAACATAGTAATTATTTCCGGAGAATGATGATTTATCTAATATTGCCAAGGCAAGTCCTGCACCATTATCCTTAACCTGAATCGCAGGTCCGGAGCCAACAATATCAAGATTAAAAGCTGGGTTAGAAGTCCCTATTCCTACAAAATCACCAGTGTTTGCTAAGTAAACATTTGTTCCTGTTTTTCTCCAAGGTGTTAATCTTACAGGTAAGTCTAAAGCACTAATTGTATCCAAAACAATATAAGTGCCATTGCCTCGCAAATATTTCCCTGTTGTAGCTAAATTATTAAACTTGTACCCCAAAGCAGCGTTTATTGAGGTTCCTGCATTAACAATTGTATTGCTTGCAATAGAATCGGTACTTTTCATTTTACCGGTTACCCTTAGATTACCTAAAATATCCAATTTCTGTGAGGGTGTAATTGTTCCTATTCCAATATTTCCTCCATTGTTGAATAAATTACTATTGTTCGTTACCCAACTTGAACCGTTCCAATAGGTTGTATTACCTGCAACTGCCCCATTTGGTAACAAACCTGCTATCCCCTGAATTCCTTGAAGACCCTGTAAACCTTGCAAGCCTTGTAATCCCTGAATTCCTTGTATTCCCTGTGGACCTTGAGGTCCGGCAGGACCAACAGGACCAACCAAACTAATACCAGCAGGCCAAGTACCGCCCGCTTTTGGTCCAAAAAAGGTATATGTTAATACATCAATATAAAAATCACCATTGTTACCTGTTCCCGGTAAAGGTGTGATATTACCACTTAAAATTGTATTTGCATTAGCGCCACCAGCCGAAGCAGCATATAAAGCATAGGGTACCGACTGAAAAGGCTGTGCTGCACCAATAGGCATAAAATTAGTTCCGCCCGCAATTGTATCTATATATACTTGTATTGAATGTATCCCTGACGACCAATTGATTTGCTGAAAAGAAGCATTGTTTTGACTACCAATAACTGCAGTAAATAAACCAAAATCATTGGTAGTGATTAACCCTACGTGCTGCTCAGTAAATACAACAGCATTCACGTTATTCAAAATATCAAATTTGATACTTATAGACTGAGCTGATAGTGGTTTCTTGTTTGCGCCTCTAGCAATTCCTTGATAATTTATTCCTTGCGGTGGGGCTTGTGCAAATACAATAGTTGAAAAGAGCAAAAACAGTACTAGTACATTTTTTTTCATATAGATTATCTTGTTATTTCTACCCAACCCTTTTTAGAATTGGTGTCGTTATTTTTAGTTGTATAAATTAAATAATAATAGGTTCCATCGGGAAGTTGTGTGTTGGTTGATTTTGATTCGCCTTTCCAAACTACTTTTTCGTTATCGTAATTAGCGGCTTCCCACACCACAGTTCCCCACCTATTAAAAATATGAACGCTGTTTGTGTCAAAATTCTTTATTCCATCAATTTCCCAAAAATCATTTTTCCCGTCTCCATTAGGTGTAAAACCATTATACAATTTTACACTATCGCAACCGTTTGTCTCGGTATTTATTTTTATTGTATCGTAAGCAACACAACCGTTTAAATCAGTAACCTTAAGTATAAATTCAGTCGAAGATTCAATGGTAGCAATAGTTTGTTTTGCTGTTGAATCGTTTACCAATTTACCCGGCTGCCATAAATAGGTAACAGCAGGGTCGCTGCTTGAACCAATTAAATCAACCTTAAATCCTTTACATACTGTTTGGTCGGCTCCGGCATTGACGCTAGGATTTGCATTAATAGTAATATTATAAGTTGAATAGCCACTATAGCATCCAAATATATTTATCTTAACGGCATAAAAACTATATACACCAGCAGGAATAAAGTTTCCATAAGTGGCATTCAAAAATGGAAGTACATCATAATTGTCTGCCAATAGCACATAGTTCCCGTTTATTATATCAACTATACTATTAAACCAAGCGGTTGTTTCACCATTAAGATTTGGTACAGATAAATTCAGAATACTATCTTTAAAACAATAAGCAATATCATAAGCAGGAGGAGATGCCGGTGCAGGCAAAACATTGATTGTGAAAAATGCAGTATCTGCGCAAAGATCGGTGCCAACAATATGCCTTACAACATATGCTCCTACTGTACTTGCATAACCATCTATTTCACCTGTTGTTACATCAATAACCAAACCAAGTGTAGATGAAAAATTGTGTGTATTTAATGAATCATTAACCGTAGGAATTTTTGTTGTTCCTACACTTTTACAAATATAATCTGCGTCATAAAAAAAAGTTGCATCATAAATATCAACCACCTCTACAGCAAAATCATATAATGAAGCACCACAATTATTGTTAACGGTATGGCGAATAATATAAGTGCCAACTACCGTTTGATTATTTGATTTTAACACACCATTTAATAATTGCAAGTTTAAGTTACCACCGGCCGGTTGCTGAACAATAGTATAATAGCCACTTTGATCAGCAATAAAATCAGGGAATATTCCATTTGTATCTTTTCTACAAATCATTTTAACAGGATAACTAAAGGTTGCATCCAAACTATCAATTCCAATAATATCAAAATGTGATTTATGCTTACATCCGCTAAGGGTGTTGGTTACGGTTACAAAATGTGGCCCAGGAGTTAAATTAACAGCAGGATTGGTAGTTTCTCCATTATCCCAAAGATAACTTGCTTGAACCAATTGTGGAGCAGATATTACCAATGCGTTATTGTTAGCGTTTGGAACACATGCTCGACTTGTTTGTAATACTGCAAAATCAAAATCATCACCACCCACTCGAACAAAATGGCCATATACACATCCCGTTGAGGTAATGGTCCGTATTGTGTAATTACCTAAACAAGCATTCAGTAATTTGGCAGGTTGGGGAAAGGGAGCCAAAACATTCAACACAATACCTCCAATTTCATCATATATTGTAACACTATCTCCAGCCAAGGCAATTACAGAAATACTGCCGGAACAAAAATTCGCACAATCTTCATTTACAACTGAGATTGTTGGTGGTATACATGCGGGTATTTGACAATTTAGGGTTGCTTTAAATGAATAATCCGGATCGCTATTACAACTTGCATTTCCTTGCGCATTGTTTCCTGTTTGGTAATCTGAAAAGTGCTTTATATAAACGCTTAAATCTTGCGGAACGCCTCCAAGTCCACAAGCGGTTGAAACAGTATCAACCCAAGAAAATTCCCAAGAAGAACTTGCATTTGCTACATCACCGGCATTGTTATGAGGGTTGCCTTCACCGGTGACATTATCGTAAAAAAAGCCATTATGAGCGGTACCACCATTATCCAAATAATTTGTATAAAAAT
This sequence comes from uncultured Bacteroidota bacterium, assembly GCA_903840505.1. GTDB lineage: Bacteria > Bacteroidota > Bacteroidia > UBA4408 > UBA4408 > CAIMGI01. The sequence continues at coordinate 5,339 of CAIMGI010000063.1, forward strand.
TCCACTCTCCAACACCGCTTGCCGTAGGAGAACCGTTTGGAAAACCAATACTACCAGGTGCTCCCCAACCAGGACCCATTTTAGGGACGATGCCGTGTAAGTTATTTGGGTTCAAAATGTTTTGATAACCTCGAACTACATATTTAAACGTTACAAGTTGCCCCGGATTATAATATCCTTGCACAGGCGGTGGGTTCATAAACAACTCGGAAGATTGCATACACTCCGAACAATCGTTGTAGTTATTTAATTCCAAACTAAATTCACCTACATCATTTAAATCTTTTCCACTTACTTGTAAATAATATGTTTTTCCTGCAACAATCCCTTTAAAAAAGGTGCTTAATTTATAAAGCGGTGCAACTGTTTTATCGCATTCAACCGGGATAATAACGGTACAATTTCCTCGGTATTCATATAAGGCAACAACGTATTTTTGAATTGCAGTACCATTTCCGTAAGACTTAAGATTCGAATGCAATGTATTGGCTGTTGCAACAAAAGAATACCATAAATCTTTAGATTGAGGAGGCATATCTAAACCTGCTTGCCCCATACAGTTCAATAATGCAGGTTGCTTAACTCCCGGAGTTGCAAAAGTATTATCTCCAATTTCAACAAGTGGAAAAGTTGGTGCTCCGCAAAGTCCCGGTATAGGTAGATTCCCTAAATATTTTGCATTACAAGGATTATCATTGGGTGGCGGTACAGCAAACGCACTCAAAAGCCCAAGAAATAAGACACTTAATAGGATAATAGAAAAGTACTTACTTTTTTTCATTCTTTGATAAAACTGCGCGATTAATGCTATTAACAAAGTAATGAAAATATACGACCAAATACAAGTTTTTTGCCGATTAATCGACTTTAAAGCCAATTACCAAAATATCGTCTACTTGCTCTTGTTCTCCTCTCCATTTTTCAATTATTGAGTCGAGGGTTGATTTTTGTTCATCAACCGATAATTGGTGTAATTCCATCAGCGTTCTGCGAAACTGGTTCACCATAAATTTTTTACCTCTTGGTCCACCAAACTGATCGGCATAACCATCCGAGAAAATATAAACACAATCTCCCGATTGAAGTGGAATAACATGGTTGGTATATGGTTTTGCATCTTCTCCTACGTAATATCCAATAGGAAATTTATCCGCTTTTATTTCCATTAATTTCCCTTCGCGAATAATAAACAAGGGATTAAATGCCCCTGCATATTGTAATTCCTTCTTTTTGTAATCAATAGCGCACAGCGTAATGTCCATTCCATCTTTTGAGGTTGAACCCTTGTAAGATTGATGAAGAGTTTCATTCACCCCGATGTTTAAGGCATCTAAAATTTTTGCAGGCTCAGTAATTCCATTATTGTTTACAACGTACTTAAGAATGTTAAAGCCCACAATACTCATAAATGCTCCGGGGACACCGTGTCCGGTACAATCAACGGCAGCAAAAAGGGTTTTCCCATCCTTTTCTTCCATCCAATAAAAATCGCCACTCACAATATCTTTGGGTTTATACAGAATAAAAGAATTGGGTAACAATTTTCTCACCAAATTACGTGGAGGAAGAATTGCTTCTTGAATACGTTTTGCATAAAAAATACTATCGGTAACTTGTTTATAAAGCACCTCCAATATTTGTGTTTTAGACTGGATTTCTTCCTTTTGCTTCACAACCTCTTCGGTTCTTTCAATCACTTTTGCCTCTAAGAATCTTTCATTTTCAGCCAAATCGGTACGCATTTTTAACAATGCTTGACCAAGTGCATCCTCATCGCTTAAAGGAATATACTTTGAAACAAAGTTTCCTGAACCCACTTGATTGGCAAATTCTGTAGTACTTCGCATTCCATCTACCAAAAAATTCAGAGCAGTACTCATTTCTCCAATTTCATCGTTTCTATTTTGAATTTTTTCGGTGGGCAATACCCCTTTACCCATTCCTAGCAAAATTTTCTTTAAGGAATCAATAGGCCGAACAATTGAAATAACTGTAAAAAAAGCAATTAATATTCCACCAACAGGAAGTGCAACAGTGAGTATTAGAACAACTAACTGTAAAAAATTAAGCGACTTGTTCATTTCTTCACTCACGCTGTTCGCATAATTTTTTTGAGTTGCAATAATATTTTCGAGATTCGACAATGTCCTATTAGTCGATGAAAAAATAGGTCCTTCAGTAACCGATTCCCGCGATTGGAAAACAACCAATGTATTGTCTGCGTTATAATCCTCTATTTTATTGAGCTGTATCATCACATCGCAATACATTCTAAACAATGAGTCTATTGAAAGAAAGACAGAATCGAGCTGCACACGTTCAGCATCCTTCCATTTATAAGATATTCCTTGAAGCTGCTTTTGTTGTGTAGGAAATATATCGTCCATTAAAATACGAAGTTCTTTTTTCTCCGCTTTATCACTACCACTTGCATCCCAAATCCAGTTATTAATAAGCCCTTTTGAAGTCACTAACAAAAGCTTTAATTGCTGTAAGGAGGTAACAGACGGAGAATAAATATCATTTATATCATCGTTTATCTGCTTACTTTTTTTGCTGGTTTGTTGAGTAAGAATGAATGCCCCTAACGTAAGAAAAATCAACACGCCAAATCCAAGTCCGATTTTCCTACCAATACTGAATTTAAATTTTTTCAATTGCTATCGTTGATGGATTTTAACTAAATTATTTTTTCTCTAATTCAACCAATTTATCGTTGTACTCCTTCTTCTTTTCATCGTCCAATAAGGCCTGATATATTTGTCTTAATCCAACCAATGTTTCACGTCTGTTGGGTCTTAATTCATCGGCCTTTATCATTAGAGGTAAACTTGCTTTAAATATATCGGATGTTTTATCAAGTATATCAGTCATAACTAAAATGTCCTCGTCAACCGGCATAGAATTAATCATTTCTGCACCTTGGTTATAATACAAAATAGCTTGATTATAATTCGCATCGTAATTGTTTGGGTCAATGGACAATACTTTTTGATAATATTCAATTGCCTTTTTGAAATGCTCCTCCAAGGCCTTTTTCATAACCTCATTTGGATTTTTAGTGATATTTTTTTCATAAATACCTTTGTGTACCGATGCTAATGCATTATAAAACTCAATATCCTTTGCTTTAAAATCTACCGATGGATTAATGTAGCGTTGACATTTTTTATAATTATCCATTGAGATAATTGCATATGCAACATTCGTAGAGTCTAAGAATTTTGCTGCATAATTGTTAAAATATACAGAAAGGTTATAAATACTTTTATTGTTCTCAGTACGATTTGCTGCAGAAGTGTCAATTCTGTTTGACTCTAAGAATGAACTGTAAGCCACTTCGCCAAGCGATTTTATGTTTTTAGGGTCAGGGAAGCTTTTACGGAATATTTGACTGTATACATAACCTCTAATATACCAAGCTCTGTCATCGAGAATATAGTCGGGCATAAGCACAGTTGAATCGATTGACTGTTTTGCTCTGGTAAGGTCACTTTTTTCTACATAAGTAATAGCAATAGATACCCTATCTACCTGAGCTTTGGCGGTAAATACCACCAAAAATAGCATTGCAAATATGTATTTATTTAATCTCATTTACTTATTCAATTTTTATACCCAATGATTCCAAGTTTGAACTCACTTTTAAATCATACTTTTCGGCATTCGCCTTATTTAACTCAAATTTTTGCTTGTTGTCTTTTACCACAAAGTTTATGGCTGAACCTTGCTTTGCCAAACCTGGTTTTTCAGTAACAATCAATGTGTTATTTCCCTTTATTTTGGCTAAAATATCTTTCATTATTGTAGCATAATCTTTAGAAACATACAGAATATGACATTTTGAAATTGACCCGGTATTGTTGAATGTTTTTATTTCAAAAGGCTGAGTACCTGCCTTTTTAGTCAAAGCCATATTGTTAAGTTCATTAAAAATGGGAGAAGACCCTAAGATGCCAATTACAAAATTGCCTTGCTTATAAGCTGTTGGCCACTCAATGTATTTGGTAAAATTATAAACAAAAACAGCCTTTACTTTTGACGTAGTATCATCAGCCCCTCTTGTAACTGTAGAGAGGAAAATAATAACGAAAGAAATAACTATTCTAAAGGTTTTGTTCATTTTAAGCTACTATGCCCCTTATCAAAAAAGTTAAAGGGTCACAAATTTATTAAATATATTCCTTTTTTACTAGGTTTTTAACCCTAATTTATTCTGCCTAATTTTTTTGTGAAACGTATAAAATCGTTCCACCGATATTTCAGTATCTAAAACCTTGCCATCTTTTATATAATTGACAAAAATGTCTGCCATAAGTGGTGCTATCATTACCCCTTTTGTTCCCATCCCATTGAATACTCCAACCCTTTTTTCAATCGGGTGAAAGCCCAATATTGGCCTTCTGTCAATTACTGCCGGACGTATACCTGCTTCCTGCGAAATTATTTCATACGGCACAGTAATAATTCTATTTAACTTTTCTGTTAAGTCAACTCTCGCCTTTTCCGAATTAATTTCAGAGAGGTCTTTCCATTCATAGGTTGCACCCACTTTATATGTATTGTTTGATAGCGGTAAAATAAAAACACCTTTGTTTACAATGTCGGTTACATTTAAATCGGTTGCGCTTATGGTAAGCACTTCTCCTTTTGCAAGTTTAAAAGGCAGCCAACTAAAAAAAGGATTTTTAAGTACTTTATACCCTTCACAAAAAATTATTTTTTCTGCCTTAATTGTTTTGTATGTCACTCCTTGTTCAGAAATATGTAACGAGTTAAAATCAAATTGGTCGTGCAAAAAGGCATTTGACTTACTTAAATGTTCCCTAGTACATTGAATAAAATTGGCAACATCCAACACCCCTGCTTTATTCACACTCGCAGATCCAAAAGGTGATTTCACATTTGGTTTCGACTCATTAGAGGTAGGGTTTAAATAATTTAACAAATCCATTTCTGATGCCTTTTTATTCCAAAAATCTACTTCTTGCTGTTCGGCAAATATTTTAATGATTTTTTTCTTTTCGAGAAAATTGCTTTCAAACAGTTTTTCCATCTCAACATAAAAATTTTCGGCAAAAGGCACTAAATCATCCACTCTCCAGCTTTTAACCAAACGCTTAAACACAATGGGATTATATATTCCCGCAGCAATTAATGACGCTGAACTTTGGGGAACATTGTCAATAACCATTACTGTATATCCTCTTTTTTGAAGTATTAAAGACAATACAGAGCCGGCTATGCCTTGTCCAACGATAATAAAATCAACTGTCTTCAAATTACATATTTAGAAAAACAAATATATCACTTAAACATTAACCACACATTAATTAAGCCTTTTGTTGTTTTATATTCAAATTATTTCATCATTTTTGTAAAATAAACAAAAGTACAATGGAAACAGCATCAGTAGCTCCGGAAACAGAATTAAAAGTTTCGGTTATGGCCGAAAATTTAATTGGTTCGGAAATCATTAAACTGGCAGGTGAGATAAATGAAAAAATACGAAACGGTGAAAAAATATACAACCTAACCATCGGTGATTTTAATCCAAAATTGTTTCCCATTCCTGCACTTTTAAAACAAGAAATAATTGCTGCATATAATAATGATGAGACAAATTACCCACCAGCAGACGGTATTTTACCGCTTAGGCAAGTAATATCATCGCTGCTGAAGAATAAAATGAAGTTGGATTATCCTGCCGATCAAATTTTAATAGCAGGAGGTGCGCGGCCACTTATTTATGCTACTTTTCAGGCAATTATTGATGCGGGAGATAAGGTATTATTTCCGGTACCTTCTTGGAACAACAACCATTATTCACATTTATCAAGTGCTCAACAATTGGCTGTTGAAACCAAAGCGGAAAATAATTTTATGCCTACAGCAGATGAATTACGACCATATATTGGCGAAGCAAATTTGTTGGCCTTGTGTTCACCTCTTAATCCAACTGGCACTGTATTTACAAAAGAGGGATTAAAAGAAATTTGCGAGTTGGTTCTTTCAGAAAATAAAAAAAGAGCTCACGCAAATACAAAACCATTGTACTTAATGTACGATCAAATATATTGGACATTGACCTTTGGAAACACAGTACATTTTGACCCAATTAGTATTTGTCCCGAAATGAAACTATATACCATTTTCATTGATGGACTTTCAAAATCATTTGCAGCAACAGGTGTGCGTGTAGGTTGGGCTTTTGGACCAAAAAAAATCATTGATAAAATGAAGGCTATACTCGGGCACGTTGGTGCTTGGGCACCCAAAGCAGAGCAAGTTGCCAGCGCAAATTATATGAAACAGGAAAATGAAGTGGATGCTTTTTTGGTTGATATAAAAGGTAAAGTAAGTTCTCGGTTGGATGCAATTTACAAAGGTATACTATCATTAAAAAACGAAGGATACCCTGTAAATGCAATTCCTCCACAGGCTGCAATTTATTTAACTGTTCAATTAAATTTGGTTGGTGCAAAAACATCAGATGGTACTGTATTGAGCAACAGTAAAGAAGTAAATAAATACATATTGAGTGAGGCAAAAATCGGAATAGTTCCCTTTTCTGCTTTTGGCTCTTCGGCCGATTCAACCTGGTATAGAATTTCTGTCGGGACCTGCACTGTGGAAGAAATACCGCAACTAGTTTCCAATTTAAAAAATGCTTTGAGCAAATTACAATTTTAGATTCACTATCGATGAAAAACAACTATTGTGTAATAATGGCGGGTGGTATTGGGAGTCGTTTTTGGCCGGTAAGCCGTACTTCAATGCCAAAGCAATTTATTGATATTTTAGGTACTGGCAAAACACTGTTGCAACAAACATACGATAGATTTAAACGTATTTGTCCGAAAGAAAATATTTTTATTGTTACCAATGATACTTACGAAAAACTTGTATTAGAACAACTTGTCGGAATAAACCCCAACAATGTATTATTGGAACCCGCCAGAAGAAACACGGCACCTTGTATTGCATATGCTTGTTACAAGATTTCTAGCATCAATCCAAAAGCAAATATTGTTGTTGCGCCTTCCGATCATTTAATATTGAAAGAAGATACATTTATTAAAGCCATCAAATCGTGCTACAAAAAAGCTGAATCGGAAGATTGTTTGGTAACATTGGGTATTAAACCTACTCGACCCGATACCGGTTATGGCTATATACAATTCGTTGACAGTCCTACCAAAGAGAAAGACGCTCGAATGAAAAAAGTAAAGACATTTACAGAAAAGCCGGACCTGGATATGGCTAATTTCTTTTTGAAAAGCGGTGATTTTTTATGGAATTCCGGCATTTTTATTTGGAGTGCGCGTTCTATTATAATGGCTTTTTCAATTCATATGCCCGATATGGCGATGATGTTTAAAAACGGGTTGAATATTTACAATACCCCAAAAGAAAAGAAGTTTATCAATGAAGTGTATCCTCAATGTAAAAACATTTCCATCGACTATGCAATTTTAGAAAAAGCAACCAATGTATATGTGCGCTCATCTGCTATTGGATGGAGCGATTTGGGAACTTGGGGGTCATTGTATCAGCACATAGAAAAAGACGATAAAAACAATGCCGTTGTCGGTAAAAATGTAATGCTGTATGATTCAGAAAACTGCATTGTGAATGTACCAAACAATAAACTAGTAGTAATGGAAGGCCTAAACGGATACATTGTTGTTGAGTCGGATAATATTCTCCTTATATGCAAAAAAGAAGAAGAACAACACATACGCCAATTTGTGAATGATGTGAAAACAAAAAAGGGCGATAAGTATGTTTAGCTTGCTTTTAAGAGTAATTACTCCGTAATCACACCACTTATTTCAACTTGTCCTGCTGCAAAATCAACAGGTGTTTCACCAAACAATTCACCATTTTTATAGATACGAGCAATGTAGGTTGCTTGTGATGAATGGCCTTGTATTTTGAATGCTACAAAATCACCAATCTTTTTTTTATAAGTAAGCGAGTTCCAGTTTGTATTACTAAGTGAGCCCTCAGTTTTTGTTATTCCACCATCGCTTGTATAATTTACGGTAAAAGTGCCACCGGCAGTTGATGTTTGTTTCACGGTATACACAATTGATACAGTCGAATTCTCTTTGTTACAAGCACCCACAAAAACAATCAAAGAAGGAAATAATAAAAAGAATAAGTGCTTTTTCAAAATGAAGGGATTATTTTAGCCCGTATTTTTGCTTGTACTTATTGTACAATTGAAGCTGTTCATTTGGCAATTCAATTTCCTTGCCATCGATAAATGCTTTTACAACATTGTTGCTTATCATATCCAATGCATCGCCTTCAGAAATAAAGAAAGTTGCGTGCTTGTTTTCTTCGAGTACTCCTACCTTATCTTCAATCCCCAATATTTTTGCAGTGTTTGATGTAATAAGCATCAGTGCTTCTTCCTTTGTTAGTCCATAAGCCACTGTTGTTCCCGCCTGAAAAGGTAAATTTCTTGTCCCCATTGCTTCCATATCACCTTCGTTGGTAAGGCAGACAAGCACTCCTGCTTTAAATAATTCAGCCGCCCTTTTATACGGCAAATCAACATCGTCATCCATTTTCTCGGGCAACTCGTGTACACGTGCTAAAATTACGGGAACATTATTTTCCTTCAAAATAGCTGTTGCTAAATAAGCATCGCGGGCACCGACCAACACATATTTTTTAATTTCAAATTTCTTGGCAAATGCAATTACTTCTATAATATCTTTTAGCGAGTTTGTATGTACGTATAATATTTTCTCTCCGGCTATAATATCCTTCATCGCCTCAAAGCGAATATTTTTCTCATCGTGTGCAATTTGACTATAGGCTTTTGCATCAGCGAAAAAATTTGTTAAATTGCTTATACTCGTATTGTAATTTTTAACACGCTCATTGTAGGATTGATCTGTTTCTCTTGGTCTTTTTGGAGCATTCATCTCAGGCCAATTGAGATGTATCCCATCATCCGACTTCAGCACTGCATCTTCCCAGTTCCACCCATCCAACTTCATAATGGAAGACGAACCCGATATTAAACCTCCGCGGGGACTTGCCTGCACCAATAGAATTCCATTTGTGCGTACAGTAGGTATTATTTTCGAATCGGTGTTATACGAAATAAGACTTCGAACGTGCGAATTAATATATCCTACTTCCGTAAAATCGTTTGTGGCTCGAACTGCATCCAATTCATTCAATCCAATGGTAGAACTTGGTGCAATGATGCCCGGATAAACGTGCTTTCCGGTAATGGTAATTCTTTCATCAAAAACACTTCCATCAATTCTTGCTGTGGCGGCATCTGTTATCAAAATAATTTTACCGTCTTTAATTCCAATCAAAGAATTCTCAATCACTTTGCCATTTCCCAAATGAGCAATGCCACCTTTAAATAAAATTGCTTTTGTTGAAGGAGCAACTGCTGTTTGAGCAGAAGGCTTAGAGGCAGTAAACAGGATTATTGCCAAAATAAATATGGAAAAATATTTAATCTTCATTGTCTGTTTCTAAATCATCACAATCATATAATCTTGGCTTCTTAAAAATCACTTTTTGAGTAGGTGCACCTTCCTTTTTAGTACGAATCATTTTTTGAATCAATCTATTTCTTTCTATGGCAATTTCATCTCTCATTTTATTATCTTGTTGTGCATCGAAATAACATATTCCATCAACAAATGTTTTTTCCACCTTCGCATAAACAGACAGCGGATTATCCGACCATAAAACAACATCGGCATCCTTACCCATTTTTATACTGCCAATTTTAGCATCGAGGTGTAATAGTTTTGCAGGATTAAGTGTTACTAATTTCAATGCTTCTTCCTGACTAAGTCCACCGTACTTAACTGCTTTAGCTGCTTCCTGATTTAACCTCCTTGCCATTTCAGCATCATCCGAATTAACTGCCGTTACAACACCCATTTGAGAAAGCAAGGCAGCGTTGTACGGAATTGCATCCTTTACTTCAAATTTGTAAGCCCACCAATCACTAAAAGTAGATGCCCCTACTCCATGTTTTTTCATTTTGTCGGCCACTTTATATCCTTCTAAAATATGCGTAAAAGTATTTACCTTAAAGCCCATAGAATCTGCCACGTGCATCAACATATTTATTTCTGATTGTACATAGGAATGGCAGGTAATGAATCGCTTTTTGTTGAGGATTTCTACCAATGCATCTAACTCAATATCTTTGCGGGGAACAGCTGTATTTAATTTTAAAGCAGGAGATAAAGCACTGTACTTTTTCCATTTCAATTCATATTCCTTTGCTCTTTGAAACGCATCGTAATATACCTGCTCAACACCCATTCTTGTTTGCGGAAAACGAATAACATTTCTTGGTCCCCAATTACTCTGCTTCACATTTTCACCTAAAGCAAATTTTATGAATCCATCTGCACCATCTATTTTCATTTTTTCGGGTGCAAGTCCCCAACGTAATTTAATTATTGCCGACTGCCCTCCAATTGGATTTGCTGAACCGTGCAATAATTGGGATGTTGTAACACCTCCAGAAAGTTGACGGTAAATATTAATGTCATCACAAGTAACCACATCGCCAATTCTAACTTCAGCTGTGCTTGCTTGCGCACCTTCATTCACTCCGTTACTTATTGCTATATGGGAATGCTCATCCACAATACCCGGACTGATATGTTTTCCTGTACCATCAATTACAATTGCATTGGCAGGAATTACTTTTATAGAAGAAGCTACATTGGCAATTTTTCCGTTTTGTATCAATACATCACCCACAAAAATACCACTGCTTTCGTTCGACCAAATCGTTACATTTTTTACAAGTACAGTTTCTTGCTTTGGCTGTTCTGTCCATCCATAGGCCATATTCGGGAAATACAATTTACCAATTTCCGATTTTACTTTTGCCGTATCCTTTTTTTCAACCGCTTTTATAGAATCTAAAAAGGTGGCTGTCCACTCCAACCATTTCCCGTCTTCCCATTGACCTTTACCTTTAAAACTATTTGTTGCTTTTTGATTTACAGCACCTGCCAAACGGATGGCACCCGATTTGGTTTCAAAACTAATCCCTATATTATTTCCGGCAAGGTTTACTTTTGCATTGTATTTAAAAGTATCAATACTCACAGTAGTTTGATAGGCATTTAACTCTCCCGCTATTTTAATTTTATAATTTTTTTGATCCAACAAAAGGCTATAATTTCCTCTTAAATCAATGGTATTGTAATTTACTATTTCGTATGGAATACCTTGTACCCAATTTTGGTATATGATGCATTTTTCATTAAAGACAGAAGCAGAAGTGATGATAAAATTTGCCATCATTCCGTCCTTTAATGCTCCAATTTTATTTGCCATTCCCAATATGTTCGCAGGTGTATATGTTAGTGCCTTTAGTGCTTCTTTTTCCGACAATCCCAATTCAATAGACTTCAATATATTTTTTCGAAAGTCCGCCTTGTCTTTTAAATCACTTGTGCTAAGCGCAAATGGAATTTGTGCTTTTTCAAATGCCATCGGATTAGTAGGGGCCATTTCCCAATGTTTGAGTTGATCCAATGAAATCATCATAGCATCGTATGGGTCGGAAACATCATACGTTAGCGGAAAATTAATGGGCAAAATAAAAGTGGCTTTTGTGTTTTTCATTTCTTCTATTCGTTGATATTCATCACCACCAGCTTTAATTATATATTGTATCCCAAACTCATCACCTACTTTATCTGCACGCAAAACAGAAAGCTTATCGTGTGCTTCAAAAATTTGAGGCATTTTTTGCTGAGCAATCAATGCTTCCAATGAAAGATTCTTTTCCTTTTTTGTTTTATCCAACGCATACCATTGAGCATCGTAATATGTTTGTCGTAACAATGCAATGGAGCCCATTTGCGAAGAGGGGTAATCTTGCCCTGAAACACCTTTGTCGAATGAATAATTGGCAGTAACATTGTTAGCAATCACTAAGTTGTTTTCATTCCCATCTCCTAAACTTACCACTGCTGAAGTGCCTCTGACAATGCCATCTTTCTGCAAAGTGAGTACCGTTCCAAATCCTAATTTTCTCATTTCGGCAGCAGATTGCGGATCCGCCACAAATAACTTAGATGCATCCGTTTCGGGCTTCACCGCTTGATTCCAGCAAAAAGCACCCTTTGTATTTGATTCTATTTGAGGTTGTGGAGCAGGCGAAGGTTTAGCATCGGTTATGCCATAATTAGTATAAGCATCAATAAAGGAAGGGTAAATGTACTTCCCTGCTAAGTCAACAACAACAGCACCCTTTGGCACAACAATTCCCATTCCGACTTTTTCAATGAGTCCGTTTTTTACAATGAGTGTTGCTTTGTCTATTTTGGTTTGATAATCTAAATATATAGAGGCGTTTGTAAAAACATATACCGTATTATTTTTATTGTATGTGCCGTTAACAGGAAAGGTTTCCTGCGCCATTGAACGATAACAAAAGAAAACAATAAGTCCGAATAATAACTTTTTCATAGCGTTTAAGAACACTAAAGTAATTAAAAATTAATCAGGCTCTAGAAAAATGAATTATATTTGTATTTAAACAATCAAAAACATAAGCTATGAAAAAAATTCTACTATCTATTTTTGCCCTAACAACTATTGCAATAAATTCTTTTGCTCAAGTAACCAACTTGGGTTTTGAAACTTGGGTTGCAGGAAACGCCTGGGACACCCCTACCGGCTGGAACTCTTTCAACGATGCGTTTGGGCCTTTAGGAATAACACCTTATACTGTATCTAAATAAGCAACTGCTAACAGTGGTTCATTTGCCATTCGTTTAGAAACAAAAGCTTTCCTGGCTGTACAAGATACATTTCCGGGCTTGGCAGTTTGTGGTACCATTACAATTGACCTTCAAACACAAGATTTCAGTATAAAAGGAAAAGCCTTGAATCAACGTCCTTCGGGCATATCAGGTTTTTACAAATACACCCCGGGAAGTATTGTTGACAGTGCATTGGTTGGTATTACAGTTACAAAATGGAATGGTACTTCACGTGATACTATTGGCGAAGGTTACTTTTTAGGCACAACAGCTATTAACTATACATCTTTCACAGGAACAGTTAATTACGACCCAGCATTTAATGGAGTTGCCCCCGACTCGGTTCTTATATTTCTTTCATCAAGCGTTGCAGATAATAACAGCGATGCAATTGGGAGTATATTTTATGTTGATGACATTAACTTAGTTGGTGTAAACTTTAATTCGGTTGAACAATTTAATTCAACGGAAAATGAAAGCTATGGTGTTTTCCCGAACCCAGCATCGAATGTATTACAAATACAAAGTTCAAAAATTACACCTCGTTCAAACATTGTAATTTATGATGCTGTAGGTCATGAAGTTTCCAATACCCAAATTATAGATATGAATACTTCTATTTCACTAGAAAATTGTACTAACGGATTGTATTTTTACCGCATTTCAAATGCTTCTAATCAGTTGATTCAAGCAGGAAAAATTAATGTTGTAAAATAATTGTTTCCCTTTATTAAAAACCCGCAAGATATTGTCTTGCGGGTTTTTTTGATATTTTTGTTGAATAAAATTATTAAAATGAAAAAACAGATACTTTTACTCAGTTTTGTTGTTGCAATTGGCTTTAGCTCTTTTGCACAAGTAATAAACCTTGGTTTCGAGAATTGGACTCCCGGTGGTAATCCTCCATTTGATGAGCCCGATGGATGGGCTACTTTTAATAGTACATTGTACCCATTAGGAGTAACGAATTATACTGCATCAAAAGGAACACCGGCACAAAATGGTTCTTATGCTCTAAGGTTAGAAACGAAAGTATTAGGTGCCCCAGTTAATGATACAGTAACAGCATTTGCCGTTTGTGGAACGATGAGCATTATCCCTTTTCCTTTTGCCATTAAACTAAAAGGCAAAGCATTGAATCAACGACCAATGTCCGTTTCTGGATTTTATAAATATTCTACACCCGGAGTAACTGATTCCGCTGCAATGGGCGTTTTTGTAACAAAATGGAATGGTACTTCAACTGATACCTTGGGTATAGGTTATGGTAAGGGAGCCCCGATTGGCGCATATACTCCTTTCACCTTCAATATGTTTTATGACCCTCAATTTAATGGTGTAACACCAGATTCCATTTTAATATTAATATTATCGAGCGCAAACGATGTTTACCGAACAGTAGGAAGTGTGTTATACATTGATAATTTAACTTTGAATGGAGTTGATTTCAGCACTGTGCAACTTCTTTCTAGTAATCCAACAGAAAGTTACTCAGTTTACCCAAATCCGGCAAATGAAGGATTTACTATATCGGCAGCTAAAATCGGAATGAATAGAGATTTCATCCTATACGATGCCATTGGAAGAGAAGTAATGAATTTGAAAATAGAAGAGATGAGTACGAGCATCCCTATTACTAAACTACCTGAAGGGCTTTATCACTATAAAATAGTAAGCACCGGAAATGAAATTATCCACTCCGGGAAAATAGATATTTTACGTTAAGAAAATTTCAATTGGAATAAAACAACCTCAGAAAAATTTTTCTGAGGCTGTTTTATTCTGTAGCTTTGGCAATCAAAAAACGATAAATGGAAGCACTAAAATATACACACATCGTATCGGCATTTTTATTTATGCTTATATACATCATTAAAACAAGTATGCTTGTTTTAGATAAAAATGACGTCTTAACAAAATTCAAAAAAGCAACTCGAGTTCCTGAAATGATTGTGAGTACGCTGTTTTTAGTAACAGGTGTTTGGCTGTTTGTTGAAATTGGCAATATTAAATTTTTACAAATAGTAAAATTGGTATGTGTATTCGCTTCGATTCCACTTGCTGTAATTGGATTTAAGAAAGGAAACAAAGCCCTTGCAGTTATCTCTGTATTGCTTATCATCATGTCGTACGGCCTCGCAGAAATGGCTAAAAAGAAACCTTATCCCGTTAAACATATTGAAGAAAACACTTCAAGTACAACTAATATTAGTGATGATTATAAGTTTGGTGGAGATGTATACAAAGCAAATTGTGCTGTTTGTCATGGTTTAGATGGAATGAAAGGATACAATAACGCAACAGATTTAAGTAAATCGGTGTTGGATAAAAATGGCATTGTGGAAGTAATTAGCAATGGGAGAGGAAGTATGGCTGCTTACAAAGACCAATTAAATGAAAATGAAATTGAGAAAACTGCTACCTTTATTTTATCCCTGAAAAAATAATATTATACTTTGTTTGACACAGAAAGAAAAGAAGAGTCGTCCGTACTGATTGGAATTATTAATCAACAACAAGACGAATACACTTCGGAGGAATATTTGAATGAGTTGGCTTTTCTGTCTGAAACCGCAGGATTTAAGCCTGTAAAACGTTTTTCACAAAAAGTAAGCAAACAAGACCCCCGCACCTTTATTGGTAGCGGAAAAATAGCCCTTATTGCCGAATACATCAAAGAACACAAGGTTGATATTGCGATTTTTGACGATGAGTTAAGTCCATCGCAATTACGAAATATTGAGAAGGAATTGAATTGCAAAATTCTTGATCGCACTACACTTATCCTTGAAATATTTGCACAAAGGGCTCAAACAGCACACGCAAAAACACAAGTCGACCTTGCCTATTATCAATATATGTTACCGCGACTGAAAGGGATGTGGACACATTTGGAAAGGCAAAGAGGTGGAACCGGTACAAGAGGTGGTTCGGGTGAGAAAGAGATAGAAACAGATAAACGTGTTATTCAACACAAAATAACCTTGCTAAAGGAAAAGTTAGTGGAGATTGACAAACAAATGTCGACCCAACGAAAAAGCCGTGGAGATATGATTCGTGTTGCTTTGGTTGGTTATACGAATGTGGGCAAATCAACGATTATGAATTTACTTAGCAAATCAACCGTATTTGCCGAAAACAAATTGTTTGCAACATTGGACACTACTGTTAGAAAAGTAGTAATAGATAACCTTCCTTTTTTACTTTCAGATACAGTTGGATTTATACGCAAGTTGCCAACCAATTTAATTGAATCGTTTAAATCAACATTGGATGAAGTGCGCGAAGCAGATGTGTTGATACACGTGGTAGATATTTCGCAGCGCAACTTCGAAGACCAAATGAATGTGGTGAACGATACCTTGCGCGACTTAAAAGCATTGGATAAAAAAACAATATTGGTTTTTAATAAAATTGATGCTTTTAGGTATATTCAAAAAGAGGAAGACGATTTAACGCCTTTTACAAGGGAAAACATGTCTTTGGACGACCTTAAAAAAAGCTGGATGAGTAAGCTTAATAGCCCTTGTATATTTATTTCGGCAACCGACAAAGAAAACGTTGATGAGTTTAAAAATACCATCTACAATTTGGTAAAGGAGCTTCATGTTAAACGCTTTCCTTATAATAATTTATTGTACTAATAAATTGCTTTAAATAAGCAGTATTGCTACATTTGCGCATTCAATTTTTCCATTGAAGTTCTTTATAAATATATGGTTTCGTAGTTCAACGGATAGAATAGAAGTTTCCTAAACTTTTGATCCCAGTTCGATTCTGGGCGAGACTACTTTGATTTTAAAAACGTTTTTTACTCTATTTCCGTTTCATCCTATTCTTTACCCTTTCTATAAAACCTAACTCTGCTTTAGCACTTTCAATTTCGCCAATCAGAAAACCGTAAGGTTTTAACGATTCGATGTGATCGCAAACAATTTTAAACATTGCGATAAGAGGAATGGCAAGAAAAATTCCCGGTATACCCCAAACCAATTCACCAATAACCAATGCTATGATAGTAAACAATGGATTAATCTTTACCTGTGAACCAACAATGAATGGTTCCAATAACCATCCTTGTATAAATTGTACAATGCCATAAGTACCTACAATGCCTATCAAAACAGAAAAATTAGCTCCATTCACAGCAGCTATTAATACCGTAATAATGGTACCTGTGATATTTCCAATAAAAGGCACTATTTCTAACAGACCACAAAGGAAGGCAAAAAACAAAGGGTTTTTAAGTCCCAATATGGAAAAACCAATACCATACATTATCCACAAGCATACAATCATTTTTGTTAACCCAAGAAGATACTGCTGCGATACCTTAGCTGCCATATATACAACCTTTTCCATTTCCATTTGCCGAGAAGAAGGTGAAAGTTTAACAAAAAAATTCTTAATATGACCACGATAATATAACAGACCAAAAACATACACCATTATCAAAATTAAACCACTAAGGATACTCGCAAGTGAACCGGCCATAAAAGATATTCCGCCTGTAACGGAAGATTGCTGATCTTTGAGCAATTGCCATTGCTTTTCAACAGTAATACCAAACTGATTCGATATATATTGCTGAATGCGATTGGCTGTTTCAATTGCACGTTGCTTTATAAGAACTACATCACTTGTTAGTTCAGAAATTTGCCATCCCAACAGTGAAAAAATACCAACAATTAAAAACAACAATACGAATAAACATATCAGCGCAGCTACTCCTCTGTGCAATTTTTTTTCCATCCATCTACAAAAAGGCAAGAAGAGCGTTGCCAAAACAGATCCAATAGCTAGGGGCATAAGAAAATCTTTCGCAAAATGCAATCCGGCAAAAACAAGAAAAAGAATCAGTAGCTTTTTCAGAATTGAAGTAGTACTCGTTGTCATATCGAATTAATTGAAAAAATTTGTCAAACAATTATTTACCATAAATTGGCTATGCTACAGAATCTGAAAGAATTAACCATTGGGTACATTCACGCATTTGTACAACCGCTTTAGTGTTTGCAAATTTATGATATTTTTCTCAGTCCTAAATATCTAGACTACCCTTTAAATATTGGCATTTTTTTACAGGAATAAATAACTAAAACAATTACATATCGTTTCTTTTTATATCTTAGTACACACAAATCACTTTGTTATGTACAGCAAACGACATTTTATAAAAACGCTTCTTCTATCTGCAAGCCTACCATTTGCACTAAGAGCTAAAAACTTTATGCAAAATATACCTGAAACAGTAAACTCATCAATACCAGATGATTTTTGGTTACAAATACGGAATGACTATAAATTGAAACCGGACTATATTAATCTTGAAAATGGTTATTACAGTATGATGGCACAACCTGTTTTAGAGAATTACTTAAACGATATTCGAAGAGTAAACCTGGAAGGCTCCTATTATATGCGTACCGTTCAATATGAAGAACGACAAAAAATAAAAGAGCAACTAGCAACTTTAGTTGGCTGTGATTCAACCGAACTTATTATTACGCGAAATACAACCGAGTCGTTAGACACTATTATTGCGGGTTATAAATGGACCTCAGGCGATGAAGCATTAATGGCAGAGCAAGATTATGGCAGTATGTTGGATATGTTTAAGCAACAAGCTAAAAGAGTTGGAATAATTAACAAAATGGTTTCTATTCCACTAAATCCCACAAGTGATGAGGAGATAGTTGGCTTGTATGAAAAAGCAATTACACCGAAAACAAAATTGCTGATGATATCACATATCATAAACATTACAGGGCAAATTTTACCAGTGAAAAAAATATGTGATATGGCTCATCGTAAAGGCGTTGAGGTAATGGTGGACGGTGCACACGCAGTAGCCCATTTTGATTTCAAGATAAATGAATTGGGCTGCGATTACTACGGAAGCAGTTTGCATAAATGGCTAGGAACTCCTTTAGGGGCAGGGATTTTATATGTTCGGAAAGAAAAAATAAACAATATTTGGCCTTTGTTTGGTGAGCTTGCCTATGCTGACAATGATATTCTTAAATTAAACCACACCGGAACTACAACAGTTGCTTGTAATATCGCAATTCATTACGCAATAGATTACCACAGTAAAATTGGCATAAAACGAAAAGAAGAGCGACTCCGATTTTTACAACAGTATTGGACAACTAAAATAAAAGGTGTTCCGAAAATTTATTTAAACACTCCTGATGACGCTACTAGAAGTTGTGCTATAGCAAATGTTGGAATCACAGGGATAAAGCCTGCTGATTTGGCAAAAATATTGCTGCAAAAATACAAAATATGGACTGTTGCAATTGATTCGGCAAATGTAAAAGGGGTTCGTATAACACCCCACATTTATACTACAACTGAAGAATTGGATCAGTTTGTTGCGGCACTAAAAGAAATGGCAAAAAGTTAATATATGAAATGATGATTATTTCATACATCACTACCATTTTAAAATTTAAAGAGCAAGGCGAAAAAACAGGTTGGACGTATATAGAAGTCCCTATTGATATTGCGCTGAAATTAAACCCAAACAATAAAAAATCATTTCGCGTAAAGGGCAAATTAGATAACTACCCTATTCAAAAAATTGCACTATTGCCTATGGGAGAAGGCAATTTCATTTTACCATTAAATGAAGCTATTAGAAAGGGAATTGGTAAAAAGCAGGGCGCAATGTTACAAGTAAAATTAGAAAAGGATAAAAGTGAAGTAGTAATAAACTCCGATTTGATGGATTGCCTTGTTGACGATGCAGATGCATTGGCCTTTTTTAATCAATTGGCAAAGTCGCACCAACACTATTTTTCAAAATGGATAGAGGGTGCTAAAACGGATGTAACTAAAACAAAACGTATTGCTCAAACTGTAAATGCATTGTCACAAAAAATAGGATATAGTGAAATGATACGTTCACTAAAAGAAAAAAAATAAGCAAATAATATATGCCAGTAAAATCAACAGTAATAAAAATAGGTACCAGCGATATTTGGGTAGACGAACAGAATATTTTACGTGTCAAAGTATATGAAGGTGCCGAATTGAATTTAAAAGAAGTAAAGATTTACTTTGAAGCATATTGTGAACTCGGATGCAATAAAAACAACAAGTTACTTCAGTTAATGGATGTTCAGGTAAATGCTCATATGACAAAGGAAGCAAGGGAATATGTAGCACAGAATGCGGAAAAATTTTTTATTGCATCGGCTGTTATTACTGCTAATTTAGCTGTACGATTAATAGCAAATTTTATTACTAAATTTTATAAACTGGAAGTCCCTTTTAAACTATTCGAGACTGAAGAAAAAGCATTAGAGTGGTTATTAAAATATAGAAAATTGGATTGAATAGATAATCAAATGTTGATATATTTGTAATAGTTTGCATTCACAATTTAATACTCCGCTTTATGACACGTACATCCTTTTCAAACACCAAAAACCTGGCAATTATTGCAGCTTTTTTTTGTTTCATCTATTTACATACAAATGCACAAGTTAAACTATATGGCTTAACAAGCGCAGGCGGGACTGATGGCATTGGAACTATTTTTGAATTTAATCCAACAGGAGCTACTCATACGCTGAAACAGTCAATGAAAAACCTTGCCCCCGGTTGCTTTCCTGCTTATTTAGAATTGGCAGACGGAGGTAATGGGAAATTTTATGGTGTTGCCTCCGAAGGTGGTGCAACAGACGAAGGTGTTATTTTTGAATGGGACCCTGCTACAAACGTATATACACGCAAAATTGATATGAACGGTGCAGGAGGAAGTTATCCATTCAGCACATTGATATTGAATGCCGGAAAATTTTACGGGGTAACGCACTTGGGTGGAGCAAACGGATTGGGTGCTATTTTTGAATGGGACCCTGTTACAAACATATATATTAAGAAAAAAGATCTTGACATTAATACGGGAGGACTTCCTTACGGTACATTAACATTGTATAATGGGAAATTTTACGGACTTACTCAATATGGTGGCGCTAATTTTTTGGGAACCCTATTTGAATGGGACCCTATTGCCAATGTGTGTGTTGCAAAGGTTAATTTCTCGGCTGCTATAGGAAGCAAGCCCTATGGTTCTTTAACTGTTAATGGCAGCAAATTATATGGAATGACACGTGATGGCGGAGCAACCAATGAAGGTGTAATTTTTGAATGGAACCCAGCAAATAATGTGTACACAAAAAAAATTGATTTGAGTGCAACACTCGGCAGCACGCCTTATGGCGCAATGCTATTGAGTGGAAGCAAATTTTACGGAATGACAAGTGTTGGGGGAGTAAGCGGTAAAGGAGTAATTTTTGAATGGGACCCTACTAGCAATGTGTATACAAAAAAAATAGATTTTAACGGCACAAGCGGTGGTAACCCTTACAGTAAATTAAGTCTTAACGGAACAAAATTGTACGGAATGACCTACGGTGGCGGAGCAAATTCATTGGGGGTGATATTTGAATGGGACCCTGTTGGAAACACATACACTAAAAAAATTGATTTGAGTGCAGCAGGTGGTAGCACCCCATTTAGTTCACTAGCTTTAGCAGGAGGTAAATTTTATGGCACAACGAACACAGGAGGTGCAAGAAACAAAGGTGTTATTTTTGAATGGGACCCCGTAGGAAATACCTACACCAAAAAAATTGATTTAAACATCAGTATCGGCAGTAATCCATACGGGACATTGACTTCGGATGGTGTCAGTAAATTTTATGGCAGCACTTTAAATGGAGGAGCAAAAGCAGGTGGAATTATTTTTGAATGGAATCCCGTAAGCAATACCTATACAAGTAAAATTGACCTCAACACCGCAGACGGAATTAATCCACACGGAGCAATGGTGTGGTATAACAATAAGTTTTACGGTATGACAGAGAAAGGTGGTGCAAACAATGTTGGTGTTATATTTGAATGGGACCCGATAGCGAATGTGTATACAAAAAAAATTGACTTAACAGCGGCAAACGGAAACAGTCCTTGGGGTGACCTTACCCTTAGCGGAACAAAGTTTTATGGGATGACACATAACGGAGGAGCCACAGACGAAGGAGTGATATTTGAATGGGATCCAGCAAGCAATGTGTATACAAAAAAGAGAGATTTTAGCGCAGCAACGGGTAGCAGCCCTTTCGGTTCATTGACATTATACAATGGTAAAATGTATGGAATGACTAACAGTGGTGGCACAAACAATGCAGGTGTTATTTTTGAATGGGATCCTGTTGGAAATACTTACACCAAAAAAATTGACTTTATCGCAGGAACTGGTACCAATCCATTTGGTTCATTATCATTGGCTAATGGGAAATTTTACGGACTTACCTATCAAGGTGGAGCAAACCTTGCAGGTGTTATTTTTAAATGGGACCCAGTAACAAATACCTATACCAATAAAGCTGATTTTATGGGCCCAATAGGCAAAAATCCTTATGGTGCTATGACACTCATAGGAAGCAAATTTTATGGGATGACCTCACAAGGTGGTGCAAACAACGTTGGGGTAATTTTTGAATGGGATACACTCACAAACATCTATTCTAAAGTGTTTGATTTGAGTCTTGCATTGGGAAGTATTCCTTATGGAAACCTTCTTGCATTCGACATTTCAATTATTTCTGTAAAAGAAAATGTTTTAGCGGATAAGCCTATAAACATATACCCCAATCCTGCAAACTCAATACTTACAGTGGAAATAACAAATGGAGTATTCACAAAAAATGACTTGAAAATAACAACTATATTGGGGCAAGAAATGCAAGTTAAAATTGACAATGTAAATGCTTCAAAGGCAACATTGGATATCAGCGGACTCAGCCCGGGCTTGTATATGCTGCATTACGGTACAGATAATAAAATGGTAAAATTTGTAAAGGAGTATTAATGATGTTGGATATTTGGATGTTGGATGTTAAGTGCCTTAATCTAGTAAAAAGGAATATTGTAATGTCATAAATTTGCGATCAAAGGGATTGAATATTTATTTTACCCTCTAATCCCAATTACAAGTATATCGTCCGTTTGGTCGAAATCCATTTTCCAATTATCTAAGGTTTTTCTGATTGCCTTTTCCTGCTCATTCATTGGGAGGTTGTGTATAGAAAACAGGAGCTCCTTAAATGTTTTGCTTTTGAACTTTTTACCTGTAGGGCCTCCCATCTGATCAACAAAACCATCGGTAAAAATATAAAGTGAATCGCCAGGATGAATTTTAATAGTGTGATTTGTAAAAGGCTTTAACTCCGTTAAATAAATACCGATGGGTTGCTTGTCGGCTTTTATTTCTTCAATTACGGGAAGAGGCAAAGTATTCGTAAGCATATTTGTAATGGCAAATTGCTTTTCAGTAGGATTGACTCTTTCTTCATTTTTTCTAATAATCCATAAGGGGTTATTCGCACCTGCATATTCTACTGTACCTTCCTTATCATCAAAACTAAGTAATGAAATATCCATCCCATCCTTGTTTTCACCATCTGCACCTGATTGCTTTAACGAAGAAATAATAAGCGTTCTTAAATGTTCCAAAATTTCAGAGGGTTTAGTGACACCCTTTTCATTTACAATTTGGTTTAGAAAACCGTTCCCAATCATACTCATAAATGCACCCGGTACACCGTGTCCTGTGCAATCCACAGCTGCTAATAATTTCTTCCCGTTCTTTTCCGAGAACCAATAAAAATCGCCTGATACAATATCTCTTGGTTGGAACAACAAAAAAGACTCCGGGAACAATTTATTTTTCAATTCTTTTGGTGGAAGTATCGCTTCTTGTATCCGCTTCGCATAGTTTATACTGTCCGTTATATCCTTGTTCTTTTCTTCGATAATCTCATTTTTCACCTCAAGCAGTTTGTTAGATTCAGCCAATGCGAGTCTTGAAATTATTTCCTTTTTGGTAAGTGAATATCTTGAATGAATTAGAACAATGCAAATGAAAGCAACAGTTGCGACCAACATTCCACCGTTCACCAAAATATCTTGCAAACTCAAGGGACTTAATACCTTTAAGAAAATAATATTTGCAATCAATGAAATCACAACTACTGTTATCGACCAAATAGGTTTCCACAACACAAGCATACCTGCGCCAATAAAAAGTGCGATATATGCAAAAGCGTGCTTTTGAAGCATAGGAACATCCATTACACTCCACATGTAAGCGTTCTGCAAGGAGATGCCCATCACAGGAATAAATATTAAAACTTCAGTGCTGATGTTTAATTTTTTACGAAGCAGTACGCCCAATAAGACAAGTGAAGTAACTCCTATACGCACTGCAAAAAAGGTTTTCCAGTATTCAGGTATCGTAAAATAATCGCCCACAAACCAAATAGGATTCAATACAATAGCTACCCAACAAACAATTACATGATGCTTGGTAGCAATTCTTTCGAGTTCTATTTCCCAATCGGGTTTTAAAGGTATGTTCTTTTTAGCAGACAAGGTCATGGATGGCTTTACACAAAGCTAATCAATTAATTATACTATGTAACAGACAAAACTACATTTTAGTTTATGCCTATTGATTATTTATAACAATCAATTTACCACGCAACAAAACATTGGAGCCCTTTTGTAAGGCATAAAAATAGGATCCGCTTTCGACTTCATTCAATACTATTTCATTTCCATTGAGAGCAACTATTTTCACTTTATCTCCCATTAAATTATAGATGGTTAGCACACACTGAGTATCTTCATAAACTCCTATCCCTTCAATGTATATTCGATCATTACATGGATTGGGGAACAGGCTAATTTTCGGTTTTACATCAGTGATTATTATTTGCTCTACCAATTTATAATCAACAGCACAATCAGTAAATGTATTTCCTTGCAATTGCCTCTGTTGTGCAGGAATACTGCCACTGCTATTGGTATTGGGAATACCTATACTCGGCCAGATTGCATTAAAAGCAATATAACCAGGCTTTGCTTTTTTATAGTAGGAAGTGTCGTTCAATGTATTTGTATTAGCAGGCTGTATTACACCTTTAATGTTGTTGCCGTGAGCAAAATGTCCATTGCCACTTAATTGATACATTCCCATAAACGGACCATTGTTTGTTACTTCATTGCCAACAAAATTCTGGTTGTTGCTCGGAGGGTTGCTATTCATAAATATTCCATACAAATCGGCACGGTTTCTAAAATAAGTATTGTAAGGACCATTTATTCCGTGCGAATCATCAATTACAATATTCTGTCCGGTATTTCCTTCAAACAAATTTAAAAATGTATAATTACCGTGTAACACCATATCTCCGGCTGAGTTCGCTGGAAGTGCTCCACTTACCCAATATGGATTGGTTGATGAATTGTATGCATATACATTTCCATTTGCACCCGATTGAATTAACATAGAATGACGCAAATGATTAAATACATTGTTCTCAATTAAACATTCGCCCGAGGTAGCTTGTGCAACAACACCGTAACCTTGTCCACCTCCACCGTATGCAAATGCATCGTGAAAGTAGCATCCGCTAATTTCAATATTACTTGAATTTGAAATGGCAATATGTGCAAAGTTACACATATCACTTTCTACTCCTTTTACCCAACAATTTACCGCATAATTTAAATCAATGTTGGTAGTTTGACCCACACTTTGATCGAGTCGCTTTATTTTTAAACACTCTATTCCAGCTTCCTTTGCGGGCAAGACTTTCTTTACTTTACAACTATCACTCAATGAAAAAGTCTTACGCAGAGGGCTGCTTAAATTTATTCTATTTCCAACAATTGTTTTTATTTGTACTATTTGTCCTACCGAACCGTAAGCCCAATTTGAAAACAACAATGCGCTATCGTTTTGCGAAATTTTAATGTAATCGTTTACTTGAAATAGTTGCGAATTGTCTACCACAATAAAGCTGCTATCCTTGTCGGCACTGGCTGTAAAACGAGCAAAATTATTAGTGATAAAACCATTAATTCGTATCAAATCACTTGCTCCGTTTAAATCAAAACTCAATGTTGTGCTATCAGAGGAATTCCCTTTTAACACAATGCTATCCGTTAATACAATTGAGGATTGAAATAAATAATTGCCCGAAGGAAAATAGATTATCCCAGCATTTCCATTCAAGGAAGCAATGGCATTTTGTATGGCAACATCGTTTACTGTTAGTCCATCTCCTACTCCGGCAAAATTTGTAATATCAATTATATTTACTGAAACAGTAATTGGACCACGGTGACCCGCCAAACTCCAATCGGTTCGCCTTGCGGTTGGAATTACTTGCGCAAACAATGACTGAATCGCAATAATTAAAAAAAGGAATAGTGTTTTAAAATGCATTTTACAAACCTATGCATTTTTTTTCAACAGATTTTTTTGGTCTTAATTGCTTGTAAGTTGAAAAAAATTATATCTTTGTTTATAGAACCTTTCGTTAATTTAAATCCTATTAATATGCACCAGCAAACAAAAGCACCAGCAAACAAAAGCACCAGCAAGCATCGTAACCTGCAAAGCTGCAGGTTTAATTTCCCTTAGTCTTTTCGTTTTGTGCTTTTCTATGAACGCAAAAGCCCAAAACAATACCTTTCCTAACAGCGGTAATGCAGGTGTGGGAACCACTAACCCAGGTAGTAAGTTTGAGGTTGTTGGAAGTACTAGAATGAAAGGCAAGCTAGTAGTAGACAGCCTTGCAAAATTCAAAGAAGATGTACAAATTTTAGGTGACCTAAAAATAAAAAGCCTTGAAGATACAGCACTTAACTATAACAGACTATTGGGAATAAACCAAAACGGTAAAATTATTAGCTACCCAGATTTAAAAATTAAGCCAAATAGCCTAACCATAAAACGTATTTACACTTCACGTATTATGCCATTACCAGGTGATTCGCTCGTATATTTTGGCGACAGCACAATTGTAATTAACTCAAACAGCCATAGCATTTACAATGACCAACAATCAGTTATCAAAGGCCTAGGAATAGGTTCGCCTCCGGTTTATATTAATGGAAATCTTCTCGGAGGAAGTATTGGTTATGCACCCTATTCATTAGCATTGGGAGGAAATGCTATCGTTACAAACCAAGGAACAAATGCAATTGCAATGGGGTATAGTATGAGTAACGGCATTCCTTATTCTTTAATGGTTGGTTTTGCGCCTCCTAATGGAGTATCGGGAGTGGGGCCTACTTTGTACATCGGACCTAAAGATGCTAATTTTCCATTAGGTCAAGTAGGTATTGGAACATCCGCTCCACACTGCGAATTTCATATTAAAGGACATAATGGCAATACAGACCTATGTATTGAAAGTCAAAATGGAACCCAATGGGATTGGGCATCTTCTGATAATGGTTCATTAACAGCCTTTAGTCCTTCTTTTAATATTGCTCCTTTAAGTATAGCTTCAAGCGGTCAAGTTAATTTAACGCAGGCTTCCAATACAAACTATGCACTATCAATTGAAAATGGTGGAGGTGAAGGAAATTGTGTTTTTATTAAAGGTGGTGCGGGAGGAGGTGCCGGAAACAACTACAATTTACTTTTAGCGCAAACCTACGCTGGATTAGAACTTTTTAAAATTAATGGTAAAACAGGAACCACTTGGGCACGTAAAATAACCGTTACGCAAAGCGCTTTCGCAGATTATGTTTTTGATGATAGTTATACGATGATGAAACTACCTGAACTAGAGCAATATGTTAAACAAAATAAGCACCTACCAAACATCCCATCTGAAAAAGAAATAAGAGAAAAAGGAATGGATTTAGGGGAAATGCAAAAACTTCAAATGGAAAAAATTGAAGAACTCACCTTGTACATTATACAGCAGCAAAAGGAAATTGAAGCACTAAGGAATTTGATAAAACAGCAAAAATAAATTCTTTGACTGTTTACAAAAAAAATCAAAGAACCAAGAAATGAAGACAAAACTATACGCTTATTTACTTTTATTTTTTTGCTGCGCGATTACTTTACAATGCAAAAAAACAGGCTACGAGGAAGGCCCTAAAAGGAGTTTACGAAGCACTATTCAAAAACTTGCGCTTACAAAATGGGAACTTGAGTATTATGAAATAAATGGTGTTGATTCCTTTACAAATTTTAAATTAAGTCCCTTCTGTAAACCGTGGGAGTTCTCTGATATAAAAGACAAAGATTGTCAATGTGTATATGTGAATACTGGTGGAACAAATAATGACGAAAATAGCAGCGGATATACAACCAATCAAAATTCAAATACTCTACTAATACTTGGAGCGAAGAATGGGATGCGGTATAATCCATATAAACCAGATACTGTTATTTATTGGCAAATAATAAAATTTTATCCTCGCAAAAATTTATGGTTAAAAACTACTTATAACCATATAAATTATTTCTTAAAATTTAAACGAATTGAAAAATAATTATGTTAAAACATACTAAAGTATTTATACTCCTGCTTTTTTTACTGTATATAAATATCAGTAGTTCCATTTCATTTGCGCAAACGGCACAAGCCAATGATAACTTAAAAAAATACTGGTATTATCGCTATCGACTAAGAAACGATTTCACATTGATGGGTGATGGTCAAGGAAAAAGTATTATTGCTGCTCAACGAAAAGTCGATGGCGCATTACAATTCAATGGAGACCAAACATCTGTTATGGGAGAGTATATGGCAGTATTGGCTACTGAATATCAATTGTTAAAAAACAATGGGCAGGATGTAAGTAGAACGCTTGAAGAACTGTATTACCTTCTTAAAGCATTAAGTCGATTAGACGAAACAGCCGAATCCTTTATTCGCAACAATCCTAATGGTCAACCTTATTTAAATTACCAATCCCCACTTAATCCACAATCAGGTGATCTGAATGGCTTTTTTATGAGGGATGATGTGTTGCCTGATTTCGTGCAAAATAACAGTTTGCATTTCAATTCTGGAAAAACTAATAATATTACTGCTATATCAACTAGAAGTGGATTTGCAAATGCAGATGAGACTAGAAGATTTGAAAGTCTTGATCAGGTAATCAATCTTATGATTGGACTTTCATTTGTAAGTAAATATGTGAATGATACTTACCAAGGAAAAATAATAGAAGCAGGCGAAAGCAATATGCAACAAATGGCGCGAAATTTTACCGACCGTATGATAATGTATATTAAAAACAATAATTGGAGAATTCAAGATCCTATAACAGGATATCAATTTGCTGATAATGAAGGTGGATTTGTTCAACCACTTGCTTATGGATTTGCTGAGACTGCAAATAAAATTCAAGGTAATAATAATCCCGTTTTTCTATTTTTAGGTATTCCTGTAAGTTCAGCAAACTATCACGATGCAATTACGGCATTAAGTTTCCTAGTATTTGGAGTTGCGACTCCGATAGCAGTTAATTGTGAGCAAGACACAGGTATACTTCACAGTGAATTTCCGTGCAGTGCTTGTTTCGAAAGCTATAAATTAATTATGCTTGGTGCTTTGGGTAACTGCTTGTACAATTCGCTACATATTAATATTACGGCTTCAAGAACAGCCCAATATGCAAGCAATAATAATATTGAAATTATTCCGTTAATTAGACAAGTTTTGCATGGAGGGGTAAATTTCATTTCAAATGCAACTTATGAAAATTTATTAGACAGGGGTCCTCTGTGTGGTCCAAAAAACTGGAACAATTGTAACTATGATGATTTTGAATGGTCTAGTTTTAATCGCTGGAGAGCATCTGAGAAAAGGGGAATGGGCTGTCCTGCAGAACAGATAGCTGACGAAGAATGTACTCATAATCTGGAACCTGCCGATTACCCTGGCATAGATTATATGATGCTGTTTAATATGTTTTGCCTTGCAGAAGGGGATAATTATATGCCCAATTATATTAACTATATGGATAGAATAGTGAACATTGATTTTCCTTTTACATTGGGTGGAACAACTATTGGTGATGCACAAAATCCTGCAACGGTTAACGCCTACAAAAGTGTAACACTTAATGGGAATGTAAACCCCAACGCCAATGTAACTTTTAGAGCAGGTACTGAAATAAATGTGGAAGCAGGTAGTTATTGCGATTATACACTTATACATATTAACCCATTTGGATGCAGCAACATATTTAAAAAAGGTGATAGCACACAAACAAATGGATATGGAATACAAGACGACCCATTAGCAAATTTACCGCATTACCATGTTGATAGTCGCTCTGAAAACAATGCTGCACCCACCTCCCAACTAACACCTACGATTGATACAGTAAAAGTTAAAAGCAACTCGTTAAAAGTTTATCCTAATCCCACAACCGGTGAAATTACACTAAACTATAAATTAACGAACAACTGTGATTTAAAAATCAGTATTTACAATTCGATTGGACAAGAAGTGAAAATTATAGTTAACAATGAGTTTCGTCAAGCTGGTGAGTATATTGTAAATGCAGACGTATCAACATTGCAACAAGGAATGTATTTTTATTTATACCAAACATCAACGGGCGTTAATGCAGTTCGCCCATTAATTATTAGCAAATAAAAGGACTTACCTCACTCCACTCCCATTATTCATTGCATCCTTATCGGGTGCAACAAAAGATAGTTCGCCTTTGCTATTTTCTGCCATCAATATCATTCCCTGCGATTCAATTCCCTTTATATTTCTTGGAGCAAGATTTACCAATATAGAAACTTTTTTTCCGATAATATCTTCCGGTTTATAGTATGCTGCAATACCCGAAACAACTGTGCGTTGGTCGATGCCGGTATCAATTTTCAATTTCAATAACTTGTCGGTTTTAGGTACACGTTCGGCTTCCAAAATGGTGCCTACACGTATATCCATTTTTGCAAAATCATCAAAACTAATGTTGGGTTTAGCAGGTTCAACGGTTGTAGGAGTGGATGCTTCAATCATTTTTTTTACGTCTTCTAAATTTTGCAATTGAATGGCGATCACATCGTCTTCTATTTTTTCGAACAACAAACTTGCTTCTCTAATTTTATGTCCATTTGTAAGTAAATCGGTGCGTGTTGCATCGTTCCAAAACTTGCCGGAAATGTTTAACATATCGGCTAATTTTTTAGCAGTAAATGGAATAAAGGGTTCCATCAATATGCTTAAGTTAGCACAAATCTGCAAGGATATATTCATAATGGTAAGTACCCTGTTCTCGTCTGTTTTAATAAGCTTCCAAGGTTCGTTGTCGGCTAAATATTTATTGCCCAAACGTGCTAAATTCATTAACTCAGACAATGCTTCGCGGAAACGAAACTGATCCAGAGATGCTGCAATTCTATCAGGGAATTTGGCTATTTCTGCCAACAAATGTAAATCCTCTTTTGTGTAGGTATCTGCCGAAGGAACCACCCCCTTGTAATAATTGTGTGTAAGCACCAACGTGCGGTTTACAAAATTTCCCAATATAGCAACCAACTCATTGTTATTGCGCGCTTGAAAATCCTTCCAGGTAAACTCGCTGTCTTTTGTTTCGGGTAAAATAGAAAGTAAACAATACCTTAATGCATCCTGCTTATCCGGAAAATCACGGTTGTATTCGTGCATCTCAATCGACCACTTTCTACTGGTCGACATTTTATCGCCTTCCAAATTCATAAACTCATTTCCCGGAACATTGTCGGGAAGAATAAACTCTCCGTGTTGCATTAACATCAAGGGGAAAGTAATGCAATGAAAAACAATATTGTCTTTTGCTAAAAAATGCACCAGCCTTGTTTCTTTGTCTTTCCAGTAAGGTTCCCAATCTTTGTTATTATCAATTGCCCACTGTTTTGTTGCCGAAATATATCCAATGGGTGCATCGAACCATACGTACAATACTTTTCCTTCGGCATCGGGCAATGGAACTTTTACTCCCCAGTTAATGTCGCGAGTCATTGCGCGGGGTTGTAATCCTTGGTTGAGCCAACTTTTACATTGTCCGTACACATTTACTTTCCAATCTTTGTGCGATTCAATATAGGCTTCAATTTTTAGTTGCAGCTTGTCCATCGGCAAGAACCAATTTTTTGTTCTTTTCAAAACAGGCTTTTCTCCGGTAAGGGTCGACTTCGGATTTATAAGATCAGTAGGGCTTAGCGACTTACCACATTTTTCACATTGGTCGCCATAAGCGGCATCGTGACCACAATTAGGACAAGTACCAATGATATATCTATCAGCTAAAAACTGCTGTGCTTTTTCATCAAAATACTGTTCAGTGGTTTCCTCAACCAATGTTCCATTATTAAACAACACAGTAAAAAACTCCTGTGCAGTTTGGTGGTGCAAAGGGCTGCTAGTACGGTGATAAATATCAAATGAAATACCTAATTTTTCGAAGTTCTCCTTCATCAAAACATGGTATTTATCAATGATGGCTTGTGGTGTGGTATTTTCCTTTATGGCCTGATTTGCAATAGCTGTTCCGTGCTCATCACTACCACACACATAAATAACATCTTCCTTTTTTGAACGCAAATAGCGCACATACACATCGGCAGGCAAGTAGGCTCCCGCTAAATGTCCAATGTGCTTTGGTCCATTTGCATAAGGCAAAGCGGCAGTAATGGTATGTCGTTTAAATTTCAATTCTTCCAATTAAATACGGTGCAAATATAGCAGTTTGTTGCGTTTATTAATCATACAAAACAAATAACAAATGATTGTTACTAACTTGTTTTAGTTACAACCTTACAGCGCACATTAAAGCTTAATTTTGCTTTCTATTAAAACCATCATTTTATGAAAAAATCATACTTACAACACCTCGCCATTTTGCTTTTGGGAATAAGTACCATATTGGTTTCTTGCGTTCCTCAAAGACAATTTCAAGATATAAAAGACAAACACAAAAAATGCGAAGAAGATAACAGTGCATTAAAAACACAAAACCAAGATTGCAATACCAAGTTGACTGAAATAAGCGATCAGATAACGGATATTAAAAGGCGCATTAATAATTTACAAAACGACACTTCCATTCAAGGAAAATCATTGCGCTTAACAACAGTGAATTACGATAAGTTATATCAAACCTATGAATTGTTGTTGCAAAAAAACAGAGAGCTACTTGCCGGGAATGCGGCCGAGAATAAGAAGTTGGTGGGGGATTTGCAGATGACACAAGAAGAATTGTTGAGAAAACAAGATGCACTGAAAGCATTAGAGAAAGAACTCGATTTGAAAAAGAAAAATTTAGATGCACTGATGTTGGAATTAGAAAAAAACAAAGGTGAGTTAGCAAAACGTGAAGCCAGAGTGAATGAATTGGAGGGAATATTAACGAAAAAAGATTCCATCGTTATGGCTCTTAAGAAAAAAGTTTCGGATGCTTTGCTTGGCTTCGAAGGCAATGGATTAACCATTCAGCAAAAAAACGGAAAAGTGTACGTGTCGATGGATGAAAAATTATTGTTCGCATCAGGAAGTACAACAGTAGATTCAAAAGGAATTGAGCCATTAAAAAAATTAGCAAAGGTGTTAGAACAAAACAGCGATATAAATGTATTGGTAGAAGGGCATACAGACAATGTTCCAATGATTGGAAAAGGGGAGATAAAAGACAATTGGGACTTAAGTGCTATGAGAGCAACTTCTGTAGTGAAAATAATTACAAGCAATAGCAAAATGGATGCAGCGAGATTAACGGCAGCAGGAAGAGGTGAGTTTTTTCCATTGGATGCTTCCAATACAGCCGAAGCCAGGAAAAAGAACAGAAGAACAGAAATAATTTTAACACCTAAATTAGACGAAATACTGAAAGTGCTCGAGACAAATTAATGGTTGATGGTATAAAAAAAATTGCGGGAAGATTTACTGTTGCCTTAATCATTTTATGTTTTAGCCCTGTTCACTCTTCTCAAAGAAATACGAGTATGGACTTACTCGACAAGATGTTTCTTGCCGTAACTAAAATTCATACTGCAAGGTATTCTCTCACTTCTTATGAAAGAGTTAAGAATAAACCCTTAACGGCCTCTTCACAAGTAAAATTACAAATATCGCCAAGAAAAGTATACCTAAAAAACACAATAAAAGGAATAGAAGTATTGTGGGTACAGGGTAAAAACAAAGGATATGCTTGGGTAAACCCGGGTTCTTTTCCATTTCTAACATTGCACCTTGATCCGGAAGGCGAATTGATGACAAAAAGCCAACACCATACTATTCATCAACTCGGCTTTGGATACTTTTCCGAAGTAATTCAAAAAACAATCGCATCAATTGGACAAGTAGCATATAAAAACATAACAGTTTTAGGAGACGTGGAGTGGGATAATAAACTTTGCCATAAAGTATACATTGATTTTTCTGACTATTATAAAATGCAGCCTTATACAGTGGGCAAGAATGAAGACCTAAAATCACTGAGCAACAAACTTCACTTAAGTAAATTTATTATCCGTGATAATAATCCAAATAGAAAAATTAAACAAGGAGAAACAATTAATATTCCAAGTATTTATGCCTCTAAAATCATTCTTTATGTTGATAAGAAAAGCACCTTGCCGATTTATCTAAAAGTGATTGACAATGGCGGCTTATATGAATCCTATGAGTTTTCCGATGTAAAAATAAACAGTACTATTACTGAAGAAGAATTTACTACCACCTACAAAGACTATAAATTTTGATATTAGTGCTTGTTTAGAATTTAGCTCTTGTTCTCCTTCTGTTCTTGGATATTTTATAAGCAAAAGTAAACTGAGCAAACATATAAGCATCCTTATATTTAGGATCGCCACGTTGCTCACCTAAAATTGTCCAATTGGGATGTTCGCCCAAGGATGGGTCGGAGAAATAAGCTGCAACATCACCTCTTGCTGCTTGAATTGCAGTTCTATCATAATAGTCTGTGCTTACATCATCAATATAATCCGAAAATGTATAACGTAAGCCGTATTCGAAACCAATTGTCATCTCACGGTTAATAGGGTAACGCATTCCAAATCCCATTGGAATAGAAAGTGTTAGTCGTTTGTATTTTTTTGAACCAGGAATTAATTCTTGACCCTCTGTGCCCAGCGGTTGCAAAGCATACCATTTACCATTGTATTTTGCCTTTGGATTAAAACGCACCAATCCTATTCCTGCGAATAAATAAGTCTCAAAATTTATTTTCTTCAATCCTTTTGCCCCTTTTATTTTATAACGGTGACCTTGCTTTTCTTTTAAAAAAGAATATTCAAATTGGGAAGAAAGTTCCCAAGTAAAAGAACGAAAACTTAAGTTTCTGTTATTCCTAAATTGCTCCTTTGTAAATTTATCATTTCCCGAAAGAATTGCCCAATGCAAATTGCTTTTTACAGCCATATTTTCGGCTATTCTGTAACGATACCCCCCGGAAACAAAAGGTCGAGTAAGTATAAAATCTAAATCCCTAACAAAATGTGTTCCTTCGCGATTTGCACCACCTAAGTCGCCTAAAAAGTTTGTTGCACCAAATGCACCCACCAATTCATGACGCTGTTTTTTCCAGCGCTGAGCAAGTGAAAGCAAAGGCAATGCACACAATAAAAACAGTATTAACTTTTTATTCAAAACCTGCTCTTTTAACTATAATCTGCAAAGTTAAAAATATTATTGTTTTATTTCAACTATTTAAAGCAATGAGACTTACGTGAAAAATGAGCAATCGGTTTTATGGATTGTTAAAAAGCGGGTTGCTTGGGTTTATTCCCTAGTATTGTTTCTATTTTTTCAAGAATTTCGGGAGTAATTTTTTCTACTACTTCTATTGCTTGAATATTGTCGACCAACTGCTCAAGCTTTGATGCACCGGTTATAACAGTACTCACATTTGGATTTTTTAAACACCAAGCCAGTGCCAAACGAGGCAAATTTGTACCGATTTCCTGCGCCAAATTCCCCAACTGCTTTGCTATTTCTATTTTCGGTTTCGCTAATTCACCCGTCATTGATTCTTTTAACCATTCCATACCAGGTCTATTAATCCGTGTATCATCGGGTACCACATTGTTGTATTTTCCTGTAAGTAACCCCGAAGCAAGGGGTGACCAAATAGTTGTTCCCATTCCTATCTCAGTATACAAACGACTATATTCAACTTCTACTCTTTCGCGGTGAAACATATTGTACTGAGGTTGCTCCATCGTTGGCGGCATTAAATTATATTGACGTGCAACACTGTATGCTTCCATTATTTGTTGTGCACTCCATTCGCTTGTTCCCCAATACAAAATTTTTCCTTGTGCTACCAAATCACTCATTGCTCGAACCGTTTCTTCAACAGGTGTATTTTTATCGGGTCGGTGACAAAAAAACAAATCGAGGTAATCTACTTGCAATCTTTTTAATGCTGCATTGCAAGCCTCTATAATGTGCTTCCGACTTAAACCCATTTGATTAGGCAGCTTTCCGCCCCAAAACACTTTGCTCGAAACAATATATGTAGTTCTATCCCAAGCCATTTTTTTCAAAATATTGCCCATTACAATTTCGGACTTTCCACTTGCGTATGCCTCAGCATTATCGAAAAAATTCACTCCCGAATCGTATGCTTTTATCATACATTTTTCGGCAATGCTATCGTCTATTTGTGCACCAAAAGTAACCCAAGAGCCAAAAGACAAAGCACTTACTTGTAATCCCGATTTTCCTAATCTTCTATATTCCATATTATTTTATGATTGATATTTTTTTGTTTAATACTGTTTCGCCTGAACTAATTTTTAGATAATAAATACCTTCCGCATAATTGTGTGAATCAATAACAATCTGTTGCCGCTTTTTGTTTTCAATAGTATTTACTAATTGACCTATTGCATTAAAAATTTGCACATTCCCAATTGTACCATTAAACGACTCAATGATTATCTTTTCTTTCGCAGGATTCGGATAAACCGTAATGCCAATATTATTTCCCTCTTGACTGTTAATGGATGTATTCAACAAAACCACAACAGTTTGTGTAATGATATGTTTACAACCAGCATTCCATACTTCAAGTGTGATGGTATATATACCAGGTACAGTATAGATATGTGAAGTATTTACTGTGGTAGCAGAATCCCCATCACCAAAAATCCACAATTGGTTCGTGGCATTGAGCGATGTATTGGTAAGCGTTAATGGATTATTTGTATAAACTGTATCGTTGCTCATAGTAAAAGAAGCAACAGGAGGATTGTACACCGTTACGGTTGAGTTAACAGTATCCATACAATAGCTGTTTTTTGCAATCAATTGAACGGAATAGCTTCCTGCGATAGAATAACTTACCACCGGATTTATACTCGTTGAAGTAGCCGGTGAGCCATTTTGAAAGCTCCACCAAAGTGAATCGGCATTTATTGAATTGCTGTAAAAATAAAGAACACTGTCAATACACACTCCCGTTTGAACAGAGTTATGATAACTTGCAATGGGTCCCAATGCAGCATTCATACAGGTAAGCGAACGCAATGCATTTACTCTTCCTGCGCCAATTAAATTCAAGTAGCTTGGATTTTTTGCATCTATATTTTCACATCCTGCCTTTAAACAACTTTCAATCATTGTAGGTGTATAAGAAGTATCGTAAGATAACATCAAGGCACATAACCCTGCCACCATTGGGCAAGCCATAGAGGTACCACTTTGATAACCATAAAGAGATGGTGTGGCAACACTGCTCCAAATACTGTCACCAGGAGCAACCACATCAATGGTGTTTCCGTATTGCGAAAAGGAAGCCATATAATCATTTCGAGCAAGGGCTGCTACACTTATTACATTGCTATCGGCAGCAGGATAATTTATTGTTTGGGTACCATCGTTTCCAGCAGCAGCAACCAATACAATTCCTTGTGAATTTGCATAATTTAAAAAAGTAGTTACCGTTAAATCCTGCACTGCTCCACCCCAACTCATACTTATCACATCAGCACCTGCTGTAATAGCATAATCTATTCCGGCAGGACCATCGTTTATCGCCAAAGGAATTCCACCGTTGGGAACAGTTTTAACGGGAATAAATTTTATGCCGTTTCCGATGGATGCTATGCCGTTTGCATTGTTTGTTGCAGCTGCAGCAATTCCGGCACAATGCGAACCGTGATCCCACAAACCAAATTGCCAAAAAATATCTTGCGGTGGTTCTGGGTCGCCATCTTGGTCGGATACATCAAAACCATTTACATCGTCAATAAAACCATTGTTATCATCGTCCAATAAATTGCCCGGAATTTCATTTGGATTGATATAAACACTGGCAGCTAAATCGCTGTGCGCAATATGAAAAGCATTGTCGATAATAGCCACCTTCACTTGGTTGTTGCCTGCCGAAATATCCCAGGCAGAATAGGCTTGTATTAATCCCATATACCACTGATTGGCGTGCACATCATTGGGAATAAAAGACAAGGGATACAATTGTTGCTTTTCGGCAAATTCAATAAAATCGAACTGTTGAAGGTCTTTGATGAGTGCTTCTATTTTTTCCTTTTTATTAAATTTTATTTCATAGATGTGCTGAATTGAAGGGGCCTTGGTTTTAAATGGCTTGTGAATACGGGTAATTTCGTATTCTAAAATTCTATTTTTAAAATACACATCGTTGTATTCTTTTGTAATTGAATATTCGAATGGGGTAATTTCAATTGCGCTACTTTCTTTTACTTTAAAGTAAAGTACACCCTCTTTATAGTTTGTTGCAAAGCTTGTACAAAAAGAAAACAGTATGAATATAACAAGGACCGAAAGCTGCTTCATATTACAAATATATTAAATAAGTAATTAATTGACAGGTGTTTAAATCAATCAATCCGGCATCGTAAAATTATTTTTACGGCAATATTCTTCTATGCTTTCCAAACCAATCTCGGCACGAATTTTATTTATATTTTTTCTGTCTTGCATCACGCACAATACTTTATGTCCGCATTGATAGGTTCCATACATTTGATTGTCGCCCCTGCGGAAGTACATCCAATCGACCAAAGCAGCATAATCATAAGGCTTTTGAATTTTTGCCTTTACCGCCTCCAATACTTTAGGTTGATAATAACTTTGCATAATATCATCGGGCATATGCGAAAAAATGGAAGCGAAAAAACGTCCGTAATACTTTGCAGCCAAACAATTGTAACTATACTTATTAATAAGTGCCGTTAATTTTATGTGATTCTTTCTGTCAATCACTTCTTGTAAAGATTCAATGGAATCCTTTAAATATTGAAATGAATCGCGGTAACTAAGATAATAGCGTGTGCGGTACGTTTGGTCGAAATCCTTTATTTGTTTTAACTCCTTTGTAACTTTAAGAGAATCCTTTACAAGCAAATTACAATTAGCTACAGGCGCCTTAAATGCAATTGAACCAACTATAAATAAAACAAAACAGAAAATGAATAAAATAGTACGCACGAACTTTATTTATTACGAATGTAGGTTGCGTATTCTTTTGCAAAATAAGTAAGTATCACTTTTGCTCCTGCTCTCTTTATAGAAGTTAAACTTTCTACCATTGCTTTGTTTCCATCAATCCAGCCATTGGCTGCAGCAGCTTTTACCATTGCATACTCTCCGCTTACGTTGTATGCAGCAATGGGAATATCGAAATTATCCTTTAATAATTTTATCACATCCAAATAAG
The DNA here is from genome assembly GCA_903840505.1 of uncultured Bacteroidota bacterium. GTDB lineage: Bacteria > Bacteroidota > Bacteroidia > UBA4408 > UBA4408 > CAIMGI01. The sequence goes on from CAIMGI010000063.1 coordinate 44,683, forward strand.
GCAATGCAGGTTTTACCATTAAAAAGTCTGCCCCTTCGCTGTAATCCAATTCTGCTTCTATCAATGCCTCACGCTGATTGGCAGGATCCATTTGGTAGGTTTTTTTATCGCCAAATTTTGGTGCCGATTCCAAAGCATCGCGAAAAGGTCCGTAAAAAGCACTCGCGTATTTTGCAGTATATGCCATAATGGAAACTTTGGTAAAGCCACTGTCGTCCAAAATATCGCGTATAAAACCTACTCTTCCATCCATCATATCGGATGGGGCTACAATATCGGAACCGGCTTGTGCTTGTGCCAATGCCATTTGTCCCAACACATCCAGCGTTTCATCGTTTAGTATTTCTCCGTTCTCCACAATGCCATCGTGTCCATCACTGCTATAAGGGTCCATTGCTACATCACTGATGATACAACTCTCAGGAAATTCCTTTTTTATTTCACGAATGGCTTTCAAATACAAGCCCTTTTCATTGTAACTTTCAACAGCATACTTGTCTTTCAAAGCTTCTGCAATGTTCGGAAACAGGGCAAAAGAATGTATACCCAAGTTCATACAGGCATCAATTTCCTTGAGTAAATTATCCACCGTGAATCGGTAAATGCCGGGCATTGATTTAATTTCAGTGCTGGTATTTTTCCCTTCGGTTAAAAATAAAGGAAATATTAAATCGCTAACAGAAACAGCCGTTTCTTGTACAAGTCCTCTAACGGCTGCTGATTTACGATTTCTGCGGGGGCGGTGTATCATAATTTATTTTTCAGGGTATATAACAGATTGCTCAAATACAGCTTGTAACAATCCCAAGTCATCAAAGGTAATGGGCATTACACATTTTTTTATACCGTGTTTGCTTAGCTCGTGCTCGGTTGCTCCACCCATTGCAACAATGCGTTGAGAAGAATTCAATTTGTTCTTTTTGAAAAAAGCATCTACATTAGAAGGACTTGTAAATACCATAATTCCCGCTTGTGGCACTTCCACATCATCGTACAAGATGGTTTGGTATACAGGTAAATCCGTAATTTTTGAAGCATCTGTAAACTGCTTTTGTATGCTTCTTAAACTTTCTTTTGCTTGTGGAAATAATACGGTTCCTCCTTTTACTTGCGAAGCAAATTGCTTTCCTGTTAATTTTGTATCGGTTGAGTAGCCAATAAAATCAGCTCTTTTACCGTACTTACGAATAGCATCGGATGTACCTTTTCCAACTGTTCCAATTTTCTGATTGGTTAATTGTGGCTGTTGATCAAAAAAATATTCTACCGCATGTTTGCTCGAAAAAAATATCCAATCGGTTTGTGGAAGTTGCTTGTATTCTATTTTTTTAAACTCTATCAATGTTTCTCCTTTTACATCGTATCCTAGCTTTGAAAGGTTTTTTAAAAACAAACTATTGGGATGTAAGTTGCGTGAAATAAAAACAGAAGTGGGCTGTATGCTGTTTATTTTATTTACAATTCGTTCAGCAAAACCTTCCGATTTTTGATTTTCAGTGAACAAAAATATAGGGGCACTATCGGACGTTTTAGCTCTTGAAGTCCATACTTTGTATACTGTTTCATCTTCTTCGTTCACATCCATTTCACAGTACACCCCCAATGGCAATTGACAACCACCGTCAAACAAATTCAACACCTTGCGTTCAATGGCAATAGCGGCTGCTACTTCCTGCTTGTTTAAAGCTTGAAGTATTTCAAACAATGATTTATCCTCTTCTCGTATTTGCAAGGCCAACACACCTTGAGCAGGTGCAGGAACAAACTCTTTTGGATTTAATTTTTGACAATGAAACTCCGAAAGATCAATTTGTAAACGCTCTACACCGGCAGCTGCCAACATAATAGCATCGTATTTTTTATCACGTAATTTTTGAATACGTGTAGGTACATTTCCACGTAAATCTTGTATTTGAATATCGTCTCTAAAAGCAAGTAACTGTGATTTTCTGCGTGCGGATGATGTTCCTATAATCGCATTTTTCTTAATGCAGAATTTTTGCTTTTCATCTACTGCATCCTTGTTTATTAAAATTAATTCTGAAGGATCTTCTCGATCTGAAACTGCCGCAATAATCAACCCTTCAGGCGAATCTGTTGGCAAATCTTTGTGAGAATGAACTGCCAAATCAATTTCGTTGCTAAGCAATGCTTCTTCAATCTCCTTTGTAAAAAACCCTTTTCCTTCGAGTTTATCAAAACTCAAATCTTGTATTTTATCACCTTGTGTTTTAATGATTTTTAGCTCAACTGTTTCGCCCAACTTCTCGAGTTCCGACATAATAAAATTTGCCTGCCACAAGGCAAGTTCGCTGCCTCTTGAACCTATAACAATTGTTTTTTTAGAATTTTTCGCCACCGAATTCTTGTTGATTAAGATTCATTCAACAATACTTCCTTTGCAATTTTCATTGGCACGCTGATGTACTTTTTTTCAACGTAAGCCAATATCTTTTCGAGTACTTCTTTCGACTGATCATCTAAGCCTTCAATGTCCTTTGCAAATACCGACTGAATGGCTGTTTGGTGTATTTCTTTTACCTTTCGAGGCACTTCACTCATTGCCAACTCCACTTTTCGCTCCTTCAATAACATTTTAAATTCCTGTATGTTTTGTGCAATTATTTTTTCGCAAGCAACCAACTCTTTTTTCCGTTCTTGAATATTAATATTGGCAAGCGCTTGAAGTGAGCTTACATCAATTAAATCAACATGTTATTACTGCTTTATGTGACTTAGAACACAGATATAATAGTGGCGTATCTATTGATTTAGTTTCTTTTCCAGAAAAAGTGTTTTTTGATA
>CAIMGI010000064.1 GCA_903840505.1 uncultured Bacteroidota bacterium
AAGCTATTTCTATGAAAAGAAAACAATGGTGGAAATTGCTGATGAATTTGGATATACAAACGAAGCGAATGCCAGAAACCAAAAATCGCGTTGCCAAAAAAGACTAAAGGAACTTGTGTTTGGAATTTTAAAAAAATAAGGTGAATACACAGGAAAGCAATATTGTTGAGATAGTACTTATAAAAACGCTAAGTGAGCGGGAGAAAAAGGAATTAAGATTACTTTTGCCCTCAGAGGAAGGCTATCAAAAATTCCTCATTACACTTTTTGAAATTTTAATCGGGAAAGAAAAAACTATTTCACTAGAAAATTTTCTGGATCTGCATTCACTTGAAGGAAAGTTGGCAGCAATTAAAGAATACAGCAACGAAATAATTGAAGACTTAGCCGAACTCGCTTATAATGGCCATTCATCCAATTACACCATATGGTTAAGTGAAACGAAAAACGAAGTTTACTTATATCACCTTCGCTTCGCTGAAGATATTAAAAAAGTAATTCAGTTAAAGGAAAGAATCACTATCAGGGAACGACTCAACAAACTTGAAAAAATGAAGGGCTTTGAGTTAACAGATGCTCAAATAGAACGAGGGGTTATCTATCACGAAAGGAACAGACTTAGAAAACGCTTTGCCGAGTTAGATGCAAAAACAGCCAAGAAAGAAAACAAAGGCTTCTTCCAACTAAAATTTGCAACAATAGTTTTATTAATAACTATAAGTGGTGCCATACTCGCATTCTCTATACCTGGCTTTCGTAATTTTATTAAAAAGGAATTTAAGGAATTGTTCCAAAAAGAAGCGCCACCGGCTAAAAAAGAAAACGATGCTGTTATCGCTCCACAGGCACTTACATCCGACACTTTGGTTAATAATATTGACACTACTATAAACAATGCAACCAACGTGCAAACTGAGGATGTCCCAGTTACTGAAGAGAAAAAGGTAAAGGAAACAGTTATTGCTCCTATAAAAACAACTATAGTATTAGAAGCTTTTGTAAGTAATAAGGATGCAAACAGCGCAGACTATTGGAATTATTTTAGAAAACATAAATTAGATAATATTGAAGGTTTATGGAAATGGACTTGTATTAAGAGAACACATATAAATTTAGTACTTGCCGATACTTTACCACTTTTTTGTGCAATTAGAGAAATTGAAGATAAAAAATATGAAATAGCCTTTTTTCAAGAAAATGGTAATAGGGTTCATCCATCTTATGTTTCAATGATTACAAGAAAAAAAGACAATAATAAATATGAGTTAACACAATTCAAGGACCCAAATCACCCTTTGATTAAAAATATGTATTTATCGGATGAAGGAGAATTGAAATTCAATGCCTACTTCATTTTAAGTGATTTCCAAAATTTTGCCGGTAAAGTAAATAAAGGGGAATGGAGTGAATACACTGTTATTGGAAAGAAAAATAAGTAAAAGATGGACATAGCCGTAGATTTTGATGGAACAGTGGTAATGCACGAATATCCGGAACTGGGTGAAAATGTAGTTGGTGCCGTTGAAGTATTGAAAAAATTGGTAGCCCATAATCATAACCTGATACTTTGGACCATGCGAAATGAGAAAGAGTTACAAGACGCTGTTGATTGGTATGCTAAACACGATATTCCACTCTATGGAATAAATTGTAATCCTTCACAAGCTGAATGGACCAACAGCCCTAAAGCTTATGCAAAAATTTATATTGATGATGCCGCATTAGGTTGCCCATTACTTACAAATGTAGTGCAAGAAGGCGAAGAAGTAAAGCAAATTGGACGACCTTTCGTTGATTGGAAAAAGGTTGAAGAAATGTTAATAGCAAAGGGTCTAATTGCAAATCAAGATTAAGATTAAAGGTTAAATTAATATTATTACACCTGCTTTTTCAATAA
>CAIMGI010000065.1 GCA_903840505.1 uncultured Bacteroidota bacterium
ATCGCCAATTCCATTGATTGTATAGTTTCCTCTGTATTTCCCGAATAGGATGAAATAATTACAAGGGTTGAGGGTCCAACAAATGCAGGAATAAAATAATCTTTGTTGACAACAATAGGCACTGAAGCATCCTTCGATACCAACTCAGAAACAATGCTTCCGCCTATTCCGGAACCACCGAGGCCCGAAATAAGTACATTGCTAATCGTACCATTTGCTTGCGTAAATTTACTACTGTTACCAATTTTTATCGCCTGCTCTAATTGATTAGCAAAATCGGCAATTAAATTTTTCATACTCTCTTTGGTCTTAAAAAAGAAAGTAAATTTAAGAAAAATCTTAATTGGTTGTATTTAAATACGCAATACCACCATAATTTGATGCCTTAATTTTATATTTGTAAAAAATACAATTGATATGACACCTGAATTAAGTGAACAAGAAATAGTAAGAAGGAAATCACTGGAAGAGCTTACCAGTATGGGCATCAATGCCTATCCAGCCGAACTATTTGAAATAAATACAGCCGCGAAAGATATACTTGCCAATTATACTCCTGAGAGCCAATCGTACACAAATGTAAGTATTGCAGGGCGAGTAATGAGTGTTCGCGATATGGGAAAGGCTTGTTTTGTGAGCTTACAAGATTCTAGCGGAAGAATCCAATTGTATATAAGACGCGATGATGTTTGCCCAGGTGAGGATAAAACATTGTACGATATTGTATTTAAAAAACACACCTACATTGGTGATATAGTGGGGATTACGGGATATGTATTTACAACCAAAGTGGGTGAAGTTTCCATTCACGCTACTTCCTTTAAAATGTTAAGCAAGGCCTTAAAGCCTTTACCCATTGTTAAAAGGGACGATGAAGGAAATGCATTCGATGAGGTTACCGATCCGGAATTCCGCTACCGTCAACGTTATGTTGATTTAATTATTAACCCCGAAGTGAGAGAGACCTTTAAAAAACGCACTCAAATTATACAATCGCTTCGCAATACATTTAATGCAAAAGGTTATATTGAGGTTGAAACACCCATCCTACAGCCTATTCCGGGAGGCGCTGCTGCGCGCCCGTTTAAAACACATCACAATACCTTGGATATGCCTTTATACCTTCGTATTGCAAATGAACTTTATCTGAAAAGACTTATAGTAGGTGGTTTTGATGGTGTTTATGAGTTTGCAAAAGATTTCCGCAACGAAGGAATGGACAGAACGCATAATCCCGAATTTACAGTAATGGAAATATATGTAGCCTATAAGGACTACAATTGGATGATGGATTTTACGGAAGAGATGATTGAAAAAGTAGCGCTTGATTTACACGGTGCAACAAAGGTGAAGATGGGTGATAAAGAAATTGATTTCCAACGCCCTTTCAAACGCATAACAATGTATGATTCTATTAAAGAACATACAGGAATTGACATTTCTGCAATGGATGAAGATGCCTTGAGGAATGTATGCAGAGACTTGGGAATTCATACCGAAAAATCAATGGGAAAAGGAAAACTTATTGATGAAATTTTTGGAGAAAAATGCGAAGGCAATTATATACAGCCAACATTTATTACTGACTACCCGATTGAAATGTCGCCCTTGTGTAAAAAACACAGAAACAAAGAAGGCTTGGTAGAACGCTTCGAATTAATGGTAAATGGTAAAGAGTTGGCAAATGCTTATTCAGAATTAAACGACCCAATTGACCAACGTGCGCGCTTTGAAGAGCAACTTCGCTTATCTGAAAAAGGTGATGATGAAGCAATGTTTATCGACTATGATTTTATTCGCGCATTGGAATACGGTATGCCGCCCACTTCGGGTATGGGCATTGGAATTGACAGATTGGCTATGTTAATGACAAATTCACATTCCATTCAGGATGTATTGTTCTTTCCGCAAATGCGACCGGAGAATGCTTAAATTATAGTTTAATTACCCAACCGAATTTATCTTCGGCTTTACCCATTTTAATTTCGGTAAGCGCCTTTCCTATCTTGTTCGCGACAGCAAAATTGGCAGGATTTGGTAATACATAATCCTTTCCATTTGCTCCAATGAGTGCTATGGGCGCAACATTGGCTGCTGTTCCAACACCAAATGCTTCTTGCAATTGTCCTTTTTCGTGTGCCTCAATTACTTCATCCACAGTAACGTTCCTTTCTTCCACCTTAATTCCCATATCGATTGCAAGCTTTAAAATGCTATCGCGTGTAATTCCTGCAAGTTTGCTGTTGCTTAATGAAGGTGTTACCAAAACACCGTTTATAACAAACATCACATTCATACTTCCCGACTCCTCTATGTATTTATTTTCTATAGCATCTGTCCAAATAAGTTGGTGATAACCCTTTTCCATAGCCAACTTTGTTGGATACATTGCACCACCATAGTTTCCAGCGGCTTTTGCGTATCCTGTCCCACCTTCACTTGAACGTGAATATGTTTTTTCTACCAATACTTTTAATGGCTCGGGATAATATGCACCAGTAGGTGTAGTAATGATTACCAAACGATAGTTTTCTGCAGGCTTTACACCAATTACCTCATCAATTGAAAAGTAAACAGGGCGCACATATAATGCTTTCCCATCTTGGGTAGGAATCCAATCTTTATCAATTTCAATAAGCTTTTTTAAGCCTTCAATAAAAATGTTTTCGGGTATTGGAGGCATACACATTCTTTCGGCAGAACGATTCATACGATTAAAATTATCGTACAAACGAAAAAACATCACATCTCCTTCTTTGTTTTTAAACACCTTCATTCCTTCGAAAATTGATTGAGCGTGATGAAGTGCCGATAAAGAGGGCTTTATAAGCATATCCCCATAAGGCATTATTTGTGGTTGCTGCCAAACTCCATCCACAAAATCAACAATATACATATGGTCGGAAAAATATTTTCCAAAAACCAATTTGTCAAAATCTACCTGAGAAACCCTTGATTGAGCAACCTTATTTATTTGAATATTCATTAAATCCGTGTTTGATAACGCACAAATCTAATAAAATAAAGTTACGAATTCATTGCATAGCAAAAAAGTGATAAAAATCTACTTTTTATCTATGCTGCGCATCGTGTTTTTGATTGTGGATTGCCTTGCTATTGCGGTTCGCTTCCCTGTTTAATTTTGCTCTTTCGGCAGGAGTCACTTTACCGTCTGATTTCGCTATCTTCTTATCTCTTTGTAATTTAGCCTCACGAGCACGCAATGCTGCAGCTTCCTTTTTTGTAAGTTCGCCACTTTTCACCCCTTCATTGATACGTGCGTGCTGATTGGCTTGCTTTTTTGCAACTTTAGGTGTTGCAGTTTGGGCAAAAGCTATTCCTGTAATTAACATCCCGTTAAATAAGAACAATAAGAATTTAGTTTTCATAAAATATGGTTTTACAATTTTTATGTTTTGACAAAGAAGAATTCAAAAGGTTTAATCGAAATATAAAATAAATTATTTTTTAGCAGCATTATTTCTTTGCTTGGCCAATGCCTGCAACTTAGCCTTTTCTGCCGGAGTCAATGCCTTGTTGATATTTTTGCTCTTTTGTAAAGCTGCCGATCGAGCTTTTAACTGAGCTGTTTGTTGTGGGGTTAATTTTCCGCTTTTTAATGCCTGATTAATTGCAGCTTGTGTACTTGCAGTATTGCTTTTAGTGGCTTGTGCAGATGCATTCATTGCAAACCCCAAACCCATAAACAAGAAAAAAAGTATTTTAAATTTCATTTGTATTCAATTTTTGTAATGTGTTATAAATCTAAGCATTTTAAACAAGCAAAACCAAAATTGTGCCACAAATAATTTAGTTGGTGCTAAAGTGTTCATTGAGGTATTTTTACTACATAAATAAATTTATCTTTGGCAAATCGGTACATTATCTATGAAAAGATTTACTATCCTATTTTCTCTGCTTTTATTTGCCAATGTTCACGCACAGGAAAAATTGGGTATTGCGAATAGCAATTACTATCCTATAAGCAGTATTTTTCTCAACCCTTCTTCATCAGTTGACTCAAGGACTTTTGCCCAACTTAACTTAGTTGGTGCGAACGCCTATTTTTTTACCAACCAAGCCTATTTACCCAATTTTAGTGTATGGCAATCCCTAAAAGGAAGTTTGGCAGCACCTACTCTAAGCACCCTAAAGCTGAAAAAGTTTTTCTATTCTAACATTTCAGTAGATGCACCTATTGGAGTGGTAAGTTACGATGAATGGGGCTTCGGCTTTTTTGTGCGTGGAAGAGCTGAAATTGATGTGCGTAATGTTCCTTTTGAACTTACCAATGCTTTGCTTAACCCAAATTCTGTTGCCAATACCAAACGAGTTGATATTAATTACAAAAATTTAAAGTTAAGCGAGATGGCCTGGGTTGAGTATGGGCTCAATATTGGTAAAATTGTGCACCGCGACAACGATGTTATGATTACCGCAGGTGCCAATGTAAAATACCTAACAGGCATCAATATTTTTTATGCTAACCTTGGGCGCTTGGATGGTTTTATGGTAGATACTTTCATTGACCTGCAAAAAATGAAAGGCAGAATCCGTATGAATAAACCCGGTTGGAATACAGGAAGTGGTTTTGGTTTAGAGGCAGGTATTACGTATAAAAAAATGAAAGGCTGGATTGATTCTTACTATGCGCATTCAAAAAAATCGGGCTGCAAATACGTTGACTATAAATATAAAATAGGTGTTTCACTAATCGACCTTGGCTATATAAAATTCAAAACAAACACATTGAAGGGTGATATAGATGGTGCGGCAACCATTAACAATTATGAGGAAGTAAACTCAATGCAAGAAGTGATGGAAGGTAATTTTAACACCTCATTGGAAGTAAACCGACCCATTTGGGCTTCGCTTCCAACGGCTTTGTCGGTACAAGGAGATGTAAACTTAGGAAAGAATTTTTACTTGAATGGCACTGCCATAGCTGGTGTTACCACAGCCCGCACCACTGGTGTGCAGCGAGGCAATTTGTTTTCCATAACTCCGCGTTATGAACGCAGACAAATAGAAGTTGCAATGCCCCTCACCTTTCAACGTTTTGTTTACCCACAATTGGGTTTTGCTTTCCGCTATCGCAGCTTTGTGTTGGGCTTCGACAATGTATTTCCTTTGTTCATCAAAAAGGATACTTACGGTTTGAATGCCTATTTCAACCTTGCCATAAGCTTGTTTAGAAACCCTGCCTGCCGTGAAAGAAAATCGAAACCATTTATACAAAAAATAAAAGAGGGAACACAATTTATTCTTCATAAAATAAAACCAAAAAAGCAAAAGAAGAACGACCTCAACATTGAAGATAAAAAGAAAAAAGTAGTGACCGATGATTGTCCCGACCTTACCGGCCCTGATATGATGGACAAGAAGGAAAAGAAAAAAGAAAAGAGAGGGCTTTTTAAACGTAAGAAATCAATTGAGGATAAGTAAAGACATACAAAATCTCTTTACAGAACAATCATAAAATTTCCCTTAAATTATCCATTGACCCAGTCAGGATTAATTCTTACCTTCGCAACCCAATGGAAAATATTAGGAATTTTTGCATCATAGCACACATCGACCACGGAAAGAGTACACTTGCCGATCGTTTACTTGAGTATACAAATACCATCAGCAAACGCGATATGCAAGCACAAGTGTTGGATGATATGGATCTTGAAAAAGAGCGCGGCATTACCATAAAAAGTCACGCCATTCAAATGGATTACGAATTGAATGGTAAAAAATATGTATTGAATTTAATCGATACTCCCGGTCACGTTGATTTTTCCTACGAAGTTTCGCGCTCCATTGCAGCTTGTGAAGGCGCATTGTTAATTGTGGATGCAGCGCAAGGAATACAGGCACAAACCATTTCCAATTTGTATTTAGCATTGGGAAATGATTTAGAAATTATTCCGATTTTAAACAAAATAGATTTACCCAGTGCAGAACCTGAAGCGGTTAAAGACCAAATTGTAGAATTGCTGGGTTGCAAACGCGAAGAAATTATTGCCGCATCAGGAAAAACAGGATTAGGTGTACACGATATATTGGAGGCAATTGTTGCTAGAGTGCCTGCTCCTAAAGGTGACCCTAAAGCCCCTTTGCAAGCACTGATTTTCGACTCTGTTTATAATTCATTCAGAGGAATTATTGCCTATTTCAAAATTGTTAATGGAACAATTAAAAAAGGTGAGAAAGTGAAATTTTTAGCGACAGGAAAAGAATACAATGCTGACGAAATTGGTGTGCTGCGTTTAAAGCAGGAACCCCGTAATGAAGTTAAAACAGGCGATGTTGGCTATATTATTTCGGGAATAAAAGATGCAAGAGAGGTAAAAGTAGGTGATACAATTACTACTGTTTTAAACCCTTGTGAAAAAGGAATACAAGGTTTTGAAGATGTTAAACCGATGGTTTTTGCAGGCATTTACCCCGTTGATACAGACGATTTTGAAGAGTTGCGTTACTCGATGGAAAAACTTCAGTTAAACGATGCATCCCTCACTTGGGAACCCGAAGCATCGGCAGCCCTTGGCTTTGGTTTCCGCTGTGGATTTTTAGGAATGTTACATATGGAGATTATTCAAGAAAGATTGGAGAGGGAATTTAATATGACAGTTATAACAACTGTTCCCAACGTATCGTATTTTGCATATACTACCAAAGGGGTAAAATTAACAGTAAATAATCCTTCCGACTTACCGGATGCTAACTTTTTAGAAAAGGTGGAAGAGCCTTATATACGTGCTCAAATAATTACAAAATCAGAATTTACGGGTGCAATAATGTCCTTGTGTATTGGTAAACGCGGAATACTTACAAACCAAGTTTACTTAACTACCGATAGAGTTGAATTGATGTTTGAAATGCCTTTGGGTGAAATTGTTTTCGATTTTTACGACAAGTTAAAAACCATATCAAAAGGATATGCTTCTTTCGATTACCAACCTTTGGAATACAGAGCATCTCATTTGGTAAAACTGGATATACTATTGAACTCCGAACCGGTTGATGCACTTTCAGCATTAATACACAGAGACAATGCACACAGTTTCGGAAAAAAAATATGCGAAAAATTAAAAGAACTAATACCACGCCAGCAATTTGAAATACCTATACAGGCAGCGATTGGTGCAAAAATTATTTCTCGTGAAACAATTCGAGCGCTGCGTAAAGATGTTACAGCAAAATGTTACGGTGGTGATATTTCCCGTAAGCGTAAATTACTCGAAAAACAAAAAGAAGGAAAGAAGCGTATGCGCTCGGTGGGTAACGTAGAGATACCGCAATCGGCATTTATGGCAGTATTGAAATTAGATTAAATAAAGATGAGAAAAACACTTCCTCTTTTATCGATTTGCCTGTTACTTTTAACAATATCCTCCTGCAAAAAAGCAGAGTACAGCAATGCACTGATAGGAGTTTGGTATATGGATAAATTTACTGAAAACGGAAGTGACAGAACTGATTTTTTCAATACCAATTTCCCGAATTATTCTGTTACTTTTAACAAAGACCATAGCTTTAGTGAGCATACTACTATATTGGGATTAGAAATAAATGTTTCGGGCACTTGGAAAATAAAAGGGATAACTGACAAACTTGTCTTAAAAACAACATTGCCTACCAGCAGCACCCGAAGTTTTGATATGAAAAAATTAACGGCTACCGAATTTTACGGAAAGCTGGTACAAAGCGCAAACAACCAAGAATATTTTTTGAAACGATAAACCCTATAAACAAATTACAATGAAAAAAATTATTTTCTCCGCTCTATTTTTAGTAACAAGTATTGCATTGTTTTCCTGTGGAAAAATGGCCTACGAAAGAAATTTGGACGGCACTTGGGTTGTTTCTAAGTATACTGAAAATGGCACCGATAAAACTGCTGATTTTAAAACAGCCCTACCTAATTACACAATAAGTTTTTCGAAAAGCAGCCATACCTTTACAGAAATTGCCACCGTATTATTTTTTACAATTACCGTTAATGGCAATTACTCTTTCGAAAGCGGTAAATCGCAACTTAAGCTAACAAACACATCGCCCAATAGTGATGTCCGCTATTTTAATGTTATAAAAATTAAAAGTCGTTCCTTGGAATTAGAAGAAACAGGCAATGTTGCAAAGCATTATTATTTAATACCTAAATAAGGTAAGTACTTAGAATTTTTTTGCTCTTACTTCTTCTACCCAAGCTTTACCCCACTCTTCAGTTTCTTGCTTGCTCCACAACTCAGGATAAAAAATACGTTTTTGAAAACGAGGAGGTAAGTATTTTTGCCAATTGGTTCCACCTGTCGCAGGTACATCCGAATTATCATTACCCAAATAGCGTGCTGCCGATTTATAATGCACCAAAGGCCAATTTACATTCACGTTCACATCCAACTGTCTTAAGGCTTGTAATACTTTCTCATCCTGTTGATCCTCTTTGCTTAGTGACTTATATTTTGCCCATAAATTTTTGTTTTGATGTTCTTTTGCCAAGGCAATAAATTCAGCTGAATACTTTTTTTCGAATTGCATTAAGGTCAATGTTTTTTTACCTGTTGCTAATTCTGTAGCACCTTGCTTCCAATAAATGTGATCATACATTTCGTCTATACTTGCATCTTTTCCTTCAAATTTTGCTCTAACATCTTTGTCAACCAAGTTAAACATATCGGTGCTGCATATTTCAACCTTTCGGTATTGTGCCGACTGAAACCCACTGGCGGGAAGCAATGCCATACGGTAGGACAAAAATTGCTCCTTCTCCATTCCATCAATCATAATCGCAAACGATTTTGTAAGCGACTCAAAATAACGGTTGATTCGTGTTACGCGTGCTACAAAAAAATCTTTGTCTAACTTCTCTTTCCACCCTTTGTCTTCACCATTCTTCAATACATTTCGACCATTGTTCGCTATTTGCTCCATTTCGTGAAGCGTTAGTTTAAAATACAATTCGGTTATTTGATGGTAAATAATAAAAATAAGTTCGTCCGGAAAATCTGTTTTGGGAGTTTGAAGGGTTAGTAGCTTATCTACATTGGTATAGTCCCAATAGGTTAGATAGTTGGAAAGAAGTAAACCATCCAAATAATTTTCGAGACTTTGTCCCATCAATTGGTATTTCTCATCCAACAGTTTTATTCGTTCTATTATTTCTGGTCTTAAGTCCATGTTGTTTTTATTTATCAGGTTAAAAGTAAAAAGATTTTTACAATCTGCTTTATGATTTTCATCATAGCCCTTAAAAAAGCCATTATACCCTATAAAATGCCCCATATACCGATTTAATAAAAAGGAAGGCAATATTTACCTGCTAAAATGGTTTTTATTGTAAATTTGATTATTATGAAAAAGCTAATCCTATCCTTTCTGCTCATAAGCCCTATTATTATATGGGCACAGGAAGAACCAAAAACCGAAAGTGGCAGATTCTCACTTGGGGTGCGCAGTTCAATGAGTTTGTTTAACGATGGAAATGCCGGAATCGGGCAAGGTGCCGGTGGTCAATTTCGGATACAAGTAAACAAAAAAGTAAATACCGAATGGTTTGCCGATTATATTACTTCCGGAATAGGTGATTATGCAAACCGGAAAGATGGGCACATTGGTTGGTCAGTAATGTTTTATATGAGCAATTCACCCAACAAAAAAAACAGTTTAAGTCCCTATTTATTGGCAGGACATTGTTTTGACTATACAAAAATGACAGACAATTTCAATTCCAAAAACACCTTGAGTCGTTGGAGTTCTGCTGTACAAATGGGTTTGGGCAGTCATTATAATTTTACGGAACGTTTTGATGTTTCGTTAAATGCACAATATATGATACACCTTGGAAGGGAAATAACTGCCAATAGTTATCCTTCTTTAATACCAGAGCAATATTCACCTACAATTGTAATTTCGAGTAGTGCAGCAGAAATTGACCTTGAAGGACATCTATTGGTTACAATGAGTATGAACTATCGTTTGGCCGATTTCAATAAAAAGAAATAATGCAAGCACTAACACTATTTTTGCTGTTTACATTCCCCTTTTTGGCAACAGCGCAAAATGAAAAAGTGCAATTTATACACAAAGGTATCTTAAGTACTTATGTTACCATAAGCCCTTCGCGTATGTTCGAATTCAAAACCAATAATATGTATTTACACGGCAACTTGGAATATTATTTCGACAATAAAATATCGGTAAGAGGTGATGGGTTTTACTATGTCAATTCTATTAATAAATATTCTGTTTTTGATTTCAATCACAACTTGTTTTTTGGTCCGAATTACCATTTTAAAACAAGCAATCATTTTGATCCATACATTTCATTACAACCAGGAATAAGCTTTGCAAAAGACAATCTTGTCTTTGGAAATACAATATTAACTGGAGCATACCCTCCACCAAAAAACAAAGCAGAATTTAGCACCGTTATTTCTCCTACAATAGGATTTAACTATTTTGCCAATCGCTTTTTTCATTTATTTATGGAAAGCCGCTATATATATGGCACCTATCGGTCAGCAGAAGTTCCTTTATCTTTATCGGAATTGCGCTTTTCATTTGGATTGGGCTTTAATTTGAATACGTTGAAAGAATAGTTTGAATTTTGGAAATCCAATATGATTTTACTTAACGCTAAATTTTATACATTTGTTTAAAGGCAAATGATTAATACAATTAGCGAGAAGCAGTCAAGCACTTCCATTAAAACAAAGGAGTTAATTACTTCTACTTTGTGCTATGATGAACAGAATGGTTTATTGATTACAACAGCAAAAAAAGATTCGGATGTTTGTTTAGCCAATATAGAAAAGGATTTTAAAGATACTTATGAATTTACTAATGGCAATAAAGTATTGTTGTTGTTGGATATAAGAGCAATGGCATTTAACCATATTCCGAAAGAAACAATGGAGTATTTATCCAAAAACCCATATAATAAACACCAAATTGCTGCTGCTATTTTAATAGAAGGGCTGGGTTTGAAATTAATTGGGAATTTTTATTTAAATGTGTACAAACCGGAAGTAAATACCAAACTATTCCTGAGGGAAGATGTCGCCAAAAAATGGTTGGAAAAAGTTGGGAACAAATAGAAACAGAAAGACTCATACTTCGTAAATTTACTTCAGAGGACAGTGCTTTTCTGTTGGAACTGATGAACAGCCCCACTTGGCTGCAATTTATTGGTCAGCGAAATATTACAACAACCGATGATGCACGTAATTATATTTTAGAGAAGTTTATAAAAAGCTATCAAACAAATGGCTTTGGGCTTAATTTGGTGGTGTTGAAAAACAACAATACTCCCATTGGTATGTGCGGATTAATTAAGAGAGATAGCTTAAAAGACGTAGATATTGGCTTTGCATTGCTTCCGCGCTATGAACGCAAAGGTTATGGATACGAAGCAGCAACAGCAACAATGAAGTATGCAAAAAGTAATTTAGGGCTAAGCCGCATCGTTGCAATTACAAACAAAAATAATGTTCAATCCATACACTTACTTCAAAAAATCGGAATGCAGTTTGAAGAAATGGTACGCTTGAATGATACGGAAGAATTAATGTTGTTTGCTAACGAACAATGAAAGTACAACTTGAAATATATAATCCCAAGTGGCAAAATTGGTATCACAACATTCAGAAAGAACTTTCCGAACAATTACAAATTCTGAATCCTATAATTGAACACATAGGCAGTACTGCTGTTTTAGGTTTAAGTGCCAAGCCAATAATTGACATACTTGTAGGCGTTCCCAAGCAATTTGAACTTGATGAATGTATAGAACCACTTACAAATAAAGGCTACCTGTTTTACAAAAAATACAATTCAATAATGCCCTATAGGCGCTTCTTTGTTATGCTACAAACAAAACCCGAAAACATAATATTACCTAGCGTTTATTACGAAAATGATGTTATACCCAATGAGCTAAATAAACATAAATTAGCACACATCCATATACTCGAACATAATTCATATCATTGGCTCAGACACATCGCATTTAGAGAATATATACGAAAGCACTGCGAGGTGAAAAATGAATATCAGAAAATTAAAATGCAGTTGAGTACAAAAGAATGGAAAGACGGAAATGAATACAATGCTGCAAAAAATGATTTTATAAAAATGGTTGAAGAAAAAGCAATCGTTTGGTTTAAAAAAAACAGTGAGGATATTGGTTCAGAGTGGTAATCCCAAAACCGAGAGCGTAAATCTGATTAGCTATTGTTTATTTGTTGCATTTAAAATATCTTTACCGAAGATGAACAATACTATATGACCGACAAAAGTGCTATTATTACAAACAAAGGGGTTGAATTGGAAAAGTTGTTTATGGAATTGAGAGAGGATGGAATTTTGCATTTTACGGTAAAAGACAATGTCGATTTTTATGATACCGACATTAAGAAAACCAATGAAGTTATTAAAAAGCTAGGTGGCGGAAAAGCGTTCTGTAACCTCATTACCTTAGCAAGCAATACCAATTACGACAAATCGGCCAGGGAATATGCTGCAAGTGTTGAATCAAATATATATACCATAGCAGATGCAATGGTGACCAGTAATTTTGCAATTAAGCTTATGTTTAATTTTTATTTGAATTTTAACAAACCCATTAAGCCTACGAAGCTTTTCCTAACAGAAGAAAGTGCGATAAAATGGTTGCGTAAATTCAACCAAGAATAGGGTAATTAATGAATTTTATTTACAGTTTTTCTTGAAAGCGGCAGTAGCATCTGCCAATTCCAATTTTACAGCTTTCTTTAAATCATCACAACAGGTTTTGTCTCCGGTAGTGCTTTTTATCAATCCGCGTTGGTAATATGCTTCAGCATAACCACTGTTCAACTTTAATGTTTTGGTATAATCCAACACTGCATTCGCATAATCCTTTTTCCCATAATAAGCATTGCCTCGGTTATAGTAAACATAGGCGGCTTGAAATAATTTAAGTGCCTGGTTGTACTTATCAATGGCTTTATCGTATTGCCCCTTCACAACTAAGGCATTGCCTTCAAAATAGAGATTATAAAATTCAACATCTTGTGCCATACAGCACTTGAAAAAACCAGAAATAAGAAGAAGTAGAAAAAGTTTTTTCATAGTACCAAAAGTACTCATTAATTAATGATAAACAAATAGTAGTCTATCTGGCTGCCTTATAAATTAATGTGTACAATATGCATTATTGTTCTGTTCTTTTTTATCTCTTTGGGCGTTTCCGCGAGGTTCGCATACTCACCTCACAGACGGGCTATACGCTGCAATCTTTGCTTAAAAAAGCAAAGGATTTACGCTGCTATCCCTCACGCTGGTGCTGTGCTCGCCTTTTGTAATTGTTTTCATATTTACCGAAAACACCCCTTTTTACAGTGTTTTTTGAAATTATTGAAATGTGAATATATACAGCAAAATACAATTCCTGTATGTTATTGCCACGCACAAATAATTTATCATTATTACCATCACCGTTTGGGCTAAATGCATCTGGGATAAATAGGTTGTTGGCTACTGTTGTAACAGTAGTATCACTATCGCAATCCAAACATATTACACTTACATCATCAACATAATAATAAGCCACGTGTTCATAGACATAAAGTGTATCAATAGTATTCAATGTGTCAGGAATAAAGTTTCCTATTGTAATAAATCGCTCCCCTCCTTCAGCTATAAATTCACCGCTTACCTTCATCCAATTTAAAGTATCTTTTAGTACATTGCCTTTGGGATTACTTATTTGAGGTACTGCATTCAACAAATACATATAATTAATCCCAAAGTTCACAAGACTATCACCTAGAAAAGCCCCCATAGCATCTGTTGAATACCACGAAAGATTAGATAAGGAAACATAAAATTCTACTGAATACCTGTTTCCCTTTTTCAAGGGTTCAATCAATTTCCCTTCAACATATTCACGTAGATTCAAACCGAAAGAACTTGGTAAATTGAACATAGAAGCGAATCCGGCATATGCGGATTCAGTTCGAGCATATTGATAACCAAAATAGTTTGTTGGAACATCCATATTGGAAGGCCAAATACCCATACTACAAATGTTAAAATAATCTGGTGTTGCTTGAGTTGGCTGAAACCAAGGCGGTGCCTTGTATAATTCACTGTTCTGAGCTGGGCAACTTGTATAATTTTCAAAACTTGGATTGGATACTAAATTATTTTGTGAAAAAGTAAAAGTTGAATAAAACAATAATAAAACAAGTAAACCCATCTTATGTAAGATGGGTTTACTTGCCTGTTTTTTATTAATCACTTTCAAAATCCTTTAAATTACCTAACTAATGTTATATCTCCTTTTTGTTTAAACTCCAAACCATCATTATACTTTCCTTTACAGTAATATACAAACACAGCATTGCTTAAATTACTCCCTTTATAAGTACCATCCCAACCGTTATTTTTATCGGTTGTTTCAAATACTTTTTCTCCCCATCTATCGTATACCGCAAAATATAATTCCTGTATGGTGAAACCAAGTCTGTATAATTATCAGTTGTGTTTGAAAGGCTGTAAGAAAAATTCTGTGCCTTTGTGTTGCTTACTGCAAAACTTATTGCAAGTGAAGCGAAAATTAGTTTTAGTTTTTTCATTTGTTATTTTTTAATTGAATCAAAGTAAATGGCAATGGATGAATATTTTGGGGACATTTTGGAGATTTTAGGACAAATGGATATTTTGTTATATTTCTATAGCTTTAATTTTTTGCAAGGTATGAGGACATTTTGAAATAAAATTGGACAAATTGAGCTCTCTATTGCAAATGGTCTGTATTTTCTTTCGATAGGCTTATTTAGGTGTTATTTATTTAATTTTTTATTGATTTTTAAGTCCAATTATTTATTTACAGATAAGCACAAATCAATGGTTAAAAATCATCAATTCCTAGACATTATAAATAATAATTTTATTCGCCCGAAATCCCCTTTAAACAAAGGGGTTTAACATATAAACATATGTACATATGTTGATATGTTTTTAGCAGTACATTTATCCACAATGTTCTATCGCTGTGAGAAAATTATTTTAATCCTAAAAAATTAATTGAATTGAAATTAATGTAAAGTTTTATTGGAAATAACAGTTACATCTATAGACTTATTCTGGTAAGAATAAATTTAGATTTTTATAAAGCATTCCATTTATTGCTTCACTACTTTTAGTTGGACGCTTTCAGCGCTCGTTTGTATAGATAAGAAATAAACTCCGGCAGGGAATTTTTCAATATTTAATTGCTTTTTATATGACTCGTTTACAATTACCCCTTCAATCTTCAATACACATTCTCCCATCATATTGTAAAGCATAATGCTAATCTCTTCACTTTTTTCAAAGGCTGCTTCTATTGTAAATAAACCATTATTAGGGTTTGGGTAAATATTCAAAGCACTTTTGTTATGCGTATTCTCAATTCCTGTTAAATTACCACAGGTATCAGTATAATTACCGCCATTCCATTTTGCAACGTTATCAATACTGTCCCCATCTATAGTCCAAAAACCGCCACCTACATATAGCGTATCTTTATAAAAACATAGTGTCCCAATACGGTTATCAAAATCACTACCTAATCCGCACCAATTTGTCCCATCCCAAATGGAAATATATTGGGCTGGTACTACCCCTGCATACCGCATTGCCCCAACGGCATAGATTTTATTCTGATAAACTAGTAATTGTTGCACTTGTGCATTATCAAACGGATCATTATTTGCTCCTGCCAATCCACCACCCGCATCACTCCAAACCGTTCCGTTCCATTTTTGTATGTAATTACCCTTATTACCTTGGGCACTTAAAAACAAGCCCGCCACATACAATTCATTATTATAAACTGCCATTGAAGCTATATGATCACCGTTCACCCCAGTACCTACTTTTGTCCACGAAACTCCATCATATTTCATTATATTCCGAGTACCATCCGTTGGAAGTTGGTCATAAAAATTACCTGCTACATATATTTCGTTATTATAATACGCAATGCAATTAATACCATAGTTATTTTGCAAGTTAAAGTTCAGGCTTGACCAATTTGTTCCGTTCCATTTGGCAATTCCTTTTACAGGAACACCCGCTACTGTATCAAAAATACCACCTACATACAATTCATTGTTTATTACTTCCAATGCATATACAACATTATTCAAATTAGTCCTAAATGGCTGTACTGCCAGTGAATCCCAACTGTTTCCATCCCACTTGCCTATAGAAACGGCTTTCCGATCGCCTAAAGAATAAAACGCACCTCCTACATACAACTCATTATTATAACGAGTAATACACAATGCGTTCGCTAGTGCATTATTATCCATCCCATCAATCCCTGCCCCCAAACTATCCCATTCCAAGCCATTCCAACGAGCAATTCCCTTAATGTGTTGCCCATTCACAATAGCGAAAAAACCCGCCATATACATATAGTTGTCAACAGTATCAGCATATAATACTCTTACTTGATTATATTGTATTTTGCTTCCAGGCAAACTATCCCAGTTTTGAGATGTTGCCTGAAAGAAAATACAGGTTAGTATACAGATAAAATTCAATTTTTTTCTCATTTATTGTTGCCTTAATTACTAAAGGTAATATTTTCTACCTTAATCTTCAAGAAGCAAATCTCTTTATCGCATTTAAAATTTAATTTTTTTAATATTTCTGTTTTATTACTGTTTTATAAATTTCCTATTCATTATTTGATTATCGCTTTGTAATTGCACGAAATAAACACCCGATGCAATTTTAGATAAATCAAATGTATGTGTAAGGATTCCAATTTTGTCTCCTATACTAACTGTTTCAATTATTTGCCCAAGTTTGTTATAAATGGCTAAGCGAACTTGAGAATTGTTTTTGTTTTCGAAACTTATTGTCAGTTGTCCATTGGTTGGATTGGGGTATATTAGAAGTGAACCTTCTATATTTGCAGGGTTATCAGGAGATAATTACTTTCATGCAGAAGAGTTGGCTGACCAATGCGTAAATTTTAGTGGCACTTATGAGGTAATTGAACATAAAAGAAAAACAATGAAATTTGAAAGCTCTTCTACTATTGGCTTTTCAGGTAAAAAAGTTGTTATAACAATTGAAAAAGAATAAATCGGACAAATAAATGGGTTGCAGTAGTTGTGCAATCACAAATCTGATTTAGATACCCTGCCGCTTTTCTTCCAAAAGGAAGTTTTCACGGCAGGGTTTTTCTTGTGTAAGAAATACAGGAAGTTTACCATAAACTTCCTTTTACTCCTCGCTAGGGTCATTAAATTCCTTTAGCGAACCATTCGTTTTATTTTGTGCTTTATTTCGTAGCTAAACCCTAAACCAAGAAAGCACCATCAAGCGTGGGCATAGTTTTGCCTTGTTTATTTGTTGCACTATCCCAATACCTTGCAGCTTTGATAGAAAAACTGATTAATGAGAAATTTCTCTGAAACCAGCTTTGCAAATAGGAAGCTGATTTTACCTCTATCTTTATTCCTTCGGGACTTATCAAATCGTATGCACTCCATTCATCTCTAACAACATTCAAGTCAATATTTAATGCAGTTGCCACAATAAATTCTGCAAACCTTCCCCTTGTTGCATTGCTTACAATGTCGGAAACACTCCAACGCCAAAAATCAATAAGTTTAACTTCTGTAGATTGATTGTTGCAAATCAACCTTTCTTCACCTGTTTTGGGTTCTGTTACTATTTTGTCAAGTGAGGTCATATGCTTGGATCATTGTCAAAGTTTCGACAGAAACAGGGAAGAGTTTGTGTTGAACACGCTTGTAATTCAAACATAAAATTTTGTATAATTATTTTACCAGTGTAACTGTACCAATTTTTGTTACACTTTTACCGCCCATCTCTTTATATTCAAAACGGTACACATAAACCCCTTGTTCACTTTTATTACCATCCCAACGGTCGCTAATGGAATTGTATTCGAAAATTATTTCACCCCAACGATTGTAAATTGCTCCTGAGAGTTCTTTGATACCAGATAGTTCAGGACCAAAAGTTTCATTCAAGTTATCTCCATTGGGAGTAAAACTGTTAGGAACATAAAAAGTAATTGGCGGTTTTACTGCAAAGGTTTTACTTATGCTGTCTATACAGCCATTACTACTAATAGCATACAAAATCAATGTGAAACTGTTTTGGTCTATTGAATAAAATGTTGGATTCTTTTCCGTTGTATTTTCATTTGTTGGCGGAACTTTCCAATAATAGGGCTCCCAGTCGTTGCTCAATACAGCACTTGCTTTTGTTTGTTCTCCTGCTTGTGGAAATTCAGGTTCTATTATTATATCTTTTACAAAAAGTATATCATCTGTATTGCTTATTGTAACCACAACTGTTCCTGTACAGCCATTCGCATCCGTTATAGTGCAAATATAATTACCGCTCGATAATTGAGTCGCTGTTGCGTTCGTTTGCAAAGGAACTGTGTTCCAGCTATAAGTATAGGGAGATGTTCCGTTGGTTGGTGTAGCTGTTGCTTCACCTTTTGCATTCGTACATTTTTCATCCTTTACAACAGTACTTGCTGTAATTTGTATTTGCTGATTGTTTATAGTTACTTGTAGAACATTAGAAACACAACCGAAAGCATCTGTAACACTTACAGTATAATTTCCGGCAACGAGATTATTCGCACTATTCGTAATGCTCACATTCGGATTCCAAGTATAATTAAAAGGGGCTGTGCCTATTGCATTTACCGTAATTGTTCCACTTGCATTGCCACATATTTCATCCGTTTGTGTTACTAAATTTAATATGGGAGCAGGTGCATTTGTAATAGTTACATTTCCTTGTACTGTACAGTTGTTTGCGTCTGTTACGGTTACTGTATAGTTTCCTGCTACTAAAGCAAAAGCAGTATCATTTGTATTTGCATTGCTCCACAAATAGGTGTAGGGTGCAGTGCCTCCAATTACATTGCTTACCCAAGCCATTCCATCGGCATTACCACAATGAGAGTTACCGCTGTTAATTGTAAGTTGCATAGCAGCAGGTTCTGTTATAGTAACTGTAGTTTGCGCTGTGCATCCATTTGCATCCGTTATGGTACAAGAATAATTTCCCGCACACAAATTAAAAATGCTGTCTGTAATAGCACCGTTACTCCATAAATAACTATATGGCAAAGTGCCTCCCTGTGCGGTTATTTTGGCAGTTCCATTGCATTGTGCGTTACACCTTGCATTTGTAATTGAGCTATTTATGACAATTGCAGGGGGATCAACAACATTGAATTGCTGAGTCAAATTACAACCATTCGCATCTGTAATTGTAACGGAATAATTACCTGCCGATAAATTGTTGGCAGTATTTGTATTGCTTACGTTTGGATTCCAAACATACAAATAGGGTGATGTGCCGCCTGTAACCGTAAAGCTAATGCTACCATTTGCTGCACCGTTACACAAGGGAGAATTAATAATTAAATTGTTTATAGTGATGCCACTAGCAGGCTCAGTAATGTTAATAGTGGTAGCAACAGCACAACCATTCGCATCAGTTACAGTAACATTGTAAGTACCCGCTGGAATATTCACAATACTATCATTTATTGAACCATTGCTCCAAGAATAAGTATAAGGAGCCATCCCACCCGAAACCGTTACATAAGCTATTCCATCGGTGCCGTTAAAACAATTTACATTTTGTTGCCCTGATTGTAATTGAAGTAAAGGCAACTCATTTACAGATAAAACTTGTGTAAACGTACATCCATTAGCGTCTGTTATAGTACAGGAATAGTTGCCTGCCGTTAAATTACTTACTATATCTGTATTGCCTACGTTTGGTGTCCAAGCGTAATTATAGGGAGCTGTACCACCAGAAGTATTTAATGTTATTGAACCATCATTGCCACCAAAACAACTTACATCCACAATGCTTAAATTTACTGCAATTGCAGGTGGTTCAATAATTGTTACTTGTGCAGTTGCAGAGCAAGAGTTGAAATCATAAACCGTTAGTGTATAAGTTCCGGGAGGTGGGTTAAGAAGCGTATCGTTAGTATTTCCATTGCTCCACAAATAAAGATAAGGAGGGGTGCCACCATTAACCAAAGCAATTGCTATAGCATCGTTTGCACCAAAACAACTTATATTAACAGCGTTAATAGCTAATTGTAAAATAGCAGGCTCATTAATTACTATTTGTGTACTAGCTGTACAGCCTACACTATCGGTAACAGTTAAGGTATATGTACCTGCCCTCAAATTTGGAATAGTATCATTGGTGCTGCCGTTACTCCAAAGATAGGTATACGGTGAACTACCACCAGTAACTATAACACTCGCAACACCGTTGCTATCTCCATTGCAAAGTGGTTGTTGGAAATTTGAAACAATATTAATAGCGGGATTACCAATGGTAACAGTATCTGTAGCAAAACAACCGTTTGCATCGCTTACATTTACCCAATAAGTACCGGCACATAAATTACCAATACTATCCGTTATAGCACCCGTACTCCAAGTATAATTAAATGGTGGGGTTCCTGCATACACATTTGCTTTGGCTGTACCATTACACTGACCAAAACAAGTTGTGGTACTTTGTATTTGAGTACTTAGGGTAACAATTTGGCTCATATTATCCAAAAAGAAATAAGGTGTTTCAAAGCATCCACAATTAAAATCAACCGCTTCAAAATAAATATGTGAATAATTTGCATTGGGTGTAAAAGCAACCTGATAAGTTTGCCAAGTATAATTTAAAATACTACCCGAACTCCATAACAGTTGGCTTTTTGTGCAATTAGCAAAGCCACCCCATATTTGAACTTCACCAATTCCATTTAAGTAACCGTTCGCATTGTACTTTGCCAAATCAATACTAAAAGTATATGTTTGCCCTGCGCTAAAATTTTGACTCAATTGTTGGGAAAAGGATTCGTAAATGTTGCCATTTGGGTAATAAGCTGTAATTCCTATATAGGAATTGCCATTTGAGGGAGACAAAACTCCCCCATAACAAGGTTGTGTATCTGGCGTATTTGTGCAAATAACCCAAGGTGCCGGAGTTAGGTTAGCTCCCGTTGGCCCTTCAAAAGAAGGGTTTACAACGGAAGTACCATTACATTGCGCAATGCCCCTTTGTGTGTTAAGTAAAAACAAAAGAGCAAAGCATAATTTTACTATA